>JBFJVB010000004.1:0-70899 GCA_041624435.1 Oceanococcus sp. | reverse complement strand
GGCGCTTGCTCGCGCAGCGAGTCCAGGCTGTTGAACGCGCTGGCGAAGTTCTTCTGCACTTTTTCGCGGGCCTGCTGGCGCGCATCCACCGGCTTGACTGGCTGGGGTTCGGGTTCGGGCTTGGCCGTTTGCTCCGGGGTTTCCGGAACCGGTTCAGGCTCTGCTTCTGCCTCAGGCTCCGCCTCGGGCTCTTCCACCGCCGGTTCGACGACGGGTTCCGGTTCCGGTTTTTCCTTTTCGCCGGCGGACTGGATCAGCAATTCCGCATAACGCTCGGACAGCACTTCGCCGCCGCCTTCCTGCAGGCCGGCCAGTTCCCACAGGGGGATCAGGATGCCCAGCAGGATGAACGGGAAGGCGACCAGCAGCAGGGTGCGATGAAAGCGGCTGTCATCACGCTCGATCTCCGCCCAGTTGTTGCGGGACATTGCGACGGTAGTCACTCGTCTGCTCCGAGTTGAACGGTACTCTGGTCACGTTGCAGGACTGCAAATGACAACAGGCCATAATTCGCTTTGGTGGAGGTCAGCATGACCTTCTTGATCAAGGCGAAGGACAGGTTCTTGTCCGCCATGATGGTGATTTCACCGCGATCAGCTTCGTCGCCATCGCCCACCTTGACCACCCGCTGCATCTGCTCTTCCAGAACCTTGCGCAGCGGCGCCAGTTCCGCGTCCGGGCTGTTCTGGGCGGCGGCCATGCTCATGGCGACCCGGCCGTTTACCAGGATGTCCTGGGCCGTCAGCATCACCAGCACGGTTTCCCGGGCATGCTCTTCGGCCAGCGACTCGGGCAGCTCCAGCTTGTCGGTATTGGGCAGAACCTCGACCGCCGAGGATTGGGCGAGCAGGAAAAACACCAGGATGGTGAAGATGTCCATCAAGGACACCAGGTTCATCGACGCGACCTGGGATTTCCGCTTGGCGCGAATCTCCATGCGTTTGGCCCTGCGGGTCTGGTTCAAAGCGCGGGCTCCTCATTGCGATCTGAGCGTGGCGCATCGCCCAGGGCGATGGCGGGGAACAGAATCCGGTCCTTGGTATCGCCGGTGTGTTCGGTCGTGGCAATCCGTACCGCATCCATGACCTGGATCACGGTGTCGTAATTGATCTGCGGTTCCAGCAGGAGGGTCGCGCTTTGCTCCTGCGGAATCTTGTCCTTGATCAACAGCAGCAGATCAGTGAGTGCGGGCAGATTGTAGCCGCCGGCGACCCGCGGGATGGGTTTGATCACGCCATCACGGTCGCTCACGGTGATGCCTGTTTCACGCACGGTGATCGTGAGTTGCTGTTTGGGCTCCTCATCGCTGGGCTGGGTGTCCGGGCTGGGCAAATCCAGTTCCAGGATCGCCAGGCGCGAGAACACCGCCGTGATGAGCAGAAACGGAACCAGAATAACCATCAGGTTCATGAAAGCCGTGATGTTCATTTCCGCCGGCTCTTGGCGGAGCCGGTGACGGCGCCAACGCGCATTCATGGCGGGGGCCTATTCCTGGGCGTTCTGGGTTTCGGAAAATTGATTCAGGAATTTGACCGTGGCCATTTCCAGGCTGTCGACCAGTTCCGTCGTCTTGGCCTGAAGCCAGGCGTGGATCAGGAGCAGCGGAATGGCGCACATCAGGCCGAATGCCGTGGTGTTCATGGCTACCGAAATGGACGCCGAGAGCAGGTTGGCCTTCTCTGCCGGGTTGACGCTGGCCACGGCGGTAAAGCCCTGGATCAGGCCGATGATGGTGCCGAGCAGGCCGAGCAGGGTGGCCACATTGGCGAACACCTGCAGGAAGGGCGTGCGCCGCTCCAGTTGCGGCAACTCTTCCATCAGGCTTTCTTCCATCGCCATTTCCAGATCGTCCCGCCGGCGCGCGGTCTTGATCCGGGCCAGGCCGTAGCTCATGACCCGGGCGAGCGAGGCCTTGGACTCCTCGGCCTGGGCCAGGGCGGCGTCGTAGCGACCGGCGCTGACCAGCGGGGCCACGGCCTCCCAGGTCTTGCGGTTCTGAATCCGCGTGCTGCGCAGATACAGGCTGCGCTCTATAGCGATCGCCAGACCAAAAACCAACATGGCGACAATCGGGTACATGAATAACCCGCCTTCCTGGAAGAACCGAGCCACAACTGTCATGAATTCCATGATCTATCCTTAGGGTGTTTATTTGTGCCGCGCTGCGGCATCCAGAGCATCCAGGTATTCCACCTGGCGCTGAAAAACTTCCGGGTCCAACGGTTGGCTGCCGACATCGATGTACCGCGAGGGCCGATCGATACCACCTTCCGGATTGGCACTCCGCCAGGGTGAGATGTACAGACCGATAGGAAGTTCCCGGTCGCCAATGATGGTGGTGCCACCCAGCTCAACGGGGTCCTGAGCCTGAGCGAAAGGGGCCGCAAATATCAGTGCGGCGTATAATAAGCCCCTCTTTGTTGCGCTGCAATATTTCATCTCGCTTATCCGCCTCCCTGGGCTTGACGCTGGGCATCGGCTATCCAGCTTTTGACTTCCTGATCCAGCGCTTCTGCGCCGATCAGGGTCGCATATTGCTCGTAATGGGGTAATGCGGCGCTTGGATTGTGCAAGTACAGATCCCATAGAATGGCCAGATTCAGATGCGCATAGGGATAGCGCGGATTGGCCGCAATGGCCGTCTGGTACGCTTTCTTTGCCGCGGCAAAATCGCCGGCGTCACGCGCATAGATGCCCTGCAAATTGTGCGCCGCAGCCTGTTTGGGGTTGATCTGCAGGGCCTTTTGCAAGGCGGCTTTGGCCTGTTCGTCACGACCACTGCGCTTGTACAGATGGGCCAGGTTGACCTGCGGGCTGCTTTGCCGCGGGTGTTTGGCGGCGTAGGCCAGCAACGCGGCTTCGGCCGCATTCCACTGTTCACGCTCCAGCAGCTCCAGCGCGGCGGCGTATTCAGGCGGCAGAGTCGGCGTGGTCGTCGCCGCGACATCGGTATCGGCCTTGGGGCTGATGGCACAGGCGCTCAGCGTGCCAATCCAGACCAGTAGCAGGCTGCGCTTAATCCAGGGTTTCAAGCGTCACCTCACTGCGTTCGATTTTGTTGTAACGGGCTGGAAGAAGGCTGGCCAGCGCACGGTAGCTGGCCCGGACCCACTCGTCGTACAGTTCATCCAGGGTACGGCGGCTATTCTGGGCATGGATGGCGATGGCCTGTTCTTCGAGTGGGAAGGCTTGGTCTTCAAGCAGGAACTGGTACTCCTCCAGTTCCAGTTCGGACAGCCCGCGAGGACGTTCCGATTTCAGCAAGCTGCGTGAGAAATTTGCGTAAAGCTCACCGATTCGGAAGGTCGCCTCGGTCGTGTACTGGGCGATAGCATAGGCATTCACCTGGGCATAGGCGGCCAGGGCTTTATCCATAGCGGCTTTTTTCAGCGGCAGGCTGCGCTTGAGCGAAGCGGTGATCGCCACCCGCTCAAACCGCTCGCGGGCGTCATTGGCCAGTGTCAGGCTGGCTTGAGCGGCCAGGGTACGGCTACGCGGCGTCGACTGAACACCGGCGCGCTGTTCGCTGGCGATCAAGGCCTGCAACCAGCGTCGGTTGGCGGCTGTGTCGCCGCGCGCCTGCGTCATTTCAATCAGCCGTTCCTGGGCCTTCAAGACCTGACTATACGGTTGCTGGTACTGGGCGACGAAGTAGGCGTAGGCGGCTTCGGCCTGTGCGGCAGCCTGGACGCCATCGTACAAGGTCGCGGCTTGCCAGGCGGCTTCCTGTCGGGCTGGGCCGGGTTCCAGCGGGCTGCGGGCGATGCGCTCGAACTCCGCGGCCGCCAGCAGTTCTTTACCGTCCTTGAGATAGACGCCGGCCAGTTTACGGGTGACTTCCGCCTGGAGCTGATGCTGCGGATAATTCTGCCGGAAGCTGAGCAGGACCTGGGCGGCGCGCGGCCAGTCTTCCAGGGTGATCAGGGCGGCGGCCGCATCGAATTCGCCGGCGGCCGCCAGACTGCTACCCGGCAGTACCGCCTTGACCCGCAGGAAATGGCCAATCGCGTTGGGGTAGTCATCGGCGCTGCGGGCTTCCTCGCCCTGGCGGTAGATGACGGTGGCGAGATTTTCCTGGATTTCAGCGCGTTTCGGGTCCTGTGCGCTGGTGATCTTCAGCGCCTGGCTCAGACCCTGTTCGGCATCCGCGTAGCGTTTCTGGTCCATGTGCGCGTAGCCCACCAGGGTCCAGGCCGGTGCCTGCAAGGCCCGCGCGCCAGGGGTACGCAGACCGGTTACCCGCAAGGCCACTTCGATCGCCCGATCCGCGGCCTTGATGCTGTACAGATCTTCCGCGGCCCGCATCAGCACCTTGGCCTGCTCGGGATGGGCGGTGAAACTGTCAGCGAAGCGCAGCGAGGTCGCGACCGACTCTTCAACCCGCTGGATCCGGGCGGCTTCCACGCTGCCCTCAATCCGGTTTTGCCGGGACAGCACGGCGGCGTAGCCGGCTTCGGCAGAGCGGGAATGAGCGGGATATTCCCAGGCGGTGCGCTCGAATTCCTGCGCGGCGGGCTCGAAATCACCATTCTGATAATGCGCCTCGGCCAGCAGGAAATTGATTTCCGGGCGGTTGTCGGCATCGCCAAAGCGGGTCAGGTAGCGCGCGTAGGTTTGGGTGGCCCTTTCGAACAGCGCCGCTTTGGGCTCTGCGGCCGACTGCTTCTGGGCGCTGGCATGCCAATGTCGGGCCAGCTCTTCCATATTGCTGCGCAGCAGCTCGTAAGCTTCGGCTGAGTCCTTGCGGTCATGCACGGTCCAGTAGACCTGGTCCAGATCATATTTTTCGACATAGTCGACCTTCGCCTGCAGGACCAGATCACCGAATCCAGCCTGGTCGTAGACATCGATGACCTTGGCCTGGAATTTGGGCGCCAGCGGATGAGTCGGGCTGCGATCGGCCAGGGCGGAGTAGGCCCGGGCGGCGTCATCAAAACGCCCTTTGTCCAGGAACAGCGTGGCCAGGTTTTCGTACAGCACCGGCTCGAAGCTGCGTGGGGGCTGGCCTTTCAGGAAATCCGTAATGGCCTGGCCGCCGCCCAGGTAGGAGAAGCTCAGGGACACCACCCGCAGCACGTCACGCACCAGTTCGCGTTGCGCCCGCGGGACCACTTCCAGTGTGGCTTCAAGATTTTCGACCGCACCGACGGGCAATTCCCGGTCCAGGATCGTGATGAAGCTTTTCAGGGAATCGGCGTAGCGTTCCTGCTTGAAGATGGACCAGCCGTACTTGTACTGGGCCTGTTCGAAATAGGCGTTTTCCGGTCCCTTGCCCAGGACTTGAGCGTAGGCGTTCTCGGCGTCGGCGTAGTCCCGGCGGTTGAACAGCAGCTCGGCGCGGCGGAACTGAGCGTCGGTCCACAGGCTGGTTTGCGGAAAGGCCGTGGTCAGCTCGCCGAGGGATTCAATCGCCCGGTCAACCTGCCCGGTATTCTGATAGGCCCGCGCCAGCTGATACAGGATACGATCATTGGCAGGATCGTCCGGACGTGAATCCAGCAAGCTGTTGTACAGATCGATGGAGTTTGCCGGGTTGGCCAGACCCTTGGACTGGGCTTGCGGGTCCAACTCGCTGACCTCGACCTGCAGATCGGCCAGACGGCGCTGGGCTTCCCATTTGACAATCCGATTATCCGGCGAAAGCTCAAGAATCTTGCGGTAGTTCTCGATGGCTTTTTGCGTCGCCTGGGCATCGACGTAGTCCTGGTCCTGGCTTGAGCGGCTCGGTTTGGCGGGTTTGGGCGTGGCCGTCGCCGTCGCCGTCGCTTCAGCCGCGGGTTCCGCAGGCGGAGGCAGCAGCTCGTTGAGGGTGGCGTCGTTGCGGCTCAGCGTGCTGATGTTCTCGTGTTGCTTGGGGTCATACGGGGTCGCGCAAGCGACCACGCAGGCCACGGTACTCAGGGCAATGGAGAGCTTCAGTTTCATTCCTTGGACTCCCCGGTCTGAGCCTCGTCGTACAGCCGGGCAAGGGCGAAGCGCGCGTCAATCAGATACCGGGTGAGCAAGGCCTTGTGGGCTTCCAGCTCCGACACGGCAATCTTTTCCAGCAAGCCGCGCTGCTGGCGGATCACGCTGTTGATGTCACTGAGCAGCGCATCGATGCGGGCGAGCAGCGCCTGCACATCGGGTGAGGTAGTCTGATCGAATGCACCGTGGCTGGCCGCCAGGCGTAAATTCAGTTTGGGCGCGTAGCGATAGGTCCAGGCCAGCAGGCCTTCCAGGGTTTCATTCCGTGGATAGCGTCCCAGCCGCGTTTCCAGCCGCAAGTCGGCAGTCAGGTTTGCCCACAACGGGGGCTGATCCTTGAGTTTCTGACGAAACAGCTCACGCGGTGGCACCGTGGCCATATTGGCGCCGCCGCTGTTGTCCTGCACTCGACTGCGTTGCCGGGCCAGGCGGCGTTGCAGCTGTTTGAGGTCGCGATAGTTTTTCAGCGCTTCCTGGAATTTGTTTTCGCCCAGAATCTCGGCCAGATAATAGGTTTCAGGCGCGTCGGGCAGATCGCGCAGGCGCCAGTTCCAGCCGGACGCGCGGTCCAGTTCGCGGCGAATCATGGTTTCGATCATGCGTCCGCTGAGAATGCCGTCGATGGCTTTGTCGAGTCCGGTACGGCCCAGTTCCAGACGCTCCACGGCGCGTTCATAGAAGCCGCGGGCGCGTTCGGTTTGACCCAGGGCGTCCAGGGCATAGGGAATGGCCAGCTGGACTTCCAGCACCGCGGGTTTCTTGGGGTCGCGCCCGTCCAGCTCCAGCCAGGGCACCAGCGCCTTGCGGAAACGCGCATCCTGCGATTCGGCGGTGCTGCCGCTGCGGAGCATGCCCAGACGTGCGCGCAGGTCTTCATTCACCCGACCGGGGCGCAGGATGGTGCCGATCACACCGCCGATGGTGTCATCGGTGCTCAGATCCGTCTGACGAATGACTTCGGCCTTGTCGGCGGCGATTTCCGCCCAACCCAGGCCGAGCAGGGCCTCGTCGGAATAGGGGCCTTCCAGGCGAATCCGTTTCAGGATCGGTTTGGCCGATGCGCCTTTGGCCTCGGCCAGGTAGTTGTACGCCAGCACCAGATTGGCTCGATCGCGCAGCGCATGCTCGACCGGGTCATTGACCACGCCCAGACCGAGCTTGTCGAGTTCGCGGCGGCCGCGCCGGATATCGCCCGAAGTGATCAGTGCAACGCCCAGGTTGTAGCGGGCAAAATCGTTCTTCGCGTAGACCCGCCCGCTGAGCAGGGTGTCCACCGCTGCTTCGGCCTGATTGTCCTGTAACTGTATCTGGGCCAGCAGCTGGGCTCGTTCGGTGCGCTGGCGACGCCCGCCGACATCGACGCGCATTTCCGTCAACGTGGTCTGTGCGGCGTCGAAATAGCCCCGCTCGTATTCATAGCGAGCCAGTTTGAGCCAGAGGTCGGCCCGGATTTTGGCCGGCAGTTCGCCGGCCTTGATCAAGGTTCGGAAATGCCGCAGGGCGTCACGGTACAAGCCATAACTGAGCAGATTGTCGACAATGAAAACCCGGCTGTCGGAATCCATCTGCGCGGGGTCCGGGTACTCGCCCAGAGCAATCGCCGCAGCGCTGAAATGATCCTGGCTGTAGTGGGCGAACAGGGCCCGATTGAATTCGAAGTTGGCTTGTCTGGGTTCGTAAGCCGCAGCAGTGCTCACCAGTCCCAGGCCGGTGAAGAGGCTAAACATGATGCGCGGCAAGCCCCACTGCCCAGGGCCACGGGATAGAAGCGTCATTGGCTGGTCTCGCGCTGGAATACCCGGACCGTCAGCGCCTTGCCCCGACTGCGGTCGATTTTCAACTCCAGCCAGTTGGCTTTAGTCGACTTGCGAAAAGACACTTCAATGGTCTTTTCATACACCTCATCCGCTGCCGAGGAGTCCTCGAACTGGCCGATGAAACGCGCCTGCAACGAGTGCACGCCCGGTGACACATTGCCCAGATACAGTTCCTGTGCTCCGCCCTTGCGCAAGGCATACACTTCACGCGGCGTGTACTGATGGACGGCCAGCTCCACGCCATCGGCGCTCAGTTCCACGGCGTTGAGGTTGAAATCAAACACTTCCATGGTGAGGAACACCCGCAGCTGCTGCTGCGCAGGAAACAGGTGACTATCCTGCAAGGCCTGATAATCCAGCTCCAGTTGCAGAGCTTGTTGTTTCAGTCCCTGAATCTGTTCATCCAGTTGGCGGAGTTCTGAATAGTGGTCGTCATTTCCCCAGGCCGGGTTCAGCCAGGAAAGTGCACAGAGACAAACGATGCCAGCGCGCGCTATTGCCATAAGTTCGGGCTACGGTCCGTGTTCGGTAGGTGGTGGCTCTGTCACTCGCGGTTGGCCAGACGGCTTGGACCACGAACGGGGGGGCAAGTTTACCGTCCCGATCATCACAACACTATGTGAATGACGATCAGCGGGGTGGAAAAACTCCCTGGATGGCTCAGTGCAAGTTGCGTTCCGGACATCAGCTGGCGTGATCGTGTGCTCACGCCGGATAAGTGAGGCGGCCGGGCGGTGCCTGCACGTCGCAGCGATCAACCGGTTTCCAGCGGCAGGCGCAATTCCAGTGTCTGTCCGGGATGCAACAAGGTTCCGGACAGATTATTCCAGCTGCGGATTTCCCGGACGCTGACTCGATAGCGTTCGGCGATGAAGGACAACATGTCACCGGGGCGTACTTCGTAGTAGATGCGCTGGCGCGTGTCGGCGTTACCGATCCGGATCAGCTGACCCGGAAATAGATTATCCACCGCGCTCAAATTGTTCTGGTGGCGCAAAATCTCCACGCTGCTGCCGTAGCGCCGCGCAATCGACCACAGCGATTCGCCGCTCCGCACTTCGTGGTAACCGGCCATGATTGGACGGCTGGCATAGCTCACCCGGTCACGGTTTCGCGCCGCGGCCAGGGTTTTGTCATCCAGCAACTGGGCATGATTGGCCAGGATCAGAATCTGTCCGAGTTTCAGCCGGTCGCTATCCAGTTGATTCAATCGCTTGATCAAAGTGACATTGCTGCCCTGATCCAGGGCAATCTGGCCCAGGCTGTCACCGCTTTTGACCACATAGCGTTGCCAGTGTCGGCGCTGTCCCGCGGGCAGTTTCTGCAGGGCAGCCTTGAAGCGCGGCGCGGCGCTGCGTGGCAGGTATACCGCATGCGGTCCCTGAGGTGGCGTCGTCCAGCGCAGCAACTGCGGGTTGAGTTGATAGATTTCGGCGACGCTCACCTTGGCCAGTTCGGCGACTTGCGCCACATCCAGCGGTCCACCTGTCGGCAAGCGGACAAACTGCCTTTGGGTTCTGATCGCCGGGAGTTTGAGGCCCTGCGGGTCGCGCAGCACCCGGGCCAGACCGAGCAGCTTGGGGATGTACGCGCGGGTTTGTTTGGGGAGCTCAAGGGTCCAGAAGTCGATCGGCATGTCGCGCCGCTTGTGCTCGCGCATCTGCCGGTGGACGCGGCTTTCGCCGCCGTTGTACGCAGCCAGCGTCAGCGGCCAGCCGCCAAACCGGTCATGCAGGTAACTCAGATAGTCGAGCGCAGCCTCGGTGGAACGGTTGAAATCGGCACTTTCGTCAAACCACCAGTCATGCTTGAGGTCCAGGTGTTTGGCCGTGGAAGGGAGGATTTGCCAAAGCCCCCGGGCGCCGCTGTTCGATACCGCGGATGGATTCAGATGACTTTCGATGATCGGCAGCAGGGCCAGTTCCATGGGCATGTCACGGTCACGCACGGCCAGCGCCAGCGGATACAGGAATACGCTGCCCTTGCTGATGATCACCTCAAGTTCGGTAAACCGCCGCCGGTGCCGGGCCTCCCAGTAGTCGATCTGCGGGTGCTCCAGCTCGCTGAGATGAAGCTGGGGAGCCAGCCATTGCCAGAAATCCTCGCTGCCAGCAGAGCTTGCGCCTGCCGGGCCGCACAGGCACAGGATCAGCGCCAGCCCGAACGTGTTGAATCGATTCAA
The DNA here is from genome assembly GCA_041624435.1 of Oceanococcus sp. GTDB lineage: Bacteria > Pseudomonadota > Gammaproteobacteria > Nevskiales > Oceanococcaceae > Oceanococcus. The sequence continues at coordinate 60,933 of JBFJVB010000004.1, read as the reverse complement.
AACCGGTCCTTCCAGCTGCGCAGCGCAGCGAATATGTCAGTTGGGGTTTTCGCGTCCGGGTTGCGGGCCTGCACGTTGCGAATCACCTCCGGGGCTTCGCAGCGCAGAAACGGATTGATCGCACGTTGAGTCGCGATATCACTGGGCAGCGTGGGTTGCGCATTGGCGCGGCGGCGTTCGGCATCCTGCTGCGCCTCAATCAAGGCGGTGTTATGGGGTTCGACCGCGGTGGCGAAGCGCATATTGGCCAGGGTGTACTCATGGGTGCAATACACCCGCGTGGTTCCCGGCAAGGCGGCGAGCTTCTGCAGCGAAGCGTGCATTTGCTCCGGGCTGCCCTCGAACAGTCGGCCGCAGCCGCAGCTGAACAAGGTGTCGCCGCAGAACAAAATGCCCTGTTCGGCATTGAAGAAGGCGATGTGGTCCAGGGTATGGCCGGGCACGGCCAGCACCCTGAAGCGCAGCTCAAGGCCCGGCAGGAGCAGTTCATCACCATCGCGCAAGGCCGTGCTGATGCCACGGATGGTTGGATTATCGGGGCCGTAAACCGGAATCTGGCGGTGGCGGAGCAACTGCGCGATGCCGCCGGTGTGGTCCGGATGGTGGTGGGTGATCAGAATGCCCCGTAGCTCCTGGGCATGCGCGCGCAACCAGGCCTCGACCGGCTCGGCGTCGCCCGGGTCCACCACGTAGCAGTGACCTGCATTATCGTGGAGAGCCCACATATAATTGTCGACAAATGCGGGAATGCCCGCGATGGTGTACATCGTCAGTTTGCGCAGTGGATACGAAACACATGGAATATTCTGCATGAAAACCCGTGCTACTGCTGAAGTCTGGCTGGACAGTGCCCGTGGTCAACTGGTGCTGGAGGCGGAGCGGCGACGTCTGGAGACCGCGCTGCCCCGGCTGTTTGGCCGGACTTTGTTGCAGATCGGAACCTGGGGCCAGGATTTGCTGAGCGCGGCCTCGCACTGGCGTACCGGGGTCATCGGTGCGGGTGGCGATGCGCAGGTGATCTGCGATCTGTCGGCCTTGCCGCTGGCGCCGAATTGCGTGGATGCGATCTTGCTGGCTCATGGGCTGGAGTCCGCGCCATCGGCTCACCGTTTGCTGCGTGAAGTCGACGCGGCGCTGACCCCGCGCGGACAATTGCTGGTTCTGGGTTTCAATCCACACAGTTGGTGGGCGTGGCGGCAGCGGCTGCTGCCCTGGTATCCCGCCTTGCCCGCCCGGCAGCGTCTGCTCAGTTCCGGTCGACTTCAGGACTGGCTGCGCCTGCTGGACTACGAAGTGGTGGAATGTGAGCGCTTCGGTCCCGGCGCGCCGGCCAATCTGGGCTGGTTGAAGCCAATCGCGGGATTTTTTGCGCCGACTTATCTGGTCCATGCGCGCAAGCGGCGCATTCCGGTGAATCCCCTGCTGAGTCCGGTCTGGCAACGCGCCGCCGCCAATGTAAACGGTCAGCGCATGCCCAGCACCCGACAGAGTGCCCGGGTTGGTTCCGGTACCGTGGTGCCTTTTTCCACTGGAGCGGATGCTTGAGCCGAGTCACGATCTACACCGACGGGGCCTGCAGTGGCAATCCAGGACCGGGCGGCTGGGGCGCGAGCCTGCGCTATGGCGGCAAGACCAAGGAGATTTGCGGTGGGGAAGCCCATACGACCAATAATCGGATGGAAATGCAGGCGGCTATCGAAGCCCTGGCGACCCTGAAACGGGGGTGCGCGGTGGATCTCTACACCGATTCCACGTACCTGCGGCAGGGGATCACGCTGTGGCTGGCCAATTGGAAACGCAAGAACTGGAAGACCGCGGCCGGCAAGGCGGTGAAGAATCAGGACCTGTGGCAGGCCCTGGACGAAGTGGCCAGCGGGCATCAGGTGGTCTGGCACTGGGTCAAGGGCCATAGCGGTGATCCCGGCAACGAACGGGCCGATGAACTGGCGCGGCAGGGCATGCAGCAGGCCAGGGCCAGCGCATGAGTGATCGCGAGATCGTACTGGATACCGAAACCACCGGTCTGGATCCGGCGGAGCATTCCATCATTGAAGTCGGGTGTCTGGAAATCTTTGATCGGCGGATTACCGGGCGGAGTTTCCATGAATTCTGCAACCCGGGGCGCAGCATCGATCAGGGCGCGGCCGCGGTGCATGGCATCACCATGGAGCAGTTGCGCGACAAACCACCGTTTTCCGGTATTGCGGATGCCCTGCTGGAGTTTATCGGCGATGCCAATCTGGTCATCCACAACGCCGATTTCGATATGGGTTTTCTGGCCGCCGAGTTCAATCGCTGCGGCCGGGCAGGGGACTGGCCGCCGCCGGGTCAGGTGATTGATTCGCTCAAGCTCGCCCGCAACAAGCATCCCAATCAGCGCAATTCCCTGGATGCGCTGTGCAAGCGTTACGAGGTGGATAATTCCGGCCGTGATCTGCATGGCGCCTTGCTGGATGCCGAGCTTCTGGCCGATGTGTATCTGCGTCTGACGGGCGGACAGAACAGCCTGTCTCTGGGGGCGGCGGAACAGGCCTCCGGGCCGACCCGCAGCGTCGCTGATGTGATCGCCGCCCTTGGCCCGCCACGTCTGGCGCAGACCCCGCCGGAAGAACAGGAGCAGCATCGAGCCTATCTGCAGCTGTTGCAGCAAGCCTCGGGGCAGTGTGTGTGGCTCGCCGAAGACAGCGTGACAGATGCTTGAGTCGCGGCCGATGCTGAACTGAGCAGGGCTCTGAGCTTCCTGCTGAACAATCTGGTTCATCTGGGCTACAGCCTGCAAATCGTGGCCCTGATGGCCCGCGATGTGCTCTGGCTGCGTTTCCTGCTGGCCATGGCCCAAACCGTCATCGCTTGCTATGCGCTGTACCGGGGGGTGTTCGACATCGCCGCCTGGAATACGGTCCTGGTCATCGTCAACGGTTACTGGGTGATCAAAATCATGCGTGAACGGCAGGCGGTAGCCATCCCCAAGGACCTTCAGGAAACGTATAGGCAGCATTTCGCAGCCCTGAATCCGGCAGAGTTTCTGCGCTTCTGGAGTTTGTCCAAAGCACTGGAACTCTCCGCTGCCAAGCTGACTCAGCAGGGTGTGGTGCCCCATTCCCTGTACTGGCTTCGTGCCGGAGAGGTTGCGCTAAGGCACGATGAGCAATTGACGCATGGCGTTGATGCGCCCTGTTTCATAGGTGAGATGAGTTTGTTGACCGGTCAGCCGGCAACCGCCACCGTGGTAGCGCAAGGCCCGGTCAGTGTGCGGGCCTGGCCGCGCGCACGCTTGCAAAAAATCGCCCAGAGCAACCCCGTGCTGTGGGCCAAGATTCAGTCCGTACTCGGCCTGGATCTGGTGTTGAAGATCCAGCAAGAGCAGGCTCGGGCGCAGGGGCTACCGGTCGCTTAGGCCAGTCCGAACGAGTGCCGTGCCGGTGGGCTAAAGCAGTTTGGACAGCCACACGCCGAGCAGAATCAGCAGCAGGGCCGCGCCGGTGGACAAGGGCCAGACCGCGCTCAATTCCTGTTCGGTAAAGGCCTGTGCCAGGTAGCGCTGGCCGCGGCGCTGAACGGCTTGCACAAGCGTTGTCCGCCCCGCGTCCAGGCGCAGGAAAACAGCGTACAAGCCCTGCCAGAGCCAAGGGGCGGCCCGGCGGTAAAACCAGTCAAAGTCCAGATTGATGCCGCGAATCTCCGCCGGGTACCAGCCCAGTCGCACCAGCGTGACGAAGGCCAGACCGGCAAAGAACAGCAGTTGGTACTGGCCCACTACATGCTCGGGGGTGTAGGGGCTGTAATCCGAGCCGAAGGGCAGCAAGGCGTACAGAGCCTGCGGATAGACGCCGATCGCGATGCACAGGGCCGCGGTCAGGGCCATCGCCAGCAACATCGGCCAGGGCGCTTCGGCGCAGCGCTTGCCGGAATCGTGGGCGAAGAAGCTGAAGTAGGGCACCTTGATGCCGGAATGATCCAGCACCCCGGCCGACGCAAAGAGCAGGACCAGCCACAGGCCAAACTGGTGCTCGATCGCCGCGGCGCTCAGGATCATCGATTTGGTGACGAAACCGGAGAACAACGGAAACGCCGAGATCGACAGGGAGCCGATGATGCAGAAACGCGCGGTCCAGGGCATCGAGGAATACAGGCCGCCAAGCTCGGAGGCCTTGATCGTGCCGACCTGATGCAGCACCGCACCCATCGCCATGAACAGCAGCGCCTTGTACAGGATATGGGCGAAGGCGTGCGCGGCCGCGCCATCCAGGGCCAGCGCGGTGCCGATGCCGATGCCCGCCACCATGAAGCCCAGCTGGTTGTTCAGGCTGTAGGCCAGCACCTTGCGCAGATCATTTTCCAGTACCGCGAAGAAGATCGGGAAAACCGTCATCGTGGCGCCGATCCACATCAGTATTTCGGTGCCGGCGTAACCGCGCGCCAGCGCATAAATCGCCAGCTTGGTGGTGAAGGCTGACAGCATCACCGTGCCGGCGGCCGAGGCGCGGGGATAGGCGTCCTGCAGCCAGTTGTGCAGCAGCGGAAAGGCACATTTGATGCCGAAGGCAAAGAAAATCCAGATCCCGCCGGGAGCATCCAGGCCCAGGTGTTCGAAGCGGGTATGTCCGGTACTGCGGATCCAGATGACCGCGCCGATCAGCAGCAGCAGGCCGGACAGAATCTGCAACAGGAAATAACGCAGACCGGCGCGGATATGCGCCGCGTCGGGCTTGGTCTGACCGTCCCAGATGATCAGCAGCGAGGCCAGGGCGGTCAATTCCCAGTGGATGAACAGGCTGATCAGGTCGCCGGCCAGGGTGGCGGACACGGCGGCGCCGGCGTAAACCAGACCCGCGCCACGCAGCACGCGGCGGTTTTCCGGCAGGGCGAACAGCTGGCCCAGAAAACTGGCGATCAGGAAAATCAGCGCAAAGATAAAGCTCAGGCGGTCCAGGCGCAGGGGCTGAATCTGATAGCCGGCCATCTGCGCGTACAGGCTATGGCCATCGGGCAGGGCCCACAGGCTGGCGATTGCCACCAGCGGGGCGACCAGACCCACCGCGCCACCCAGACGCCGTCCCAGGCCGGCGGCCAGCAGGCCGGCGATGATGAGTTGATAACCGGGGTGCGCGAGCCATTCAGTCATGGCGGTCATCCTGTGGCGCCTGCGGCGCGGCCGCATTCACCTCGGTCGGTGGGCCGTCGTAGTAATCTTCCGGCCGGTGCAACCAGGGGCGCAGTCGCTTGGCCCCCAGGACGATACCGCAGTAGGCCAGAAAGCCGAACAGGGCAAAAAAACCGGGCCAGGCCTCGACCGCGAAATGCGGATGGTGCTCGATCAGAAAACCGGCAATCAGGCTGGCCAGGCACGCCAGCACCAGCAGGCCCTGGGCCCAACGTGCGGCACGATTCATGGTGTGACCCCGCTCATCGTGGCCAGCTCCTTGCTCAAAGGCATCCAGAAAAACAGCGCGAGACTCGCCAGGGCGGTCAGACTCAGGGGCAGGACACAGGCCCAGGGTGCCTCACGCCAGTGCCAGCCCCCGTTGCCGGCCAGAAAGGCGCGGGCCGGAATCGGCAGCAGGTAGGCGATATTGAGCAGGGTGCTGAGCGCCAGGACCCCGAGCAGCCAGGCCTGGCCTGCGTCCAGCGCGCCAACCATCAACCACCATTTGGTCCAGGCGCCGCCCAGGGGCGGCAGGCCGATGATCGACAGTGCGCCCAGGGTGAAGGCCGCAAAGGTCAGCGGCATCTGCCGGCCCAGACCGTCGAGCTCCGACACCAGGGTCTTGTGGCTGGCGACATAGATCGCGCCAGCGCAGAAAAACAGCGTGATCTTGCCGAACGCATGCATCAGGATCTGCAGGCTGCCGCCATAGACGGCCGCGGCGCTGGCCAGACTCGCGGCCAGCGTGACATAGGCCAGCTGGCTGACCGTGGAATAGGCCAGGCGGCGCTTGAGGTTGTCGGCATGCAGTGCAACCAGCGATGCGGCAATCATGCTGAAGGCCGCGACATAGATCAGCGGCGTACTGGCGCCGGTTTGATCCAGCACATCGATGCCAAAGATGTAGAGGGTGATTTTCAGCACGCAGAACACCCCGGCTTTCACCACCGCGACCGCGTGCAGCAGCGCGCTGACGGGCGTGGGCGCCACCATCGCCGCAGGCAGCCAGCGGTGCAGTGGCATCAACGCCGCCTTGCCGATACCGAACAGGAACATCGCGTACAGCAGGCCCAGACCAATCGGGCCGAATCCGCTGTTACGCAGCAGGCCCCCGGGCGTAAACGCGGTGCTGCCGACGGTCTGCTGGACGATGATGATCGCTGGCAGGAGCAGGGCGACCGAACTGGGCAGCAGGTAGGCCAGATAGGTGCGCCCGCCGCGGCGGGCTTCATCCGTGCCCTTGTGGATGACCAGTGGCCAGGTGGCCAGACTGAGGATTTCGTAGCCCACAAACAGCGTGAACAGGTTGCCGGCCAGGGCGATGCACTGGGCTGCGGCAATGGAAACCGCCATGCAGACGAAGAAGCGGGTCTGGTGTTTTTCGTCGGTGCCGCGCAAATAGCCGGCCGCATACACCGCGGTCACCGGCCACAGGCAGCCGGCAACCAGGGCAAACAGCAAGCCCAGGGGCTCGACCGTCCACAGCAGACTCAGCCCGGCGCCGAAATCCGTGAGCAGCAAACTGGCCTCAGGGCTTTGCTGCAAGGCCAGGGCACTGGCCGCGGTGGCGATGCCACCGAGCACCGAGACGGTTTCGCGCAGATTGGGCCAGCGTCCGCACAGTGCGATCAGCACCGCGCTCAGCAGCGGCAGAATGATGGGCAGGGTAATCATGGCGCCAGCAGTGCCTGAGCGGCGGGGGCGCTCAGTTCCAGCAGGGGCGCCGGCCACAGGCCGAACAGCAGGGAGCCGGCGGCCGTCAGCAGCATCGGGACGCGAATATTCCAGGGTACGCCGGGCGGAGCCGGCGAGTCGCCAGCAGACGGCGTCTCGGATGCTTGCCAGAGCGGCAACACGATGCGCCCGACATAGACAACGGCGAGCAGGGAACTGCTGGCGAAGACGATCAGGGCCAGCACGGCGCCGTGTGCCCAGACCGCCTGCAGCAGCATCCATTTGCCGACAAAGCCGGCGGTCAGTGGGACGCCCAGCAGGGACAGGGCTCCCAGACTCAGGCAGATGGCCGTGACCGGGTCGCGCTGGCCCAGGCCGCGCAGGCTGTCCAGTGCATCGTCGTCCAGGGCGCCGCAGGCCAGGAACAATCCGCCCTTGATCAGGGCGTGGATCACCATGAACAGGAAGGCGGCCGCGATGCCGGCTTCGCTGAGCAAGCTCAGGCCGAGCACGATATAGGCGATCTGGGACACGCTGGACCAGGCCAGCAACAGGCGCAGGCGACTCTGTTGAATCGCGGCCAGGGCGCCGAACAGCATCCCGGCACAGGCCAGGATCAGCAGCAGGGTGTCGATCCGGTGGGCGCTGAGCCAGCCCACGCCCAGTACGGTAAAGCCGAACCGGGCCAGGGCATAGATCGACACTTTGGTGCCGGTTCCAGCCAGGAAGCTGCTGACCGCATTGGGACTGTGGGCATACACCCCGGGCAGCCACTGATGCAGCGGAAACAGGGCGCTCTTCAGGGCGAAGCCACAGACCAGGAAGGCGGCACCCACCAGGATGGCCTGAGGCAACGGGCTGTCCGGCAGGCGCAGCGCGATGTCGGCCATGTTCAGGCTGCCGGTGGCCATGTACAGGAAGCCCACGCCCAGCAGCACGAAACTGCCGCCCAGCGTGCCCAGCATCAGATAATGAAACGCGGCCCGTAAGGCCTGCCGCGTTGGGCCGCTGGCCACCAGGGCATAGGTGGCCAGGGAAGAAATTTCCAGGAATACGAAGACATTGAAGGCATCGCCGGTAGCGGCGATGCCCGCCAGGCCGCAGATGCACAGGCAGAACAGGGCGTAGAACGATGCCAGACGCGGCGCCTTCAGATGGCCCATCTGGACGGGCGAAGCGGAGAGCAGGCTCAATACGGCGGCAACCATGATCAGCAGCAGGATCGGCCGGTTGGCTCCGTCCAGCGCATAGACGATACCCACCGGTGCGGCCCAGCCGCCCAGGGCGGTGGCGCCGTCGCCGAGCGCGAACACATACAGGACCGCCGCCAGAGCGAGGCTGGCGCAGAGCAGAGCCCCCAGCCAGGCCAGCCAGCGTCCCCCGATCAACATGATCAGGGGCGCGGCCAGCAGTGGTATCAGCACCGGCAGGACCAGCAAGTTCATGGCTGGCGCTCCTGCCGCAGGATGTCGTCTTCGTCCACGCTGTCATAGGCCTCGTGGATACGCACGACCAGGGCCAGGCCCGTGGCCAGGGTGGCGATGCCGACCACGATGGCGGTCAGAATCAGTACATGTGGCAGGGGGTGGGAGTAACTGGTGGTGCCTGCCGCCAGAATCGGCGCGGTGCCGTCGAGTAACTTGCCCATGCTGATGTACAGCACGAAGATCGCCGTTTGAAAGATGCTCAGGCCGATCAGTTGTTTGATCAGATTGTCATAGGCCAGCACGATGTACAGGCCCGTCATCAGCAAAGCGACGGCCGCGTAACCGTTGATCAGTCCCAGTTCCATCAATGAATCCGCCCGCGTCCAGCAAAAGCATAGAAAATCAGGATCATCACGCAGCACACGGTGATGCCCACACCCAGTTCGATGAGCAGGATACCCAGATGCTGACCGTGAATCGGATTGGCCGGGTCAAGCGCGGAGTAATCCAGAAAAGCCCGGCCGCGCAACAGGCTGAACACGCCGACGCCCGCGTACAGCAGGACTCCCATGGGCGCCAGGCGCAGCAGATGCTGGGGTGGGATCGCCCGGCGTGCCCGATCCAGGCCGAACACCAGGGCATAGAGAATGATGCCTGCGGCAAAAATCACCCCGGCCTGAAAACCGCCGCCGGGGCCGTAATCGCCATGAAATTGCACGTACAGGGCGAACAGCAGAATCGCCGGCATGAGCTGTTTGGTGACCACCCTCAGGACGGCCGTGCTGCCCCTAGGTTTCATCGTGTCCCCCCCGGACACTGCGGCGTCCCCACAGCAGCAGCAACACGGCCAGACCGGCGGTGAAGACCACCGTGACTTCGCCCAATGTGTCGTAGCCGCGGTAGCTGGCCAAAACCGAAGTCACGACATTGGGCAGGCCGGTGTCCTGTCTGGACTGCTCGAGGAAATGCCGGGTGACGGGGTGGCTTTGCACCGGACTGTCGGGACTGCCCAGGGTCGGCCATTCGCTGGCGCCCAGCATCAGCAGGCCGCCGACCCCCAGGCAGATCAGCAGCGCCAGCCGATGCCGCTCGGGGCGGGGGGGACGATCGGTGTAATGGGTCAGGGCCAGCGCGCTGAGGATCAGCACGATGCTGATGCCGGCGCCCACGGCGGCCTCGGTGAAGGCCACATCGACCGCATCCAGCAGCACGAACAGGCAGGCGGTGGTCAGGCTGTAGATGCTGCTGAGCATCGTCGTCACGAACAGGTTGCGCTGCCTGGCCATGGCCACGGCGACGACCAGCATGATGCCGAGCAGCAGCGCATTGATGAGCAGAATGACGTCGGCCGACACTAGGAGTCCTTTTCAATCAGACCAAGCGGTTTGAGTTCATCGACCATCGCGGCCTGCGCCAGGGCGTGGCCCGCAGTCGGCGACGTGGTCAGCAAGAAGAGCAGGATCACCACCAGCTTGAGGGTGATCAATTGCCAGCCCGCCAGCAGCATCAGGCCCAGCAGCATGAAGCCTGCGCCCGCCGTGTCGGTCATCGTCGCCGAGTGGGTCCGCGAATAAAAGTCCGGAAAACGCAGCAGGCCCAGGGCGCCGATCAGCATGGTCACGCCGCCGAGCAACAGGCAGGCGTTGGCCAGGACGAGAGTGATGCTCATTCCCGCCTCCTGCGGTTGACCAGGCCGTAGCCCAGATCCCGAAAATGCATGAACTTCAGGATGGCGACCGTGCCGATGAAATTGATCAGCGCATAGACCAGGGCGATATCCAGGAACTCCGGCCGGCCCGAGGCAAAACCAATCACCGCGATGAACAGCACGGTTTTGGTGCCAAAGCTGTTGGCTGCCAGGATCCGGTCGTAGACGCTCGGTCCCAGCAGCGCCCGCAGCAGGGCCATCAGCATCGCGATCAAGACGGCACCAAGCGCAGCCAGCAGCATCAGCGCTCCAGCCTGTGGGCGCGTGAGACCATGGCGCCCTGGCGCAGATCTTTCAGGAAGTCTGGATGCAGGGCGTGAACCCGCATGCGTCGGTCCTGTACATCCAGGGTGAGCGTGCCCGGCGTCAGCGTGATCGAATTGGCCAGGGTGGCGCGTACCACATCATCTTCCAGGGGCGTGGCGACATAGCCGGTCACCGGCTGGACCCGGGAGCGCCACAGCACCGCCTTGGCCACTTCCCAATTGGCCACCAGCGTGTCCCAGGTCAGCGCAAACCAGTAGCGCGGCATTTTGCGTCCGAGCTGATTGGGGTGGCTTTCCCGATCCACGATGTCCATCCGCCAGCATAACCAGGCCACCAGAGCGCATGAACCCGCTCCCAGGCTGAGGAGCAAGGCGTTGTAATGGCCCGATAGGAGCAGCCAGAAGAGTGCGAGGCTGGAAAGTAGGCTCAGTGTGTGCACGGATTGGGGCGCGGTGAACGAGACGCGCACTATGCAATGGCTGGCGGTTCGGCGCAATTCTCGCGCCTCGGCCCAGCAGCGGTCGAGCGGTCTGACAGGGCGCGCCGGAGCGATTTGCCGGTCTTCTCAGCGCAAAATTCGTTATCATGCCGAGCTTTGTCTCGTTCCAGTCTGACTTTCCGGGCGGGCGATGCGAGCTCAACCCTGAGATTTGCGGAATTGCGAAATGTCGAATGAAAAAAATATCACCAAGGTTGCCCACGCGGTGAGTCGCACTGAGCGGGCCGCGAAAAATGCGCATAACGGTGCGGTGATCTGGCTCACCGGGCTGTCCGGTTCGGGTAAATCCACGCTGGCCATGGCCCTGGAGCGGGCCTTGCATGAGCAAGGCAAGCAGGCCTATGTGCTGGACGGTGACAATGTGCGTTTTGGCCTGAATTCCGATCTGGGGTTCTCGCCGGAGGACCGGACCGAGAACATTCGGCGTATCGGTGAGGTGGCCAATCTGATGGCCAATGCCGGACTGATCTGCATCACGGCGTTCATTTCACCTTACCGGGAAGATCGTGACCGGGCCCGTCAGGCAGCCAAAGAACTGTTTTGCGAGGTTTATGTCAAGGCCGATGTGGCCGTTTGCGAAGAGCGCGACCCCAAAGGTTTGTACAAGAAGGCTCGGGCTGGAGAAATTCCAGAGTTCACCGGTATTTCAGCGCCTTACGAAGCCCCTGAAGAGCCGGATCTGGTGGTCGATACGGTGGAGCCCTTCGAGCAGTGCCTGCACAAGCTGACCCAGTTCGCCCTGCAACGCACCGCGGTCTAGATCAGCACGAGGGAGCTAGTCGGCGGTCTCGCTCAAGGCTTTGAGCGCGTAAAGCTGCTGCAGGGCATCGCGCGGACTCAGGGCGTCGGGATCCAGCTCATTCAAGTGCCGTTGCAGAGCGCTGGGTTCCGGGCTCGGACTGAACAGCGACAGTTGCGGCACATCCGCCAGCTGTCTGGCCGCGCCAGCTTCCAGACGCAGCAAATGCTTCTGCGCCCGTTGCAGTACGGCCCCTGGCACGCCAGCCAGCCGGGCGACTTGCAGCCCGTAGCTGCGGCTGGCCGGGCCGGCCTTGACCCGGTGCAGAAAGATCAACTCATCGCCATGTTCGGTCGCGTCCAGATGAATATTGGCCACGCCGGGCAACTCTTCGGCCAGGGCGGTCAGTTCGAAATAATGCGTGGCGAACAGGCTGAAGGCGCCGATGCGCCCGGCCAGTTCCTCGGCGCTCGCCTGGGCCAGTGACAAACCGTCATAGGTGCCGGTGCCGCGCCCGATTTCGTCCATCAGCACCAGGCTGCGGGCGCTGGCGTTATGCAGAATCTCCGCGGTCTCCTGCATCTCCACCATGAAAGTCGAGCGGCCGCTGCTCAGATCATCGCCGGCGCCGATGCGGGTGAAAATGCGGTCGATGGGGCCGATGATCGCCTCGTCTGCCGGCACATAACTGCCGATATGGGCCAGCAGCACGATCAGGGCGCATTGGCGCATGTAGGTGGATTTTCCGCCCATGTTCGGGCCGGTGATGATCAGCATGCGCTGAGCTTCGTTCAGGTCCAGATCATTGGGCACGAAATTGTGCTCGGTCAGCCCTTCCACCACCGGATGGCGCCCCCCCCTGATGCGCAGGCAGGGTTCCTCGCTCAGACGCGGAGCGGTCCAGCGCAGGGTTTCGGCCCGCTCGGCCAGGGCGGCCAGCACATCGATTTGCGCGGCGGCCGCAGCACTGGTTTGCAGCTGGGGCAAGGCCGGCTGCAAGGCGTCGAGAATCTGTTCGTACAGCCATTTTTCCCGGCTGAGCGCGCGTTCGCGTGAGGACAGGATCTTGTCCTCAAAGCTTTTCAGCTCCGGCGTGATGTAGCGCTCGGTATTCTTCAGGGTTTGCCGCCGGGTGTACTCGACCGGCGCCTGGGCAGAACGGCTGCGTGGGAGTTCGATGTAGTAACCGTGAATGCGGTTGTAGCCAACCTTGAGCTGTTCGATGCCACTGCGTTCGCGCTCACTGGCTTCCAGCCGGCTCAGGAAGGCGCTGGAATTGCTGGCCAGTTCCCGCAGTTCATCCAGCTGGGCATCAAAGCCGGCGCGGATCACCCCGCCTTCGCGCAGCACCACCGGCGGTTCCTCCTCGATGGCCTTTTTCAGGTAGTCGCAGAGCTCCGGATAGCCGCCCAGATCGGCGCGCAGATCATCCAGGCAGGGGCCGGCGGGCAACTGCGCCGCCAGTTCGGGCAACAGCGCCAGAGAGCGCGCCAGGCCGGACAGGTCGCGTGGCCGGGCGGTGCGCAGGGCCACCCGGGTGCTGATGCGTTCGATGTCGGCCAGAGCTTGCAGGCCGGGGCGCAGGGCTTCATGCGCCCGGCTCTGCAGCAGGGCTTCGAGTGCCTGATAGCGTGTTCGCAGCACCTGAGGATCGCGCAGCGGCGCCCGCAGCCAGCGTTGCAGCAGGCGGCTGCCCATGCCGCTGGCACACTGATCCAGCAAGGCCAGCAGGCTGTTGTCGCGCTGACCCGAGGCATTGAGCTCCAGTTCCAGATTGCGGCGGCTGGCCGGGTCGATGCGCAGATATTCCTCGCTCTGCTCCACCCGCAGGCTGCTGATGTGGGGCAGGTCCTGGCGCTGCATCTCCCGGACATATTGCAGCAGGGCGCCGGCCGCCGTGATCGCGGCGCTCAGCGCATCACAGCCGAAGCCTTTCAGGTCACGGCAGCGGAACTGATCGAGCAGGCGTTTCCGGGCGCTGTCGGCCTCGAAGTGCCAGCAAGGCCTTTGCCGCAGCGCGATCTGGCCAGGCAAGTCCGGCGCGCTGCGTGCGTCACTGAGCAGCAATTCCGCCGGCGGCGCCGATCTGAGATCCTGCAGCAGCGCCGCTTCGCTGGAAAACTCGGCCACGACGAAACGGCCGCTGGCCAGATCCAGCCGCGCCACGCCATGCGCTGCGCCGACCTGGGCCACGCACGCCAGCAAGGTCTCACGTCGGGCATCGAGCAGGGCGTCATCGGTAACCGTGCCGGGGGTCAGAACCCGGACAATCTTGCGCTGCATCGGGCCCTTGCCGGTGGCTTCGCCAAACTGTTCGGCAATCGCAACCGACTCACCCTGGCGCAACAGGCGAGCCAGATACTGCTCGCAGGCGTGATGGGGTACGCCGGCCATCGGAATGGGCGCGCCGGCCGACTGGCCACGGGTGGTCAGGGTGATGTCGAGCAACTTGGCGACTTTCACCGCATCGTCGTAGAACAATTCGTAGAAATCGCCCATGCGGTAGAACAGCAGTTCATCCGGATGTTCGGCCTTCAAGGCCAGGAATTGCTGCATCATCGGCGTATGCGGGTTAAGGTCTGAACTCACGAATGGCCCGAGTTGAAAACTGCGTATGCTACCAAGCCCGGATTCGCTAAAGTTGGGCGAAGCCTTGGCGAGGCGTTCTCAGCGCCTCATCGTGGTCGAGGCCGGGGCGGGCGGCAGCCTGCAGGCGGAGCTTTCCGCGCAGCCTGGCGCCTCGCGCTGGTTCTGTGGCGGTGTGGTCTGTTATGCCGATAGCCTCAAGACCGGCCTGCTGCAGCTTGATCCGCAGGTGCTGATCCGGCATGGCGCGGTCAGTGCGCCGACGGTGCGCAGCCTGGCGCATCAGGCCTTGCGGCTGAGCGATGCCGATTGGGCTCTGGCCGAAACCGGGGTTTACGGCCCGGCCGGCGGCAGTCCGGAAAAACCCGTAGGTCTCGTATATCTGCATGTGGCCTATCGCGGCGCGGGCGATTGGCCACGGATGCTCAGACTCAGTGGAACCCGCGCCAGTTTGCGCAGCCAGACCAGCGCCGCCGCGGTTCAGGCCTTGCTGGGCGCGCTTCGTGCCGCCGATCAGGCCGGGCTGGCGGCAAATCTGGAATAATGCCGGCTCCTGAAGGAAATGACAGAACTATGGACGAGAATCGCAAGAAGGCTTTAGCCGCAGCACTGACCCAGATCGAACGGCAATTCGGCAAGGGCTCGGTGATGCGCATGGGCGACGCCGGCGCAGTACGCGATATTGATGCCATCTCCACCGGCTCTCTGGGGCTTGATGTGGCGCTGGGCATCGGCGGTTTGCCGCGCGGTCGGGTGGTGGAGATTTACGGTCCGGAATCATCCGGCAAGACCACGCTGACCTTGCAGGTCATCGCGGCCGCGCAGGCGCTCGGTGGGGCCTGTGCGTTTATCGATGCCGAACATGCCCTGGATCCGATCTATGCGCAGAAGCTGGGGGTCAATATCGATGATCTGCTGGTCTCGCAGCCGGATACCGGCGAGCAGGCCCTGGAGATCGCCGACATGCTGGTGCGTTCGGCCGCGGTCGATGTGGTGGTGGTGGATTCCGTCGCCGCCCTGGTGCCCAAGGCGGAAATCGAGGGTGAGATGGGTGATACCCATGTGGGTTTGCAAGCCCGGCTGATGTCCCAGGCGCTGCGCAAGCTGACCGGCAATATCAAGCGTTCCAACACGATGGTGATTTTCATCAATCAGATCCGGATGAAGATCGGCGTCATGTTCGGTTCGCCCGAAACCACCACCGGAGGCAACGCCCTGAAATTCTACGCCTCGGTGCGGCTGGATATCCGGCGTATCGGTTCGGTCAAGCGTGGCGCTGAGGTGGTTGGCAATGAAACGCGGGTCAAGATCGTCAAGAACAAGCTGGCGCCGCCGTTCAAGCAGGCCGAATTTGAAATTCTCTACGGCGAAGGGATTTCCTGGCACGGTGAGCTGGTCGACCTGGGGGTCGCGCACAATCTGATCGAGAAATCCGGCTCCTGGTACAGCTACAACGGTGACCGTATCGGCCAGGGCAAGGACAACGCCCGCGAATACCTCAAGGAGAATCCCCAGGCCGCCAAAGCCATTGATGCTGCGCTACGGGAAATCCTGCTCCCCAAGAAAGTCCCGGACAAGCCGATTGAAGAGGCCGAAGAAATCGTTTGAAGACACCGTTGCGTCGGCGCGCGAGGCCGCGGCTCAGTATCTGAGCCGGCGCGAGCATGCGGCTCGCGAGCTGGCCTTCAAGCTGGGCCGCAAGGGCTATTCAAGCCCGGTGATCGACCAGACCCTGGACGATCTGCGTGGGCGCGACTGGCTGAACGAGGCGCGCTATGCCGGATTTATCGCGCGGCATCGCTGTGCACAGGGGCGTGGGCCGCGTTGGGTCAAGGCGGAGTTGCAGGCGCAGGGGATTACCGACGAGGATTGCCAGCAGGCGCTGGCGCAGGATGAGGTGGATTGGGTCGAGGCCTGCGCTCGCGCACTGAGTCGTTGCCGGGCCGCCGATCCGCAGCCCAAACGGGTGCAGAAGCTGTACCAGCGTGGGTTTGATTCAGAGCATATTGCCCAGGCTCTGGCGCGGCTGGAAGACCCGATCTGAGCCCCGGCCGCGGCCTGCGGTTCCCTCGGGGCATGTCCCGCTGGCGCATCTTCGCGTAAAATCGCCCGATTTTGCACACAGTTGTCTGTGCGGGAAGCCTGAGCCGACCCGCTGAGCACGAAGCCATGATCAGCAGTAATGAAATCCGGAGCCGATTCATCGGCTATTTTGAGCGCAACGGGCATCAGGCGGTGGCCTCCAGTTCGCTGGTGCCGGCCAATGATCCCACCTTGCTGTTTACCAATGCGGGCATGGTGCAGTTCAAGGACGTGTTTCTCGGCCATGAGCAACGCTCCTGCTCACGGGCCGTCAGCAGCCAGCGCTGCGTGCGTGCCGGCGGCAAACACAATGATCTGGAAAACGTCGGTTACACGGCGCGTCATCACACCTTTTTCGAGATGCTGGGCAATTTCAGCTTCGGCGACTACTTCAAGCGCGAGGCGATTGCGTTTGCCTGGGAGTTTCTGACCCGGGAACTGGGCCTGCCTGCCGAAAAATTGTGGGTCACGGTATTCGAAGAGGACGATGAGGCCGCCGACATCTGGCTGCAGGAGATCGGGGTGGATCCCGCGCGGCTGTCACGCATCGGCGCCAAGGACAATTTCTGGCAGATGGGCGAAACCGGGCCCTGCGGCCCGTGCAGCGAAATCTTTTTCGATCATGGTCCTGAGGTGGCCGGCGGGCCGCCGGGCACGCCCGAGGAGGACGGTGATCGCTACATCGAGATCTGGAACCTGGTTTTCATGCAGTACAACCGGGCGGCTGATGGCACGCTGACGCCGCTACCCAAACCTTCGGTGGACACCGGCATGGGTCTGGAGCGCGTGGCCGCGGTGCTGCAAGGCGTGCACGACAACTACGATACCGATCAGTTTGTGCATCTGCTCAAGGTCGTGCGTCAGCTGGCGCCGGATGCCGATCCGGAAAACCGTTCCTTGCGGGTTCTGGCCGATCACATTCGCGCCTGTGCGTTTCTGATCGTGGATGGCGTGCTGCCCAGCAACGAGGGGCGCGGGTTTGTCTTGCGTCGCATCATGCGGCGGGCGATCCGGCACGGCTTCCAGCTGGGCATCAAGGGCAGTTTCTTTTACCGCCTGTTGCCAGCCCTGAGCGAGGAAATGGGCGAGGCCTATCCGGAACTGGTGCGCCAGCAGGCGTTTGTGGATCAGGTCATTCGCCAGGAAGAAGAGCGCTTTGCCGAAACCCTGGATCAGGGCATGAAGCTGCTGGATGCCGCCTGCGCCCAGGCGCAGGGCGTGCTGGATGGCGATACCGTGTTCAAGCTGTATGACACCTATGGTTTTCCGCTGGATCTGACCCAGGACGTGGCTCGGGAGCGTCAGCTCGAGGTGGATGTGGCCGGGTTTGAGCGTGCGATGCAGGCCCAGCGCGAGCGCGCCCGCGCAGCCAGCCGCTTTGGCGCGGTCGACACGCTGACGCTGGAAGATGCCCAGGCCAGCGAGTTCGTCGGCTACGAGGCCCTGAGCGATGAACAGCCGATCCAGGCCCTGGTGCGTGACGGAGAGTCCGTGGCGGCCCTTGGTGAGGGTGAAACCGGCGCGGTTATTCTGCCCGTCACTCCTTTTTACGCCGAGTCTGGCGGTCAGGTGGGGGATACCGGCGAGCTGCGCGCCGCCGGCGTGCGCTTTGCCGTGACGGATACGCGCAAGGACCCCAGCGGGGCGATCCTGCATCTGGGGCGGGTGCTGGAAGGCAGCCTGAAGCCGGGCGTGACGGTTGCCGCCCAGGTCGATGCGGCGCGTCGGGCCGCGATCATCCGCAATCACAGCGCAACCCATCTCTTGCATGCCGCGCTGCGCAGCGTATTAGGCAGCCATGTGCAGCAGAAGGGCTCGCTGGTTGCGCCGGATCGCCTGCGTTTCGATTTCGCCCATCTGCAGGCCATGACGGCGGCGGAAGTGCGTGAGGTGGAGCGCCGGGTCAATGCGGAAATTCTGGCCAACCATGCGGCGCAAGCCCAGGTCACCAGTTATCAGCAGGCCCTGGATTCGGGGGCGATGGCCTTGTTCGGGGAAAAATACGGCGAAACCGTCCGGGTGATGCGCCTGGGCGAGACCTCCTGCGAGTTATGCGGTGGTGTCCACGTCTCGCGCACCGGCGATATCGGCCTGTTCAAGATTCTCAGCGAAGGCGGGGTCGCGTCGGGCGTGCGCCGCATCGAAGCCGTGACCGGTCTGGGCGCCCTGCAGTGGGCCGATGAAGTGGACGCCCTGCTGGATCGGGTGGTGGATAAATTGAAAGCCTCCCGCGACAGCGTGCTGGAAAGAGTCGATCAGGTGCTCGACAAACAACGCGAACTGGAACGCGAGCTGAAACGCCTGAAGCAGGAGCAAGGGGCCGCGCAGGGCGGTGATCTGGCCGACTCCGCGCAACAGCTGGGGGCCTTGAAATTTGTCGCCGCGCAGCTGGACGGGGTGGACGGCAAAGCCCTGCGCACGATGGTCGATGATCTGAAGAATCGGCTGGGCAGCGCCGCCATTGTTCTGGCGGGGGTGAGCGGCGACAAAGTGGCGCTGATCGCCGGCGTCAGTGCGGATCAGACCAGGCTGATCAAGGCGGGCGAACTGGTCAATCACGTGGCCCAGCAAATTGGTGGCAAAGGCGGCGGCCGACCGGACATGGCTCAGGCCGGCGGCAATCAGCCGGAAAACCTGCCCGCGGCCCTGGCCAGTGTTGAGGCCTGGCTGCAACAGAAACTGGGTGTCTGAGCCATGGCGCTGATCGTACAGAAATTTGGCGGTACCTCGGTGGGCTCGGTGGAGCGCATCCAGGCCGTGGCGGAAAAGGTCAAGGCGACTCATGAGGCCGGTCACGATGTGGTCGTCGTGGTTTCCGCAATGAGTGGCGAAACCGACCGGCTGACGGCGCTGGCGCAGGCGATTAGCGATCGTCCCACACTGCGAGAAATGGATGTGCTGCTGTCGACCGGGGAGCAGGTGACGATCGCCCTGCTGTCGATGGCTTTGGAGCACCTGGGGCAGCCAGCGCGTTCCTATACCGGGTCGCAGGTCAAAATCTGGACGGATGCCGCGCATACCAAGGCGCGCATCCAGAAGATTGATCATCAGCACATTCAGCATGATCTCAGCCAGGGCCGGATCGTGATCGTCGCCGGCTTCCAGGGCTCAGACGAGCACGGTAACATCACGACCCTGGGCCGGGGTGGTTCCGATACCACCGCCGTGGCCCTGGCCGCGGCGCTCAAGGCGGCGGAATGCCAGATTTACACCGATGTGGATGGGGTCTATACCACCGACCCGCGGGTGGAGCCCCATGCCCGTCGGCTGGAACGCATTACCTTCGAGGAAATGCTGGAAATGGCCAGCTTAGGGTCTAAAGTCCTGCAAATTCGCGCGGTGGAATTTGCCGGTAAATATGCCGTGCCGTTACGGGTACTGTCCGCATTCGAGGATGGACCGGGCACTTTGATCAGTTTGGAGGAAAGCGCGATGGAAGATCCGATTATCTCAGGCATTGCCTTCAATCGCGATGAAGCTCAGCTCACGATTGTTGGTGCGCCCGACCATCCCGGTATCGCTTCGGCCATCCTGGGGCCCATCGGTGAGGCGAACATCGAAGTGGACATGATCGTGCAGAACGTCGGGTCCGATGGCACCACGGATCTGACCTTTACCGTACACAAACGCGACTTTGGCACCGCCATGGACATCATGCGCAAGGTGGCCAGCGGGCTGGGCGCCAAGGATGTTCGCGGCAGTGACGATATCGTCAAAGTGTCGCTGGTGGGTGTCGGCATGCGTTCGCATGCGGGTGTCGCCAGCAAGACCTTCGCCACTCTGGCGAGGGAAAATATCAATATCCGTATGATCTCCACGTCCGAAATCAAGATTTCGGTCGTGATTGACAGCAAGTACATGGAGCTTGCGGTACGGTCATTGCATAAAGAATTCGAACTGGACAAAGAGCCGGTCTCAGAGGCTATGTAAAGCATGCGGTGAGACCGCATCTTAAACTTTAGTCTGCCATGCGCGTACCGATACTCTTTCGGTGCGAAACTATCCGTTGAACCCGGAGAAATGACTTGCTTATTCTTACCAGAAAAGTTGGAGAGTCCTTGATGATCGGCGACGAGGTCACCGTTACGGTGTTGGGCGTCAAAGGCAATCAAGTGCGAATTGGTGTTGACGCGCCACGCGAGGTTGCAGTGCATCGTGAAGAAGTGCTGGAACGCAGCCGAAACGGAGAAGAATTCGTCGACACCGAATAAGACTTTATCCACGGCTCGAAAACCGTTATCCTACGCGCCCTCTTGCCTCCTCAATCGAGGCGGGAGTCAGGCGCGTAGCGTCTGTCTGGGGCTTGGGAAATCCGGTCGCCCGAAAAATGAATACGGAGAAGTGGCCGAGCGGCTGAAGGCGCTCCCCTGCTAAGGGAGTATGGGGTTTATAGCCTCATCGAGGGTTCGAATCCCTCCTTCTCCGCCAGTATTGTGTGTCGCTGTGCGCCAAGATGTCGAAAAAGCCCTGATGATCAGGGCTTTTTTGTTCGGTTCTTCATCTTCTCTGGCCGTGGTTCGGCACTCGGGAAAGCGTCAAGCCACGGAACCATTCGGCTGCATGGTCCGTGTGTCTCTCGTCTCGGCCAGGCTGTCATGACGTATCATTGTGACCCTGAGCGGCCCGTGCGGTGTGCGCCATCAAGCGCCGCTTGCAGTCGGGAGGCCGACAACTCTTGAATTCACGCCGGCTTGATAAGGAAGCCAACAGGCAACTGGGGAAAATCATGTTCACGAAATTTCGGTTCGACGCGCCGTTACCGCGTTACATATTGCTCTGCTTTCTGGCGGCGCCCATGGCGGCTCTGGCCCAGGACGCAGGGGGCTTGGACACCATCCAGCTTGAAGCGGAGCAGCTCGAAGCCGCCCAGCCCGGCGATGCGGTCACGCTGGGCAGAATCGAAGTCACCGGCTCGCGCATCAAGCGCACCGACTATGAAACCGCAAATCCGGTGCTGACCGTGGACCGCGACATGATCGAGCGCAGCGGGGTGACCTCACTGGGCGATCTGCTGCAGAATTTGCCGGTTGCAGGCTCGGCGCTGGGCACCGCGTTCAATAATGGTGGTACCGGAGCGGTTGAGGTCGACCTGCGTAACCTGGGTTCGCAGCGTGTACTGGTGCTGGTCAACGGCCGGCGCTGGGTGAACGGTCTGCGTTCCCTGTCCACATCTTCGGTGGATCTCACCACGATCCCGGTCTCGATCATTGAACGGGTCGACATTCTCAAGGACGGGGCTTCGACGACCTATGGCTCCGACGCCATTGCCGGAGTGATCAACATCATTACCCGCAAGGACTTCGAGGGTCTGGAGCTGCGTGGCCAGACGGGCAGTTTCGTGTCCGAGGGCGATGGTCTGCGTGAGAATCTGAATCTTTCCTGGGGCCGGGTCCTGGGCAAGACCTCGGTGTTTGTCGACCTGAACTACGCCAACGATGAGGACGTGCTGGCCGGCGATCGCGACATCTCCAAGGTGCCGCTGTTTGGCACCGGCAATACCCGCGGCAGCCTGGGCACCCCGCAGGGGACCTTTGTCTGGGTGCCGAACCCCGCAGCGACGGACCCCGGCGTACTGCTCAATGAGTGCGATCGTCTGGATGCGGGCTTTAGCGCGGCGAATGGCACCAGCGGCGATACCCTGGGCGTGTCGCTGATTCCCGATGCCATCGCCAACGACCCGAATCTGGGGCAGCTGCCACTGTGCTGGCTGACCCTGCGCGATGGCGCCAGCGGCACCTCACAGGCCGATTTCCGCCGCCAGTTGCCGGAAGATGCCTACAATTACGCGCCGGTGAACTACCTGATCACGCCCAACGAGCGCAGCTCGGCCTTCGCGATGATCAATCAGCCGCTGCCTTTTGGCATGAATCTGACCGGCGAAATGCTCTACAACCGCCGGGTCTCCCGCCAGTTGCTGGCCGAGATGCCACTGTTCACCGGCGATCTGCTGTTCCCGCCGTACTCCACGCTGTATATCGCCGAAGACCAGGAATACAATCCCTTCAACCAGGACATGGGTCGTGCCGACCCCAACTCCGAGCTGATCGGTTTCGGCGCCGTGCTCCGCCGCATGGTCGAGCAGGGCGAGCGTGATTTCAATCAGACGGTCGACACCACCCGGGTGGGCTTCGGTCTGACCGGCGAGTTCGATGCGCTGAGCCGCTATGTGTCCTGGGAACTCGGGGCGTCCTGGGGGCAGAGCAAGAACAAGGCCGTCAATTTCGGCCTGATCGATCTGGATCACGCCCGTCTGGCGCTGGGGCCGGCCGCCGACTGTGCCGCCGATCCCGACTGCGTGCCGCTGAACATGTTCGGCGGACAGGGGCCGGATGGCAGCGGTTCGATTACCCAGGAGCAGCTTGATTACATCATCTATGTGGATCACAGCAGCCAGGAACAGGAGATGCAGAATGTCTACCTGAACTTCAGCACCGAAGTGCTGGAGATGCCCGCGGGTCCACTGGGTTTCGCCTTGGGCCTGGAGTGGCGCAAGGAAGACTATCTGAACGTGCCCGATCCGTTCGTCCAGGCCGGACGTTCAAGCACCAACCAGCAGGACATCACCCAGGGCGCCATCGAAGCGCGTGAGGTGTTCGCCGAACTGGCCATCCCCCTGCTGAGGTCGCAGCCCTATGCCGAAGCGCTGGAGCTGTCGCTGGCGACGCGTTACTCCGACTACGATGCCTTCGGCTCCAAGAGCGTCGGCAAGGCGGGCATCCGCTGGCAACCGGTTGCGGATTTGCTGGTTCGGGGCACCGCCTCGCAGGCCTTCCGCGCTCCGGCCATCACCGACCTGTTCCTGGGTGCGGCGCAGAGTTTCCCGAGACTGGTCGACCCCTGTGACGCCGACGAGCGCGCGGCGGACTCGAACGCGGACACGAACTGTGAAGCCGATGGGATCGATAGTGGCTATACCCAGACCCTGCTGCAGTTGCCCAGCGACTTTGGCGGCAACCCGGAGCTGAATCCGGAGACGGCGACCACCTTCACCGCCGGTTTCGTCTACAGCCCGAGCCGGGTGCCGGATTTCAATATCTACTTCGACTGGTTCTCGATCAAGATTGATGACTTCATCACCGTGCCTGGCGCCCAGTACATTCTGGATGCCTGCTATCGTACCAACCCGGATCAGCGCAGCTTCTGTGATGCGGTCGAGCGTAATGCCGGCGGCGGCATCGAAAACGTGCTGAACCAGTTCACCAACTTCGCCAAGCTGGAAACCTCCGGTATCGATCTCACGCTGGATTACACGCTGCCTTTCGAGGGTATCGGTCAGTTCAAGCTGAGCTGGGATACCAGTTATCTGATCAAATACGATCAGTTCGATCCGGCCGTTGAGGGGGGTTCGACCAAGACCTCCTATGCCGGACGCTACGAGGGTTCGGCCAACGTCAATTTCCCCCGGGTCAAGTCCAACGCCGAACTGGCCTGGTCCTGGGAGAACCTGCAGGCGGCGTGGAGCCTGCGCTACATCGGTTCCGCCACCGAGGATTGCTATGACGGATTCGACGGCGATCTTTCGCTGACCGCGCTGGGCCTGTGCTCGAGCCCGAATCCGGATGACATCACGGCCTCGCAGAACGAGCTGGATGGCACCTGGTATCACGACGTGCAGTTCACCTATACGCTGGCCGATTTCGGCACCGACGTGACCATCGGTGTCGACAATCTGTTCAATCAGAATCCGCCGGTCGGCTTTACCAGCTTTTCCAACAGCTTTGACGTGACCACCTACGATACGCCAGGAATTTTTGGCTATCTGCGTTTCGTGACCCGCTTCTGAGCCAGCGTGATTCATGAAAAAGCCGGGCATTGCCCGGCTTTTTTGTCTGTGGAGAAGCGTACAAGGCCAGGTTTGCGGCAGATTCAGGCCGCCGGATGACCAGGCTCAGGGTGCTTCAGGGGCGTGCGGCGCGGCAAACGGAACGGGCGTCCATAACGTGCTACCGCCCGGGGCAGTGGCTCCGGGGTAGCGGCAGTCTCATTCTCGGCCGCAGTCGGATCGTGTGGCCCGGCGAGTCGGAACGCGAAGGGGCGACACCTGGTCGCCCCTTCTCGGTTGCCAAAGAAATTCCGTTGACGCCTCAGTCCGGGCTCACTCCGAGCGATCGGACTGTTTCCAGATTGAGATAGCCATCGACCGGCAGCTCATTGGCTTGCTGGTAACGATTGACCGCCCTCATCGTCTGGGAACGAATGATGCCGTCAATCGGCCCCGGGTTGAATCCGGCCTGCGCCAGCGCGCGCTGAATTTCCATGATCTTGGCGGGTGTGGCATTGGTGTCACACAGTATGGCGCGGCGTTCGGTGCGCCCATCGCTGACCTTGACCCGGTGGGACAGCGTGCGGTATTCGGCGGGAACGGCGATTTCGCGCACCGTGGCCGGGGTGTCGATGACCTGCCGACGCACCGTCTCGTAGACCGCCGGAATCACCTCTTCACGGTAGGATGCAGGCTTATCCACCACGGTGCGTTTCACCGTTTCATAAACCGCCGGAATGACCACGTCCCGGGTGCTGGCCGGGGTGTCCACAACCCGGCGTTCGATGCTGCCATAGGCTGCCGGCACGACGATTTCTTCGGAGCGGGCCGGGGTGTCGACCACCTCATGGGTGACCGTCTTGTACACCGCCGGGATCGGTTCCTCGCGCACTCCCGCCGGTTCAATCAGCACCTTGCGTCGGATGGTCTTGTATTGGGCCGGCACCACCACCAGGCACATCACGTCATCGTCCAGGTTGTTGTTGTCGGCGGTCGCCCAGCCCTTTTCGACCTTATCGCCCAGCGCTCGCCCGTCAGGCCCGACCTCGAAGCCGCGTAGGGGGCGCACGTCAATGGCCTGGCCGATCCAGGCCCGTCCACGCTTCCAGACCTTGTGCTCTTCCGAGATTTCGACGGTTTCGGTTACGGTTTCAAACTTGGCCGGATAGGACACCAGACGGGTGCTGGCTTCGCGCTGCAAAACCTTTTCGGTCACCGTTTTGTAGGTCGCCGGAGTGACCTTGATTCGGGTGCTTTCCGGGCGCAACACGACGCGTTCGCTCACCGTCTTGTAGGTGGGCGGAACCGGTTCCTTGCGAATGGTTTCCGGCTTGATCAGGACTTCTTCCGTCACCGTCTTGTAGGTGGCCGGGACCGGGATCTGCTTGACCATCTCGGCCTGCACCATCACCCGTTCCTCGACCGTTCTGTAGGTGGCCGGGACCGGTACGTAGCGGACGGTGGCCGGCACGACTTCAACTTTTTCAGTGCGGGTTTCAAACTTGGCCGGCACCAGGACATCCGCGTGGCACTCGCTGGCGGCTTGTGGCTGGCCGGCGGGGCGAGGCATGTCGCTGCCGAAATTATTGTCACAACGCTTCATCGTCAGGCGGATGATCTTGCCGGTGGCATTGGTGTAGGCGTTGACCTCCAGGTCCGGGCTGAACGGCACGAACTTGCCGACCAGTGCGGTGCTGACCCCGTCCCGATCATACTGATGGCCCACCCCGGGATCACAGGCGCCGCGCTGGTAGCCGGGCACGTCGCCCAGACGCATCGCGTTCACCTCCGTCTCCCCGTCGCGCAGCAGCGGGGCTTGCCGGGTGAAGGGCTGGTAGAACTTGGCCTCTCCCGAGGCAATGGCGGCGTCACATTCTGCCGCGGTGGAGTAGCCGACGTTGCCGTGGCTGTCGCGAAACATGCGCGCATCGACCGCGCTCGTGAATACAATGGCACAGCTGATGATGGCTCCCGCGGCCCATCGCCCCCCTCTGACTTCTGGCGTTTGACTCATTGCTTGTGAACCTCTTGCGTTGTTCGCCGCGGTGGCGACGATGTGAGTGATTATTTGCCCAGTGAGCAGCGCCACAATCCAAGAATCAGGCCGTTCGCCTACTCAACAGACGAGGATCCGGCGCGGGCTGGATGCGGCGTGCGCCGGGAAAAGAATCCTGTTGACCAGGACGGACGTGGCGTTCATCAGCGGACTCCCTGCTCCCGCGCGGAGATCTTGTTCTGTGAGTGTCGCTTTGAATCCTACGCTTCGGGTTTCGAAGCAGCAAGGCGGTTCAGAACCTCTTGAATCCAGGGAAATTCGGGTTTTCGGTGCAACAGGACGGTGGCAGGTGCGGGCTTTCGCGGCTGGACGGAACGAGAAGTGATCCTGCCCGACCGCGGTTTGCGACCTGCGTGCCGCTGCCGTGGTGCGGATCAGCGAGTCATTTTTTTAACGAACACGACGACGAACAAGGCCAGGGTGAAACTGCCGACGAAGGCTTCGATGGCCGCGAAGGCGCGGGCGAAGCCGACGGGTGCCAGATCGCCATAGCCCAGCGTGGTGAAGGTGACGATGCTGAAATACAGGCTGCTCATGAAGATCTTCAGATTGCTGACCAGGCCGAGTTCCGGATCCAGCGCCAGCGAATCGCCGCTGAATGACAGCCCACCCAGGGAATAGATCAGGGCGAAGGTGAGGATGACCAGCCAGGAGAACACGACGACACGCAAGGGATCTTCGCCGTAGCCACAGAACAGATCAACCCCGCCCGAAATCATCCGCATCAGCGAATATTTGGGCATCTGCTTGCGCCGCATGACCATTTCCTTCTTGAAAAAATGCCCTGCGGTTTCAAACAGGCCCTGCACCTCGGCGGTCTTGCGCAGATTGCGGTACACCTCTTCGGCCTGCTGATACAGGTCCAGGCGATCCGAGTGATCGCTGGCCTGCTCAGCCTGAATTTCCTGCATGACCCGGTCGCCCCAATGCACGTGCTCGATGCGGGCGTTTTCGAAAATGGTGCCGAGCAGGTTGCAGCCTTCCAGATTGGCCATATGCAGATTGGCATGGCGCAAGTTCGCCTTCATCAGCGAGCTGCCGGACAAGTCCAGCATGAAGCAATGGGCGTTCTCCAGATTGGCGCGGTATAAATCCGAATTCCTGAGTTGGTAGCCTTCCTGGCCGCCGTGATTCATCAAGTCGATATCGCGCAGGTCGGTACGCGCCAGTTTGAAATCGTGAATTGGCTCGCCGGTGCGGATGCGGGCTTCCAACGCCGTTTTAAGATCGGGGATTTCGGGCGCGGCCGGACTCTGCCAAACGGAATCCTCTGGCACGCTGGGCGCATCATTCATGGGGCTGCATTCCTCTTCCCGGGACGAAGACGGGTGCCATCGCGCACCCGGACACAGCCTAAGGGCCGCGCGCTGAAATTTCCGTCAATACAGACCCTGGTGGGCCGAAGCCGGCGGCCTCAGGCGTCGATCAGCGCGGAGGCTGGAAGTGCGTCAAAGCCACCGACCAGAAAATAGGCATCAAAGCCGTATTTTCTCAGGGTATAGGCGATGACCGGGCTGTCGCGCAGGGTCGCGCAGACCACCACATAGGTCTTTTCGCTGGAGCCTGAAAACAGCTTGGCCCGGATGATGGGGTGAGGAATGTTCAGCGCACCCTTGATTCGTCGGCCATGCACTTCGCGCGGCATGCGGACATCAATCCAGTTGCCGCCCTTATGCACCTTGTGCCGGGCTTCCACATAGTCGATTGAACGGACCAGGTAGGGCTTGAGCGTGCGGCGAAAATCATCCCCGTCCATGCGCAAGACCGTGCCCGGTTCGGTCATGTGGACTGAGGCGTTGCGGGGCAGATTGGAGATCAGCGCATCATCACCGATCGAGCCGCCCGGTCCATATTCATTGATCTTGACGCTGTTGCCATCGCGCTGAAACCACACTTCGCATTTGCCTTCCACAAGCATGTACCAGTAATCCGCGGGATCGCCTTGCTCGATCAGGATGTCGCCAGCCTCCAGGGCCATTGGCGTGGTGCACTGGTAGGCAGTGTCGCGGGCGGCAGCCGACAGGTTGCAGACCCCGGGGGCCGCATTGAAGACCTCTTCGAAGGTCTGGTCCTTGTTGTCCGGCCGCTTGATCCGCATCGTGCGCATCTGGTTCTCAAGCGAGCGCGAGGCGGCCATAATTTCATCCAGCCGCAGGCGATTGATGCACAGGATCTGACTGTCTTCCAGGGCAAAGCAACGCTGCATGCTCGGGGCAATGAAGGGCAGGGGCAGCGACTCGCCACCATCGACCGGGGTCACCGATTCGAAACTGCTTTCGTCGGCATCGACCAGTTGCAGAGCGCCATCCAGAAGATAATAGCGTTCGCTCGGATCCTCGCCAACCACGAACAGATCCCGGCCTTGATGCAAGGTCAACAGGCGGATATGGGCCTGAAGCTTGGTCAAGTCCGAGTTGTCCAGCCGGTTCAGCGGGTAGATGGTTTTCAGCCGTGATAATTCCAGTTCAACCACCGCGTAACTTCCCTATTGTTTTCAGCACCGCAAGTCTAACGCAAGAGCTCAGCCAGGAGATACCGTGCCGCTGTGCGGTGCCGCGGCACAGGCCGGTCACGGCGGTGGTTTGTTCCGGGTTGCACTAGCGTTTGGCCGAGGGGCGGATGCGTTTCCAGGGCGCCAGTTGCTCACTGGACAGGGGGTCCTGGCCTGACAGGTGCAGCTCCAGGAACTGCAAATCATCATAGCCCCAGAACAGTTCTGCGTTGGTGAGCATGCTGGGGACGCCGAATATCCCTTTGCGAATGGCCAGGCGGGTCTGCTGGTGCAAGGCGTCCTTGGTGTCGGGGGCGTGCGCCAGCGCGACGAGCCGTTCGCCGTCTTCTCCGGCCTGGTCGGCAATCATGGCGACCGTCTGATCGGCACTGGGGTCCTTGCGGTCCACCCAGACGGCTTTGAACATGCCATCAATGAAGGCGCTGCGTGTCTTCGGGTCCTCGATCGCCAGGGTCGCCCGCAGGCTCAGCAAGGGGTTGAACGGATGGCTGGCGGGGGCATTGATGGTGATGCCTTCGAGCTGAGCCTTGCGCAGCACGTTCTTGATCATCCACAGGTGCTTGGCCGGCAGTTCGGCCGGACCCTTGGTGCCGTAATGATTCAGCAGACCGGCGAACACGACCGGCTGAGCGTCTACCGTATGGCCATGCCGGGCCGCCAGGGGCCGCAGCGCGCACCATGCCAGATAGGCGTTGTGCGAAATATAGTCAAACCAGAATTCTATGCGGGGCATCGGCGCAGGCTTGTTGTCATCGCCTTTCATCATACCGCCAATCCAGATCAGGTCCGTCGGGCGCTGGACGATCGACCTAGTCGTTCAGGAAAATTTCCCCGCGCAGATACAGCACGCAATCGCCGCGCAGATGGACGCGGTCTGCGTCCAGGCGAATTTCCAGTTCGCCGCCGCGCTCGGAGAGCTGGCGTGCCTGCAGTTCGGACTTGCCCAGGCGTTGTGCCCAGTACGGCGCCAGATCGGCGTGGGCTGATCCGGTCACCGGATCCTCATCGATGCCATAGGAAGGGGCAAAGTAGCGGGATACGAGATCACACTGCTGGCCGGGGGCGGTGACGATGACGCCGTAGGGGTGCAGGCGCCTCAGCGCGGAGAAATCGGGCTTGAGATTCTGCACGGTCGCCTCATCGGCGAATACCGCCAGCAGATTGGCGCCGCGGCGCACCAGCAGCGGAACCTGGCCCAGGGCCGCGCTCAGGCGGTCCAGATGACTGGGATCGTCCTGCGAGGCGCGCGCTGGCAAATCGATTTCGACGCCCTGTCCGCTGCGCTTTGCCCGCAGCACCCCGCTACGGGTGCGAAAGCGCAGCTCCGGCCGTTCCCAGCCGCCGTGCTCGAACAGCCACCAGGCCGTGGCCAGGGTGGCGTGGCCGCATAACTCGACTTCGACGCGCGGGGTGAACCAGCGCAGTGCGAAATCCGACCCGGACCCGCTGTCTGGGACGAAATAGGCCGTTTCCGACAGCTTGTTCTCGGCCGCAATGGCCTGCAGGGTCGCGTCGGGAAGCCAGCTTTCCAGAGGCACGAGCGCCGCGGGGTTGCCGCCGAAGACACGCCGACTGAAGGCATCGATCTGATACAGCGGCAGAGCGCTCATCCGCCATGGCCGGTCTGGCAAGGCCGCGCAGCGGCGGTATCGGTCAGCCCCGCCGTGTGCAGGCATGAGCGCGCCGCCCGGCTGGCGCTCATCCGGTCCTGGCGCGAACGGCGGCCAGAACACAGACGGCCCGACGGGCGCCGCGGAAGGCTCCGGCGGTCAGCGCCTGTGGCGTCCGCTCTGGCCATGACGGGGGCGCTTACTGTTCCAGCAATTCCAGTTTGCCCGGTTTGCCATCCCACTCGGTGGCGTCCGGTGGTGGGTCTTTCTGCTCGCGAATCACCGGCCAGGATTTCGACAGGGCCTCATTCAGTTCGAGGAAATGAGCTTGATCTTCCGGCAAATCATCTTCCGCGAAAATGGCGCCGGCGGGGCATTCCGGTTCACACAGAGTGCAGTCAATGCACTCTTCGGGATCAATCACCAGAAAATTAGGGCCTTCGTGAAAGCAGTCCACCGGGCAGACCTCCACGCAATCGGTGTACTTACATTTAATGCAGTTTTCGGTGACAACAAAGGTCATGTGAACTCCGAGGTTCTATCGTCCAACGGCCAATTCTAAAGAATACCGGAGGCGGCGTCAGCCACCACGGTGCCAGGGCGGGGTTTTCAGGTCATGCATGTGGAGTTGGAACTGGCCTTTGCGGCGGTCTTCAAAGTAGTCCTGCAAGCCCAGCTTGACCGTCGGGAAGGCCAGTTCCTTCCACGGAATCTGCGCTTCGGTCATCAATTCCACTTCCAGGCTCTCCGCGCCCGGTGAGAACTCCAGATCCAGCAGTTCGGCGCGATAGAAGGTGTAGATCTGGCCGATATAGGTCACGTTGATGAAACTGAACAGCGGACCGACTTCCACGCGGGCGCGCGCTTCTTCCATGGTCTCGCGAACCGCGCCCTCAGCCGAGGTTTCGCCGATTTCCAGAAATCCTGCCGGCAGGGTCCAGTACCCGTAGCGCGGTTCGATCGCGCGTTTACACATCAGCACCTTGTCTTCCCAGACCGGAATGCAGCCCGTGATGACGCGGGGGTTTTGATAGTGAATACAGGCGCATACCGTGCAGATGTAGCGCGCCAGGCTATCTCCTTCGGGGATGCGATGTTCCAGTGTGCCGCCACATTGGGAGCAATACTTCATCGTCTGGGTCCATGATCCGCGGCAGGGGGGTGGCGTGTCGCGGCGATTTCAGTAATGATTCACCTGTCCGCTAGAGCGGTTCGGTGTCGTTCAGGCGAGTTTAGCAGCCCGCAGGCGATGCCCCGCAAGGTGCATGAAAACGAGGGGAGTCCATGAAGAAGCAATGTGCCGCAGTTGTGGCCGCAATGACATTGTCCGCTGTTGCCCAGGCTGACGAAGGGGATTGGTCAGTCTATGGTGGGGTGGATTACGTGATCCACGAAATTTCCGTCACCCGTACGGGGCCAACCCCCAGCGATCCGCCGGGCGCGCTGCCGGCAAAGGAGCGTCTGGATGGCGATAGCAACGGCGTGCGTCTGCGCGCGGGGCTCTGGCTGAGTGAGGATTTCGCCGTCGAAGTGCAGACCAGCGTCAGCAGCGACGGGGTGGATGGTCCCGATACCGGCGAGATCGAAAGCTACTATGGCTTGTTCATCAACCCGCGTGCGCAGGTTTACGACTGGCTGGACGTGGTGTTCCCGGTGGGCTTCACTTCGGTTGATGCCTCCGTCTACGATCCCAGCAATGGGGGCGTGGTAAGCACGTCCAACAGCGGCGTGGCCTACGGGCTGAACATCCAGTTGCGTCTGGGTGAGTTGCTGGTTGATGAGGACTCGCTGCTGGCCGGATTGGGTGTCGGTGCGGGTTTCATGGTTTACAACAGCTCTGACAACGTCAATGTGCGCGGCTACAACGCCGGCGTGCAGTTCGGTCTGGAATTCTGATCCGACGGATTCGTTGTTCCGGGTCACCGGGCAGTAAAAAGCGACCGCGAGGTCGCTTTTTTGTGTCTCCAGGCGGCGCTGGCCTGGTCTGGCGCTACCGGCCTGGGGCGCTGCCGACACTTGCGCCAGGACGCGAATGAGTCGGCTCGGCAGGCGATTCCGTCGCAGCGGACTGGTCTTGGTCTTGGTTTGCGCCGGGCCGGTGCTGCTGGCTTGCTTGAACTGGGTGGATGCACGCCGGGCGCATGCCGACAGCTATGCCGGTTTGCCGCGGGCCCAGTCACAGAGTTTATGGCCCTTCACGCCGGCGTGGTTTCATGTGATCGATCCACCGGGCTTTGTCCTGGGTTACTCGGAGTATCGGCGCAATCCGCTGTGGGTGGCGTACCGGCTGGATGAGCCGATTCGCGATCGCTCGGAGCCGCGGCCCGATCAATTTACCGTGGACCGCTGGACTCTGGCGCGGGTGCGCCCCGAGGATTACCGCCGCGCCGGCTACGACCGCGGTCATCTGGCGCCGAACTACGCGATGTCGCGCTTTCATGGACGCGCGGCGCAATGGGCCAGCTTTCGTATGAGCAATATCGTGCCGCAGCGCAGCCGCCTGAACCAGAAACTCTGGCAGCGCCTGGAAGAGCTTGAAGTGGATGTGTACGCCGCACTGCCCGGTCCCCTATGGGTCTTGAGCGGCCCCGTTTTTGCGGGTGCCGTGAGCACGCTGCCCGGAAAAATTGCCATTCCCGAGGCTTTTTTTCGGATCTGGGTGCGCGAAAACGTCGCCGGGGAGCCACAATTGCTGGCCTTCCTGGTGCCCCAGACGGTGTCAGGCTACGAGCCGCTGGATCGGTTTCTGGTCAGCGTGGACGCCATTGAAGCGGCCACGGGGCTGGATTTCTTTCATCGGCTGAGCCCGGACACCGAGCGCCGACTGGAATCGACGGTGCAGGCCCGGGCCTGGGATCTGGCCCGACATGCGCGCCACCCGCCGCGCTACTGAGCCTTTAGTCCGGGATGCGCTGATCGGGCGAGGGCGGTGGCAGCAGAATCGTTTCGGTACCGCTCAGCAGATCCTGCCAGGTCTTGTTTTCCGGATGTAACAGGGCCCAGAACACGCCCAGGCCGGCCAGACCCCAGGCGGGCAGGGCCACCAGGAAGCGCAGTCCCGCCCGGGGCCAGCTCACCGTTCCACCGCCTTCCTTGCGCACCTGAAGCCGCCAGGCGCGCATGCCCAGGGTCTGTCCACCGTGGGTCCAGAACCAGGCATTGAACAGCAGCGCCAAGCCGAGCAGCACGCCCTGGAACCCCTTGCTGCCCATGGGTTGCGGATGGCCGGCCTGGATCAGCACGGCCACGAAGGCCGCGCCAATCCACAGCGCCAGGATGAGCAGGAAATCATAGAAGGCCGCGGCAAGACGGCGGCCCAGTGGGGCGGGGCGAATGAGTAAGGCCATAGCAGTCAGAGCATACGTGTCATAGCAAGATGGGGAAGGCCGGCCTCGTGGAAAAGCTCTCCTTGGGGAGAGAAGCCAAGCCGGAGATAAAAATCGATGGCGGTTTGCTGAGCGGACAGATGAATCGCGTGGTCGCCGCGCTGGCGGGCGCATTCGCACAGGGCGGCCATCACGGCCGCGCCGATGCCCTGGCCGCGAAACTCGGGCAATACCGCCACCCGGCCGATGTGCGCATCAGGCAGCAGTCTGCCGGTGCCCAGGTCCTGTGTGCCGCGGCAAGCCAGCACATGCACGCACTCCGAATCGCGGCCGTCGATTTCGATCGTCTCGGGGATATGCTGCTCCTGGACAAAGACTCGCTGGCGAATCCGCAGGCAGCGCTCCGCGTGATTCGCCCAATCGACGACCTGAACCTTTAACCGCGGCGCCAGCGCGGGAATCTCAGCAAGCCCAGCAGCAGGCACCACCAGCCCAGGGCGCCGCCGCGTGTGTCCAGGGCCTTGAAATCCTGCTCCAGTTCGACGCGGCTGGTCGCCGTGTCGCCCCAGCGATCAACAATCTGGTAGCTGATCTGGTCGGTGGGCTGCAGCGAGGCAAAGTCATAGACCAGATGCGTGTTCTCGACCCGGACCTGACCGTGCCGGGCACTGGCGCTGATGAGCCGCAAGGGGCGGGCGCCAGCGTCATTGGCCAGGACGTCCAGGCGTAACTGCCGCCGATCTTCGGGCAGTCGAGTAAAGACATCCGGGTTGGCATTGAGGCTGTCG
This sequence comes from Oceanococcus sp., assembly GCA_041624435.1. GTDB lineage: Bacteria > Pseudomonadota > Gammaproteobacteria > Nevskiales > Oceanococcaceae > Oceanococcus. The sequence continues at coordinate 26,751 of JBFJVB010000004.1, read as the reverse complement.
TTGCTGCTGTCCAGACCATCCAGACGAATCTGATTGGTGTTGTCCGGGTCCAGCCAGGCCTTGAGCTGACCGGAAATCGTGTTGGATTCCTGCCAGGCCACGTCCAGGCGGCCATACACATCGGAACTGTCCTGATTGCTGCAGGATGAATTACCGCCGGAGAGCTGGCCGACCACGCGGTGGGCGCTGTCCCACAGTCCAGACCCGGAAGAGCCGGCTTCCGTGATGCCCCGGCTCCAGAATACCTCCCAGGTCTGTACCCTCGCGCCGTCTACATTGGCAACGCGCGGGTTGGCCCGTTGCCGAAACACGCTGATGCGCTTTTCGTCGCCCGAGGGATGGTGCACGGATACGCCGCTGCTGGGTGAAATGCCGCTGGCGTCCCAGCCGGCGTAATACACCTGATAATGGAGCGGTGCGGTCTGGTCCAGCCGGACCAGGCTGAAATCCGCGCTGGGTCCCCGTGCCAGCAGGGTGGAGCCGGTCTGGTTCTGGCGCAGGCTGCCGTCCGGATCGCCGCCACATTGACTGGACTGGTAATTCCAGTAGACGACCAGCGAATCCGCGCTCAGATCTTCGTCTTCACCGATGCCGCAGTGATCGGCGGTCAGCAGCAAGGGATCGCCATCCTGGCGGGTGTTGTTCAGAAGCACGGCGCTGCACAGGCGTCGGCCGCCGATGGTGATGCGGGCGCTGGCGCGCACGGCGTCGCTCCAGGCATCGGCTTCCGGACAGGCCACGTCCACATTACAGCTTCCCGATTTGGACCGCGTATCCAGCGACCGATAGCCGTGGTGCAGTTGCACCACACGCAGTGCGCTCAGGCTTTGCTCAGCCTGGGCGACGCTCAATTCCAGCAAGACCTTGTCGCCCGGTACTACCGGGGTCCAGAAGCGCGAGCGGCGCTGCAGCGTTGCGGCGCTGTAAGGCCCTTGCCAGAGATACCCCTCGCCATCATACAGCCGCACCGTCGCGCTGGCGGGCAGGCTGAATTCACCCAGGGTCAAACTCAGATTGCGGGCGTTCTCGCTGTGCAGGATCACGCGCCAGAAGGCCTTGCCGCCACTTTGCGACCAGCGACCATGGGTCTGGGTGCTCAGCGCCACGCTGGCGCTGGTCGCGTAATCCAGGGCGGTGGAACGCGCAGGCAGCTGACTCGCCGGGGGGAGTGGGCGGGGTACGCTGACCACCGGCGTGAGGCTGACGCTCAATTGCGATAACAGTGGGCCACTGGCGGCGAATGCGGCTGGCAGCATGCACGCCCCGCACAGGCTCAGAAGCAGTAAGGCTGTTGTACGCTTGATTAACATTGTGGCAAGGCTGATTCGATCCGGTTGATGGGGCGGCTTTCTGCCCGGGACTGCGCACGATAACCCAATGCGTCCGCCGCAGGCACCTTCGGGTGATGGGGCGCGAGCAGGTGGGTTCGTCCGGTACACTCTGATTCCGACCTTAGCTGCGATATTGGTAACACGGATATCACGGCTGTTTTGGTTCCTTTTTGTTCCCTGGAGGCCGCCATGCGTCGTCATTTGCCCACCGTGCTGTCGCTGTACATTTCCTTTGTGTTCATTCAATCCCTGTTCTTCAAGTTTTCCGACTCTCCGGAAACCCAGCACATTTTCGGTACGCTCGATGCCTGGGCCGGCGATCTGGGGTTTCCGGGGCTGTTCGCGCCGTCCGGCGTGTTCAGCCAGTATGTGGTGGGCGGCGCTGAGCTGATCGCATCGGTGTTGTTGCTGCTGGGTACTTTTGTCAGTGCCTGGGCGGTGTTGCAGCCCCTGGGGGCCCTGCTCGGGCTGGGCGTGATTTCCGGCGCGATCTTTTTCCATCTGTTCACCCCGCTTGGGATCAATGTGCAGGGCGATGGCGGGCTGTTGTTCGGGATGGCGTGCGGGGTCTGGCTGTCTGCCGCTGTCCTGCTCTGGCTGCGGCGGGAGCGGCTGGGGAAGCTACTGGGGGGCTAGGGGCGATCAAGGCTGCCCCAGCACCAACGCCAGGCCGGACGCCAGCAAGGTGGCGTAAAGACAGATTCGAAAGCCGCGTTCCGGGATCCGGTGATGGGCGTAATCGCCCAGCAGCAGGCCGATGAGGACCGCGGGCAGCAGCCATAGACTGAGCCGGAGCGTGCTGGCGTCGTAGCGATCAAGCATCAGGAAGTTCAGGGCCAGCAGACAGTTGGTGATGAACCACACCACGATCAGGGTAATGCGAAAGCTTCTCCGGTTCAGACCGCTGCGGGCGGTGGCATAGGCCAGGAAAGGGCCGCCCGAGGCAAACAGCCCCTGAGTGATGCCGGCCAGGCCGATGAAGGCGACCGCGCCGCCGCGCGACAGTGTGGAGGTGGTTTGAGCGCGGCGGAGCTTGATCAGTTCCCAACAGGCCAGGGCGGTCACCATCAGGCCGAAGCCCAGCGCCAGGATGGGGCCTTCAAGATAGCGACCCAGGCCAAGGCCGAGGGCGAAACCCAGGCCGGCCAAAGGCAATATCGATCGCCGCAACAGCCGCCAATCGATATGCCGATGCTCGCGCATCAGCAGGTAAACGGAATGCGGCAGATTCAGGACCACCACGGCGGGTAGCAGCGCCGCCAGGGGCATCAGTTGGGCGCCCAGACTCAAGGCGATGATGTTGGCGCCAAAGCCGATCATGGCCTGGGTGCCATAGGACAGCAGGACGATCAGACTCAGCGCCAGCAGCATCGACGGGGTTCCCTAGCTGGCGCGGCTGTGCGAGGAGGCCTGCTCGGCGGAGTCGAAGCGCTTCAGATCCTGGATGAACAGCTTGAGCAGGCGCCATGCGGGTACGGCCGGCGCTCCGCTGCGCTGATTCTTGCGGCCGATTTCGAAGGCCAGTTGCCACTGCCGAAAGAAGCACCGATAGGCGGCGAGCAGCGAGGCCCCCGGGTGGTACACATGGGCGGCTTCCGACGTCACGCCGTTCACCTCCAGGACTTGCAACTCGCGCGCGGCGGTGAGCGCGCGGCGGTCCGGGGCGATGATGTCCAGACGGCCGAAGTGAAACCCGGGCATCGCGTCGGCAATCTCCTGCATGCGCTGGCGCAGCGCCTCGCTGCCCAGTCGCGTGGCGTCGAGAAACACCGCGCCGCGGCAATGACTGCCCACTTCCACCAGCGCAAGCTCGGCGCCGTTGGCCGGAATGTGGTGCAGTTGCGGGCGGTGGCGCGCAAACAGCAGCGGGGCAATCAGCCAGGCCCGCGGGTGGGCGAGAATGAGCTGGCCCAGGTTGCGTCGGCCGTCGCCGTGCACATGAATCATTTCCTTGGCGGTGATCGAAAACACCTCGATCCGCCCCGTGGCGGTATCCCGGTAGACGAAGATGCCGAACTCCTTCCCGCTCACGAACTTTTGCACGATCACCGCAAAATCCGCCAGGGCCAGATAGCTTTGCACCTGCTCGGGGGTTCTGGCGATCAGCACGCCTCGGCCGCGTTGGCCGATATCGGGCTTGAGGACCACCGGATACTGCCCATTGATCAGAGCCTGCGCCTGGCGCAGCCGATCCTCTGCCGTACCGCCGGCCGGGATCAGGCACAGTGCCGGGGTGCTGTCCGCCAGGGCCTCGCGCAAGGGCACAAGCATCTGGCTCTTGCGTTCGCCGACGACGCCGCCGTCGTCCATCCCGGGGTTTGTCGCGGTGAACAGGGTGAAGTGACGAAAGCGCAATCCCAGCAGCGTGATCCACAGCACCACCGGGATGTAGAACAGCCAGGCGGGCCAGAATTCCCAGCGTTGCAGCCGTGCCAGGCGAATGCGCAGCCTGTGCCGCCAATCAAGGGTCAATGCGAATACCGTTGGTTAAGGGGAGAGCGATCAGGCGCTGATGCGTTCGAACCGCAGGGTCGATGGCGCTTTGCCGAACTCCTCACCCAGAGTCAGGCCCTGACTTTGCAGGATCAAGCGGATCAAGGCGTAGTGGTGCACGGCGTGGCTTTGCAGGAACTGCAGTTCCCGTGCCGGCGACGAGCAGGTTTCCTGGGTGGCCGAATCGGCGTCGGTGGCCAGTCTCACCTGCAGGCGCGGTGCCCAGCTGCGCTGCTCGAGCTGCCTCAGTTGGGCCGCGATGCTGGTGATGCGTTGCCGGGCTGCAGCAGGATCGGTTTCGGTCTCCAGGTCACGCTGGCGCCGGTCGTAGTCGATACAGCCGGCGTCCAGGCCGCTCAAAAAACAATCGTAATGGTCCAGCACATGGCGCAGATGTGGGCCGATCTGGGCGCCGAAATCCAGGCCAACGCGAGACACCGCCGATAGCACGGTTTCGGCCTGGTGCAAGGTGGCGATGTTGTCATGAATGAGTTGGGCCGTGGGCACGGTTCGCAGACCTCGGTTCGATCAAGGCTTCCCCAGGGGAAGGGTTAGGGCGGTATTTTGACTGAATCTGGCCAAACTGGCACTGAAAACCAGACAAAAGCCGATCGTGATCGGCAATCCGGGCAACAAGGTCAGAAAAATCTCCGGCGTCCCCAGGTAGACATGGACGCCGATGATGCCGGTATAGATCAGGAGCAGGGCGCCCAGGCCGGCCGTTGCGGTGCGTAGCCACAGCGGCCCGGGAAGCCGGAACAAAAAGCGCATGAGCAGGACGCCTGACAGGGTCACCACAAAGCTCATGCTGCCCTGGGCCAGACCCGAACGCAGAGCCACCAGCGATCCATGCGGCCAATTGGCAAAAACGCCCCAGCCGCCATAGAACAGGAAGCCCGCCGTGGCGCCGCTCAACCCGTCCATGAGTCGGAACACGCGCTGCCACAGATGGGTTGGGCTCATGTCTAGGCCCGGTGAGCGGCGGCGGTGATCACGCCGAAATAGGGAGGCTGGGCTTCACGCAGGCTGAGTTCGCAGCTGTCCACGCTCAGGCCGGCATGGTCCAGCAGCGCCGTCAATTGTTCGACGCCAAAGCCCAGATTGACGTGATCAAAGGCGGCCACCGAAGCCGGGTGATCGTGCGCGGCCAGCGTGGAGATGATGGCTTGCCCGCCGCGGCGTAGCAAACGCGCGATCTCGCCGATGACAGCCTCGGGTTGTTCGCTGTAGGTCAGGCCATGCATGAGAAAAATTGTATCGAAATCCGCATCCGGCAGTGGCAGTGCATGCATGTCGCCTTGCAGATAGCGCGCGTGCGGATGCGGGGCCAGGCGCCGCGTGCCGGCCGCAACCAGTTTCGCGCTGAGGTCGACGCAGGTGATGGAACGACAGCGTGGGGCCAGGAGTGCGGCCAGCATGCCGTCGCCGGCGGCGATGTCCAGCACATCACCGAAATTCAGCAGCGGCAGCAGCGCATGGGTGGTCGCCTGCCAGGTCCGTCCCGGCGAGTAATGCAGTTCCATGTGTCCGGCGACGGACTCGGCCCAGGTCTGTTCGGGCTGGCGACGGCGCAAGACCTCGTGCATGCGTTCGCGGTCGCCGGCCACCTGCTCGCTGGTGATGTCCTGTCTCAGGGCGTCCCAGAGGCGGTGGATCAGGCTCTGCTGATCGTCGCCGGCGGAGTAATACACGGTCGTGCCCTGGCGGCGGTCCTGAACCATGCCGGACTCGCGCAGCTTGCCCAGATGGGTGGACACCCGGCTTTGTGCCAGGCCGGTGATCTCGGTCAGTTCCGCCACGGTCAGTTCTTCGCTTTCCAGCAGCAAAAGCAGCCGCTGGCGGCTGGCATCGGCCAGCATCCGGCACAGCGCGGCGCGTTCGGTGATTTCCAGGCTCATGAACGGCGTTTATCCAGGCGCAACAGCAGGGGCGGCAGAAACAAAAAGTCCGCGGCCAAGGCCAGGGCGATGGTAATCGATGTGAGCAAGCCCATATAGGCCGTCAGCTGGTAGGCCGACAGGCTGATGGTCAGAAAGCCGCCGAGCAGAATGACCGAGGTCAACAGCAAGGCCGAGCCGACCGTGTCGAAGGCGTAACGTACGGCGTCCTCTGGCGACAGGCCTGCTTCGCGGCGGGCGCGCAGATACTTGCTGAGAAAATGAATCGTGTCGTCAACCACGATGCCCAGGGTCATGGAACCGACCACCGCCAGGGAAATGCCGATCACGCCGACGCTGTAGCCCCAGATGCCGAAAGCCATCAGGCCGGGCGCCAGATTGGGAATGATGCTGATCAGGCCGATCCGGGGTGACCGCATCAATACCACCATCAGGCCGCAAATCAGCACCACGGCGACGGCCAGGCCGCTCATCATGCTGCGGAAATTGCGCTCCGAGATGCGAGCGAACATCAGGCTGACGCCAACTCCGCCATGGGCATCGTAAAACCATTCGGGCTGGTTGCGCTGCAGCCAGCTCAGCGCCCGATCATTCAGTTCCGCCAGGGCGCCGGCGTCGATGGTGTCGAGCAATACGATCAGGCGGGTCAGCTGTTTGTCCGGGTCGAACATGGTGTTCAGGCTCAGGCCCTGAGGCAGCGACATCTCGTAAAAGAACAGATACTGCGCGGCCAGGAGCTGGTCATCGGGGAGCCGGTGCCAGGCCGGATCATCACCATGCATGGTGCGATTCAGGCGCCGGTGCAGATCGGCAATGCTGACCGTCTTGCGGGTTTCCGGCTGGGCTGCGAACCAGTCCTGAAAGGCGGCGAGCCGGGTCAGAAATGCAGGGTCGTTGATGCCGCCAGGCTCCTGCGCATGCAGCTGGAACTGCAGCGTCTGCATGCCGGTCAGGCGCTGGTTGATGAAGTCGGTATCCTGGCGAAACGAAATCCGCGGGTCGAAGTATTCGGCATAGTTGTCGCCGAAGCGGTTGTGCGTGATGCCGGCGGCGAGCAGCAGGATCACCGCGCCGCCCAGGTACAACAGGGGCTTCTGCTGCTGGATGGTGAAGTCAGCCAGCTGGGCGGTCCAGGCTCGGCCGATCGGGCGGACTTTGACCTGCACCGGCAACAGCATCACCAGCGCGGGCAAGGTGAACAGCGCGGCGACGAAGGCAAAGCCCACCCCGGCCGCGACGATGAATCCCAGGTCGCGAAAAGGCGGTGAATCCGAAAAGTACAGGGAGAGAAAGCCGATGGCCGTGGTCACGCTGGTCAGAAAGACCGGCAAGGTGTTGATCCGCAGGCTCTCCAGCATGGCCTGGCGCTTGTCGTCGCCGGCATCGATGCGCTTCCGCCAGCTGACCAGCAGGTGCACGCAATCAGCGACCGCCAGGGTCGTGACGATCAGCCCGGCGGACATCGAGGCCGCGGTAAGGACAATGCCCAGCCAGCCGGCGATGCCGTAGGCCGACAGCGCGGCGATCTGGATCACCAGCTGGGTAATCACCGCCGGCAGCAGCGCCCGGAAGTAGATCACCAGGCCGACGAAAATCAGCAGGAAAGTCAGGGGAAACAGATGGCTCAAGTCATAGGCGGTGGTCTGCGCCATCGCGTCGTTGAGCATCACCACACCGCTGGCGTGCATGCTGACCGACGGGAAGTCGGTGGCGAAGCGCTGTTTCAGCGCTCGGACCGCGTTGGCAACTTCCGGGACTTCCTCGTCCAGATTGCGGTGCGGCAATGGGGTGTTGATGACGACGGCGGCGACGGTGCCATCGGCCGAAATGAAGCGGTTGACCAGTTCGTCGGAGTGCAGGGCAATGTCGCGAATGGCGCTGGCCTGCGCCGGGCTGATGGCGCCGTCCGGCACCAGGGCCTCGACGATGATGTCGTCGCCTTCGGCACGGCTGTGCTGATAATTGGCCAGCGATTCGGAGCGCAGCGCATAGGGCAGGGTCCAGCCGGCCGCGGTTAATTCGCGCAAGGCTTCCAGCTTCACCGGGCTGAACATGTCGCCGTCCCGGGCCGCCAGGGCAATGATCAGGGTTTCCTTCTGCTCGAACTGATGTTCGAATGCCTCCAACGCCTGCAGTTCAGGGTTGTTGGGGCCAAAATAGGCGCGGTAGTCGGTGGTGAGCGACAGATGACGCAACCCGCCGAGCGCGCAAACGGTGCCCAGCAGGGTCAGGGCAAGGACCCACCAGGGGTGGTCCAGGGTCCAGCGGTGTAGTTGGTGCATGGTGTTCAGGTCAGCGGCGAAGCTTCGCGGCAAAAAGGAGCCATTGTAATCGGCTCACGCACCTGGAGGGGCCGGGGCGGCGAACCCGCCCCGGCGTGGACTCGGTTACGGCAGGTCGTAGCGCATGCTGATGCGGCCGTTGAATTCGGGCAAAGGAAAGCTGGCCACCTGGTTGCTCGAACTGTCTTCAAAGCCGACCGCGGCGTAGTGCTTGTCCAGGACATTGGCCAGTTTCAGGCCGATCTCCAGATTGTCGCGCTGCCAGCGGGCCGCCAGATTGACCACCCCGTAGCCCGGCAGCGGCGGCTGTGATCCGTCGGTGTCGCCACCCGGCAACCGGTCACCGCTGCCTTGCACTTGCAGCTGGAAGTGCAAACCGGCGGTCGGATTCAGGTTGAAGCTGATCTGGGCATGCTGCTGCGCCACCAGCGGGATGCGCTCGGTGCCGTCGATCCGGGCATCGATATAGCTGTAGGCCAGGTCCACCGAGCTGATGCGGCCGAGCCGCAGCTGGGCCTGGGCATTGACACCCTCCCGGGTGGTCTGGTCCAGATTGATATTGGTGAAGGTGTTGGGGTCGTAGACGATCTCGTTGTTCAGGTCGAGACGATAGACGATCAGCGAACCTGTCAGCATCGCGCCGTGCAGGCGCAGGCCGACTTCGTAGTTGTCGCCGGTCTGGGGCTCCAGATTGATGGCGTCCGGGGTAAACCCGGAACCGAAATACTCATCCACCTTGGGATAGCGCAGCACCTGGTCCCAGCCCAGGAGCATCGACAGTTTGTCGTGCAGCGGGATATTCAGGCCGGCCGAGCCGCTGGTGGTGTCATGGCTGAAGCGTTTGCCATCGGGAAACACCGCGAAACTGCCGGGATCGGCAATCAGGTCCTCGATGCGGGAATGACGCAGCGCCAGGCTGAGGGTCGCGGGACTAAGCAGCGGCAACAGGCTGCTCAGATACAGGTCGTTCAGTTTCTGGTCGTTGCTCTGCACGCCAAACTGGGATTCAAGCCGATAATCCGCGCGCTGCAAATCGGCGCCGAGGGCGAAATGACCCTGCTGGTCCGCCAGCGCGAAGGTGTAAGTCCATTGTGGATTCAGGCTGATGACCCGGCGCTCCTGGGTGCTGGGGTCACTGGCAAAACCGCGCGAGCTGAGGCGGAAGCGGCCATCGGCGGCGTAACGTGAGACCCGCCCATCGAAGTGCCAGTCGGGGCCGATGTCGGCGCTCAGACCGCTGCGCAGGTTGAGGGTGCGCAGCGCGGAAAAATCATCGGCATAAGCACTGGCCGACTGGCGCCGGTCCTGGGCGACTTCGTCCGCAAACAGGCCGCCGGGGACCTGCAGCTCCTCGTCGCTGTACTCGGCCTGGACCCAGGCTTTGGCCAGGCGGCCCTTGACGCTGCCTTCCAGGCCGGCCCGATCATGGCGTAGCCGGTTATGCTCGCGGTAATTGTCACTCTGGCGATTGCTTCCGCTGAGCGCGAGTTTCCAGTGCTCGCCGTTCACGGCAGCGCGGGCGCGGGCGTCCTGGCTGGCGTAGCTACCGCGTTCGAAATGCACGCTGGAGCCCGCCGCTTCCCGGGTAATGAGGTGAATCACCCCGCCCACGGCCTGATTGCCCCACAAGGCCGAGCCACCTTCCAGCACCTCGATCCGCTCAAGATCTTCAAGCCGGATTCGGGCCAGGTCCGGGTTGGCAATGTCGGGGTTGTTCAGGGGCTGACCGTCGATCAGCACCAGGGTATTGGAAGCCGCATTCTCGCCGAAGCCGCGCATGCCGAAACTGGCGCGACTGCCATCACCATAGAAGTCCAGAACTTCGATGCCGGCGCGCGAACTCAGCAGTTCCGCCAGGGAATTGGCCTGGCTGGCCAGGATGGTGTCACGGTCGATCACGGTGATCGCATCGGCCAGGCGAAAACCTGCCGTGGGCGTGCGCGAGCCGGTGACGACCAGAGGCTCCAGGGACGTGCTCTGTGCCGCGGCGAGATGAGTCGAACTTACGGCCAGGATCGTCCCGGCCAATACTAGATAACGCATGTTTGCTCCTGTCCCTGCGGCCCCGCAGGTCAAAGTGGATGAAGGGACTCAGGCCGGTCTCCGGACTCCTGGCGTGCTGAACTGCGACCTTCCCGTCCATGCCGGACAGTGGCGTTTGCGCAGCTCCGAACCAGTTACCGTTGCGGGGGCAGTGTCCGAGTTTCACGGACTTCCCGTTTCACGGATGGCTTGCACCATCCGCACCTGAGCGGCGCAAAGCATAGCGGTTTGCTTGATATGATGCAGGCCGGTTTCCGGTTCCCCGCTGCCCCTGCCCGATGTCCCAGCGCCGCCCTTCCAACTGTTCTGTATTCGGCGGCCTGTTCGCGGCCCTGGTTCTGGCCGTGTTTCTGGGGCTGGTGAGCGGTCCGGCCAGCTTGAACTGGCGGGACTTCTCGGGGTTCTGGGTGGGCACGGCGGCCTCGTCCTCCAGTCTGGATAGTGCGCTGATCATCTGGCAGCTGCGCCTGCCGCGGGTGCTCCTGGGCGGCTTGGTAGGCGCGGTTCTGGCGCTGTGTGGCGCCGCGACCCAGGGCCTGTTTCGCAATCCTCTGGCCGATCCGTCGATCATCGGGGTGACCAGCGGGGCGTCCCTGGGCGCCAGTATCGTGATTGCCCTGGGGGCCAGCTGGACCGGTCTGGCCGTGCTCAGCGGTATCAGCGCCCTGGTGCTGGGCGCGTTCTGCGGCGGCCTGGCCGCCACCGGGCTGGTTTATCGTCTGGCCAGCCGGACCGACGGGTTCGGCGGGACGTCGGTGTTGACGATGCTGCTGGTCGGCGTGGCGATCTCCGCGCTGGCCGGGGCCATCAACAGCGGGCTGGCCTACGTGGTGGACAATGAATCTCTACGGCGGATGAGTTTGTGGCGCATGGGTGGGCTGGACGGCGCACTGTGGCGCGATGTGCGCCTGGCCCTGCTGCTGATGCTGCCCGGGCTGCTGATTCTGCCGCGTTATGCCGGCGCCTTGAATGCGCTGTTGCTGGGAGAATCCGAGGCCCGTCATCTGGGTGTGCGGGTCAGTCAGGTCAAACGGGTGGTGATCGTGGTTGTCGCTCTGGCCGTGGCCGGCGCCGTGGCCCTGACGGGAGTCATCGCCTTTGTCGGGCTGGTGGTGCCGCATATGTTGCGGCTATGGCTGGGGCCGGATCACCGTCGCTTGCTGCCGGCCGCGGCATTGGCTGGCGCCGCGCTGCTGATCTTTGCCGATGCGCTGGGGCGCTGGTTGATTGCGCCGGCGGAGCTGCCCGTGGGCATTCTGACCGCGCTGCTGGGGGCGCCCCTGTTCCTGTCGCTGTTGCGCCAACGCCAGGTCTACTTGCCGACATGAGCCAGCTTGAATTGCGCGCGGTCAGTTTGTCTCGCGGGGACCGACTATGTGTTGATCAGCTCAGCCTGAGCGTGCGACCGGGCACCGTCACCGCTTTGCTGGGGCCCAATGGCGCAGGCAAGAGTTCGGTGCTGAACATTGCGGCCGGGCAGTGGCCGCCAAGCGCAGGGCGCGTGCTGCTGGACGGGGTCGCTTTGAGCACCTGGCCGGCGCGGGCGCGAGCGACCAAAATGGCCGTGTTGCCGCAGCAATCGGCACTGAGTTTTCCGTTTCAGGTCGAAGAGGTCGTGGCCCTGGGGCGGCTTCCGCATGGCACCGGTCGGGACCGGGACCAGCACTGTGTCAGCCAGGCACTGCGCCTGTTTGGCATGGAGGGCTTGCGCCGCCAGCTGTATCCTGCGCTGTCGGGTGGCGAGCGGCAGCGGGTGCAGTTGGCCCGGGTGCTGGCCCAGCTCTGGCCGGACCCGGCGGGTCAGTGCGAGGGTGTGCTGCTGCTCGACGAGCCCACGGCCGCCCTGGACTGGGCGCATCAGCTGGAGTTATTGCAGCATTTGCGGGGGTTGGCGACGCAAGACATGGCGATTCTGCTGGTGCTGCATGACTTGAATCTGGCGCTGCGCTTTGCCGATCAGGTGGGCCTGCTGAGTCAGGGGTGCATGCAGGCGTTTGGGCCGCCGCAGCAGGTGCTCACTGCGACCACGATCCGGCAGGTATTCGGCGTGGACGTGGTCTTGCAGAGTCACCCGCACGATGGCCGGCCGGTCATCATTCAATAATCAGGATTCGGATTTTCAGGAGCAGACGTGATTCATTTGGATGTACTCAGACACGGCGAATGCGAAGGCGGCGAAATCTTTCGCGGCGCCACCGATGTGACGCTGAGCCAGACGGGCTGGTCCCAGATGCGCACCGCGCTGGAGAGTCATCCGCAGCCGCACTGGGATTGCATTGTCAGCTCGCCCTTGCAGCGCTGCCGGCTGTTCGCCGAAGCCCAGGCCGAGCGTCTGGGCTTGCCGCTGCGCATTGATGAAGACTGGCGGGAGCTGAGTTTCGGTCAATGGGAAGGGCAGCTCCGGGAGCAGCTCTGGCAGCAGGACCCGGCCGCCGTTGAGGCGTATTATCGAGATCCGGTCGGTCGCGTGCCGCCAGGTGGAGAACCCGCGGACGCGATGCAGGCCCGCGTTATCGCGGCTTTCGGGCGCTGCCTGCAGGACGCCTCCGGGCAGCGCATTCTGCTGGTGACGCACGGTGGGGTGATACGGGCCTTGCTTGCGCATGTGCTGGGCATGCCCTTGCAGCAGATCTTCACCCTGGATGTGCCTTACGCCTGTCTGTCCGGCATTCATTACGTCGAGCGTCAGGGCTTTGCCCGCTTGCGCTACCACAATCCGGCGGCCGGCTTGCGCGACTTCGGCCAGGCTTGATGGCGCGGCGTAGCGCCCGGTGGCTGGCGCTGGTGGCCGGCTGGATGCTGAGTGCGCTCAGTGTCGCGCAGCCCATCGCGCTGCACGATGCGCGCGGTCAGCGGCTGGTGCTGGACCAGCCAGCCCGGCGTATCGTGGCCCTGGCACCGCATTTTGTGGAAAACCTGTTCGCCATCGGGGCCGGCGAACGCCTGGTCGGTGTGCTGGATTTTCCCGATCACCCGCCACAGGCCCAGGGGATTCCACGGGTCGGCGCGTTCAACAGCTTGAGCGTCGAGGCGATTCTGCAACAGCAGCCGGATCTGGTTCTGGCCTGGCAGACCGGCAACAGTGCGCGACTGATCGAACAGCTGGAGCGCCTGGGTGTCCCGGTCTTCGTTGAAGAGCCGCGAGATCTGGCGAGTATTTCGCGTTCCCTGCGTCAGCTGGGTCAGCTGAGCGGGCGTGAACAAGCCGGCCTGGGGGCGGCACGGGCCTTTGATGAGCGCCTGACGGCCCTGCGGCGCCGTTACGCGACACCGCAGCCGGTCAGTGTGTTCTATCAGGTCTGGCATGAGCCTTTGCAAACCCTGAATGGCGAGCATGTGATCAGCGCCCTGATCGAAATGTGTGGCGGCTACAACGTATTCGCCGAGGCCAGGCCGCTGGCTCCCCGGGTGAGCGTTGAGGCCGTGCTGGCCCGTCGTCCCCAGGTGATTGTGGCCGGTGGTGAAGATACGCAAGACGGGGCCGGCCTGGCGGGCTGGCAGCGTTGGCCGCAGTTGCCGGCGGTGGCCAACGGCCACGTGTACGCCATTCCCCCGGAATTGCTGCAACGCTATACCGCCCGCATCCTCGACGGGGCGACGCAGCTGTGCGAGCGACTGGAGCGGGCACGCCAGGATTGATCGGGCTTGGTATCATGCGCGCCGCTCACCAGGACATCGATCGTGCAAAGCAAAGAACTCAAGGCGGCGCTGGACGCGGCCCGGGCCGCCGGCGAAATTATTCGCGGCGCCTATCGGCAGAATTTTTCCGTCACCATCAAGGCGGACCAGAGTCCGGTGACCGAGGTCGATGTGGCTTGCGAGAACCGCATTCGGGAGATTCTCGATGCCGCCTGTCCGGGCTTTGGTTTTTTTGGCGAGGAAACCGGCCAGTACGACATGGATGCCGAGGCGGTCTGGCTGATCGATCCGCTGGATGGCACCAAGAGTTTCGTGCGTGGTTATCCCTTCATCTCGACCCAGATTGCGCTGCTGCGCGGGGGCAAGCTGGTGCTGGGCGTGTCTTCAGCGCCGCTGTTCGAAGAACTGGCCTGGGCGCAGCAGGGCCAAGGTGCTTTTCTGAACGGTGCGGCGCTCAAAACCAGCAGCGTGGATCAATGGGCCTGGGCAACTCTGTCCACCGGCAATATCGGTAGCCTGTCGCGGCAACCCAGGCGCTGGGCGGCGTTGGGCGAGTTGACCGGCCAGGTGCATCGCATTCGCGGTTACGGTGATTTCTATCACTACCACTTGCTGTCCGCCGGGCGGATTGACGCGGTGGTGGAGTCCGATGTCAATATTCTGGATATTGCGGCCAATAGCGTGATCTTGCGCGAAGCCGGTGGCGTGATCTGTGATCTGGACGGGGCGGATATCGGCCTGAATACCACCAGCGTGGTCGCGGCCAATGCGGCTCTGCATGCCGATCTGCTGGCACGGATGTCCCTGGAGGATTGACGTTCGCGCCAGGCACTGCTGGCGCATGGCTCGGTGAGTCCTGGGTCTGCGGCAGGCCTGGCGGCTTCAGCGTAGCGTCATGATCGGCCAGCCTTTGGCCTGGGCCAGGGCAGCAAGTTTGGGGCAGGGGTCGACGGCGTACGGATGGTCAGCCCACTCCAGCAGCGGGGCGTCGTTGATGGAATCGCTGTAGAACCAGGTTTCTGACGGTGCCGGGCGACCTTCCAGCCAGGCTTCCAGCTTCTTGATCTTGCCGTCCTGAAAGCAGGGCGTGCCCTGGATGTTGCCGGTGAAACGCTGATTGACGATCTCACCATCGGTGCCCAGCAGGTGCGGCACCCCCAGATGCCTGGCAATCGGCGCGGTGATGAAACTGTTGGTGGCGGTAATGATCACCAGTTCACGCGCGGCCTCACGATGCTGTTGCAGCAGGGCCTGCGTGCGGCTGGCCACGATCGGCTTGATGCGGGACTCGACAAATTCCTCCCGCCATTGTTGCAACGCGGTCATCTCGAATTCCCCCAGCCGGCCCAGGCTGAAACGGGCAAATTCGTGGATGTCCAGCTGGCCTGCCTTGTAATCCTCATAAAACTGGCGGTTCTGAGCTTCATAGCTGGCGCCATCGACCAGCCCCTTGTCGACCAGAAAACGGCCCCACAAGTAGTCGCTGTCGCCAGCGAGCAGGGTATTGTCCAGGTCAAACAGGGCGAGTTGCATATGGGGTCGGCCGATGGGAATGGCGCATATTGTGACTCAGGCTGCGGCCAGAAGCATGTCCAGCAGGTCTGTGCAGGCTGGCCAGTTGGTGTTGAGGCGCCGATATGGAAGAATGAACAAAGTTTAATTCTAGAAAGAAGACGATGATCGACGCTGATGGATTTCGGCCTAATGTCGGTATCGTGGTACTCGGAGCTGATAAACAGGTGATGTGGGCGAAGCGGGCCGGTCAGGACGCTTGGCAATTTCCGCAGGGCGGAATCCAGCGTGGTGAATCGCCCGAACAGGCCCTTTTTCGTGAACTGCATGAAGAATTGGGCCTGCGAGAACACGATGTCCAGGTTCTGGGCTGCACCAAGGGATGGCTGCGCTACCGTTTGCCGATGCGCTTTATTCGTCGGCACAAGCAGCCGCTGTGTATCGGCCAGAAGCAGAAATGGTTCTTGCTGCGCTTGACCGGTGAAGAATCAGCCGTGCATTTTCACGGCAGCGACAAGCCGGAATTCGACGAGTGGCGCTGGGTGGATTACTGGTATCCACCCAATGATGTGATCTTCTTCAAACGCTCGGTGTATCGTCGCGCTCTGCGTCAGTTGGAGCCGCTGCTCGGCGAGGTCGTTTGCGGCTGAACCCCTGGGACAGGATCAGCCCCAGCAGGGCCAGAATCAGGATGGACAGGGCGCCCAGATCGGCCAGAATCCGGCCGGCAAGACCGATGATCCGGCCGCTGTGCAGATCCTGCAGGAGCTTGGTCCAGGACAGCTGCCGTACCGCGGCCAAGGCCTGCGCCTGATCCCGCTGCGCCGGATCGAGTTGCCGGGTCCGGCTCCACACCACTTCGCTATCGGGATCGACGCTGGTCCAGCGGTTCAGGTTTTCATCGCTGGCAAAAATTCCCGCCGGTGTTTGCAGCACCAGTTGCTGGGGCAACAGGCCCAGGCGCAGGGGACGGCCAGGCAACAGCTCGCTTGCCACCCATTCGACCCGTTCGCCCTGCGGGCCGAGCAGCAGCAAGCCCTGAGCGGTCGCGACAAAACCCAGCTCACGCCAGACCAGCCCGCCATGCACCGGTCCCTGGAGCGCGTCCAGGGGCTGACTGGCGAGCAGTACGGTGTCGCCGCAATCGACCAGCGTCTGGCCGGCCAGGTCCCAGGCGCGATCACTGCAGTCCGCTTCGATGCCATACAGTCGCGCCACCAGTGGCGCGCCGATCGGCCGGTCCAGGCCCAGATGATCGGCGTGATTCAGGAGCACGCCGGTTACGGCCAGCCAGCTGAGCAGGCCCAGACTGATCAGGCCGATGCGCTGATGCCAGTTGGATAATTTACGGCGCATCAGCGGCTGCTTTCATCCAGCAACAAGGCCAGACTGGCCATGCGCTGCATCGCCCGAACCGAGAGCGTGGCGCTGCTGATATTGTCGATCGTTGAGTCCAGGGCGTTGTCGCGCAGGCGGCCACCGGAGAACTGGCGGAGAAAGCTGCGGAAGCGGATCTCACCCCCGCGACTTTCCCGATAGATCAGTACTTCCGCCTGTTTCAGGCGGCCGTCCTCGACCACGAAACCGGCCGTGATCGGTGATTCCTTGCCAATTTCCTCCAGGATCCAGGCGCTGCGGTCCGCCTGCCGCCAGTAGCGCACCCGTAAACTGACCGGGGCATGGCCCAGGATCATCTGCGCACGCTCGCGCAAGGTGCCGGTCAGCCAGAGGGTTGCCGAATCGGGCGGCTGACCATCAAAGGCTTCCTCCACGAAGGCATCCGGCGCCATGATGATGTCCTCGGCACACGCACCCCAGGACAGCATCACGGCAACCGCAAGTAACGACGCTTTGATCATCTAGAACTGGTAGCCCAGACCCAGATTGAACGCTTTGGCGGTGGAGTTGTTCGGATTGTCCCGGTGACTGTAGTCCGCCTTGAGCACGACCTGTTCGTGCGGCCAGAAGTTGATCCCGGCCGACAGATTGGTTTCCTCGGCATCACGGGTCTGTTCCAGGGCGCTGTAGCGGGCGAAGACACCCCAGCAGGCGCTCGGCCGCAACTGCGGTTCAACATACCAGCCGCCGATCCGGTCACGCGCCAGGGCCTGGGCCGCAGAGCCCTCGATGTTCCATTGGGCAAACAGCGCGCGCAGGCCGAACATGCCCCGGTTCAGGATGGCGTGGGTGGTGAACAGCATGGCGTCATCAATGCCGTCCCCCGCTTGCTGGGACAGATCCTGCTGATACTGCAGGCTGGCGGACAACTGCAGGCCGGCGATGCCCTGGTAACGCAGTCTGGCGGTCGCGGCGAAATCATTGGCCACCGCTTCTGCCACCTTCTGCCGGCCGCTGCGAATCGGGCCGCCGCCGCTCAGATCAGTTTCCAGGCCGCCGTGCAGGAAAACATCGTAGCTCAGGCCCGAATCACCCAGCGTCTGGGACCAGGCCGCGCCGGCTTCCCACCAGGTGGACGGCAAGATCCGGTTTTCCACCCGGTTACGCTCGACTCCGTAGAACGTCGTGGGCTCGTGCGTTTCGTTAAGGATGCCGACTGGAACCAGCATCACCCCTGCGCGTAGCACCGAGCCGGCGCTCCAGTCATATTCGATGAAGGCCTGTTCCAGTTCGACTTCGCCCGGCTTGCCGTCGCCGGCCAGCGCGTGTTCCAGTTCGAACTCGGAACGAAAGCGCAGGCGGTCGTTGAAATCATGGCCGAAAAACAACACAAAACGGTGAAAGTCCAGCTCGTTGTCGCCGCCCTGATTGAAATTGGCGTGCAACTCGCCGTAGCCGCCAATGTGGGTTCGGCCGCGGTCGGCAGACTGTTGCATGGCATCAATCTGGTCTTGTTGCGCATTCACGATGGCGGTCAGCTCTTCCAGGCTGGGGGCCGCAGCGGCCTGGGTGATACCTGCCGCGGCCAGAGCCGCGCCGAGGATGAACGGCTTGTGCATTTTTGCTCCCTGATACTGAGTGATGAAGTGCCGATGATCCGGCGTTGAGGCAGAGCATAGCCGCGATAAATGCAAATAACAATGATTCGCATTAACAAAATATCGCAAACGCTATTGACAACGATTCGCATTTACGTTTTGATTGGCCCATGTATATCTGTGTCTGCAATGCCGTCAATGAACGGCAAATTGAACAGGCGGCCGCCGAAGGGGTGCGCAGCATCAAGGGCCTGTGCATGGCCACCCGTGCCGGGACCTGCTGCGGCAAATGCTTGCCGGAAGCCAAGCGGGTGCTGGATAGCGTGATCGATACGCAGGTGTCCGAGGTCTGGGATGAAGTCGCTTGATGCGAATCATTCTGATTCGTGCTACCACTAAAATATAGCTAAAAAACAATCGCTTACGTTGATTTCAGCGGCGTAGTGGCGTATCCTTAACGGCTCTATTTACAAGGCGTATCTTCATGCAAGGCGATCCCAAGGTCATCGAATATCTGAACCGTGGCCTGAAAGCAGAGCTGACCGCAATCAATCAGTACTTTTTGCATTCGCGCATGTACAAGAACTGGGGCCTGAGCGCCCTGGCCAAGCATGAGTACGAAGAGTCGATCGACGAGATGAAGCACGCCGATACCCTGACCGAACGAGTCCTGTTTCTGGAAGGCCTGCCGAACATGCAGGATCTCGGGCGGTTGCGGATCGGCGAAAACGTTGAAGAATGCCTGCGCGCCGACCTGGCCCTGGAGCTGGATGCTCATCCGCTGTACAGAGAAGCCATCAGCTATTGCGAATCAGCCGGTGATTATGTGAGCCGCGAGATCTTCGTGCGGATTCAGGAAAGCGAAGAAGAGCACATCGACTGGCTGGAGACTCAGCTGGACATCATCGGCAAGGTTGGTCTGCAGAACTACCTGCAAAGCCAGCTGTAAAGCCGGATTTCTCAGAACGGTTTGACGACCGCCAGAATCACGATGCCGATCAGCAGCAGCGCCGGGACCTCATTGAAAAACCGGTAGTAACGGGCGCTGCGCGTGTTGCGGTCCTGACTGAACTGGAAGACGAAGCGTCCGCAGATGTGATGGTAGGCGAAAAGTCCCAGCACCAGGGCCATTTTCGCATGAAACCAGCCGCCGCTGTGGAGCAGGTCCCCGCGCCAGCCCAGCAATAGCCAGAGACCGAAGACCAGGCTCAGGGCCGCACCCACGTTGGTGAGTTTCAGCAGGCGTCGCTCCATGATCTTGAACCGGGCGCTGCCAGTTTCGTCGGTCGTGTCGGCGTGATAGACAAACAGCCGTGGCAAGTAGAACAGGCCGGCGAACCAGGTGACAATGGCGATGATGTGAAAGGCTTTGATCCAGAGCATCGGCAGATTCTAACGGGCTGCGAGGCTAACGGCCAAAAGCTTCCTTCCCTCGGTCTTGGGAAAGCGCCGAAGAGAGCCGGCAGGCTCATGGCCGATAGGCTTTTTCCACAGCCTTGCGGGTCAGGATGCCGTAGGTCACTTTCTGATCATGCTGGGTCTGACGCTCCACGAACAGGGCTTCGGCGCCGGTCTGTTCGAAGGTTTCCCAGGCTTCCTGCAGTGAGGCCCGCAGATGGACCGGAGCGCACTGGCGCCGGTCGGCCGGAATCTTGGCCAGATTGATAATGCTGTCGCCAGGTTTGTCCGCGGCCTCTGCGGCACTCACGGCGTGGCGGATATCGGCTGCACTGATCACATAGGCATTCCCGGCCTCGGGCCTGATCAAGGCCCAGTCGGGGCGGTTGAGGAGAATTTCCCGGGCCTGATCCAGACTTAGCTGCTCGTCTGTTGCCGAGAAGCTTCGATTCATCGCGGCCATGACGCTGATGCGGCGCAGGGATTGTGAGACCGGATCGTTGCGGAAATCCAGGCCGCGGTTCTTCAGCAACAGGGCGACGATGGACTCGTTGCCATTGGCCTGACGACTGACCAGCACCGCGGTGATGACCGTCAGCATCGCGGCAAACAGCATGTCGGTTCGCCCGGAGAGCTCCAGAATCACGATCAGCGCGGTGAGCGGGGCCTGCAGGACCGCGCCCATCATCGCCCCGAGGCCGAGCAGGGCATACAGGGCCACATCGCTGCTGGGCATGCCCAGGCCAAAATGTCCGAGCTGTCCCAGGGCACTGCCCAGGCAAGCGCCGGCCAGCATGCAGGGCATGATGATGCCGCCAGGAATGGCGCTGGCGATCGCCAGGCTGGAACAGATCAGCACGATGCCGCCCAGGGCCAGCGAGACCAGCAAGGGCAGATCCCCGGACAAAGCCGTATTGATGCTGACGAAGCCATCCTGGCCGACCTGCGGCAAGGCCCAGGCGAACAGGCCGGTGGTCAGTCCGGTCACGCCCATGCAAATCCAGACCGGGATGGTCCGGATACGCCGGGTCAGCCAGGCGATGCTACGGCTGTAGGCCGCGGCGCAGATTCCCAGTACCGCGCCGGTGAGCAGCAGGAACGGCAGTTGCCGGAGCGATTCCAGTTCCGTGGTGCTTACGCTCAGCGTCGGGTGTGAATTGAGCCAGACGTGCGCAACCGCATTGGCGCTGACCGCCGCGATGATCGTCGGCGCCAGGCCCATCACCGAATACTCCATGACAATCACTTCCATGGTCAGAATGACCCCGGCCAGCGGCGTGTTGAAAGAGGCTGCGATGCCGGCCGCCGCGCCGCAGCCGACCAGAGCGCGCACGGTGCTGTGGGGCAATTCCAGGTATCGGCCGATGAAGCTGCCGCCCGCCGCGCCCAGATGGGTGGCGGCGCCTTCCCGGCCGACGATCTGACCGGAGCCGATTGCAATCACCGAGCCGAAAAAATTGGCCAGGCTGTTTTGCAGGGGAAGGTGGCCCTGATGGTGCATCAGCCGTTCAACGATATGCACCAGACCGCTGTTGCGGAAGTACGGCTTGATGAACTGATAGATCAGGCCGACCAGCAGCGCCCCGAGCAACGGGGCCAGAAACAGCGCGGGCAATTGGTCGGCGCCGGATGCGAACGGTATGCTGACGTGCTCAAAGGCCAGCCGCGCCAGATCGATGAGCACGTGCAAGGCCGAAATCGCCAGACCTGCGACGATACCGCACAAACAGCCCAGCAGCGAAATGGCGATGATCCCGGGTGGCGCTGCCACCGGGAACATCAACCTCAAGCCCTGGGTCCAAAGTGAGTCACCTTTCATTGCGCGACGCATGTTACCTTGTCGCGCATTTTTTTCTTCGCTGGAACAAGCATGACCGATAAATTGCGCGTCGCCATCGTCGGAGCTACCGGGTACACCGGGGCGGAATTGTTGCGCCTTCTGGCGGGTCATCCGGCCGTCGAAGTGGTCGCGGTGACCTCCCGTCAGGAGGCCGGACGGCCTGTGGCCGAGATCTTCCCCAATCTGCGGGGACACTATGAGCTGGCCTATTCTGCGCCGCAAATGAGCGCCCTGGCGGATGTTGCCGATGTGGTGTTTTTCGCGACCCCGCACGGCGCGGCGATGGCCGGCGTGCCGGAATTGCTCCAACGCGGCTGCCGGGTGATTGATCTTTCCGCTGATTTTCGCCTGCGTGATCCGGTTCAGTGGCTGGATTGGTATGGTCAGGCCCATACTGCGCAGGAGTATCTCGCTCGGGCCGTGTATGGCCTGCCGGAAGTGGCTGGGCCCAGTCTCGCCAGCGCGCAGCTGGTAGCGTGTCCCGGCTGTTATCCCACCTCGGTGCAGTTGGCGCTGCTGCCCCTGCTGCAAGACGGTCTGATCGAGACCGCGGGAATCATTGCGGATTGCAAGTCAGGTGTTTCCGGGGCGGGTCGGACGGCCAAGATCGGGTCTTTGTTCTGTGAAACGGCAGATAACTTTTCCGCCTATGCCAGCAGTGGCCACCGCCATCAGCCGGAAATCGAGCAGGGTCTGAGTGACATCGCCGGCGAGCCGGTGAAGTGTCTGTTTCAACCGCATCTGTTGCCGCAGGTTCGAGGCATTCACGCCACGGTGTATGCGCGCTTGAAAACCTCGGGTGTCGATCTGCAAAAGACCTTCGAGCAGGCTTTTGTCGAGGCTCCGTTTGTCGATGTGATGCCGGCCGGCAGTCACCCACAGACTCGCAGCGTCAGGGGATCCAATATGGCGCGTCTGGCCGTGGTCCAGCGCGATGAGCAGGTCATTGTCCTGTGCGTCATCGACAATCTGGTGCGAGGCGCATCCGGCCAGGCTGTTCAGTGCATGAACCTGATGTTCGGCCTGGCTCAATCCGCGGGCCTGGAAGCTCCGGCCTTGCTGCCTTGAACCGGGCTCGCTGGCGTGCCTTGATCCGGCATCCCCGGGTCGTGCTGCTGTGGTGGGTGGTATGCGGTGCGGTATTGGGGGCAGTCTTGCTGGAAATCTTCAGGCCCGCACCGGACATCCTTGACGGAGCGGAACTCAGCGCCGCCCAGGACGCACGCCTTGGTCTGGAAAAGCGGGTTCAGGTCCTGGAGCGTGAGCGCCGTCAGTTGCGTGAAGAGTTGGCCTATCTGAAGCAGTCCGTCGTGGTCGAGCAGGAGGCCTGCAACGGGGTTCGCGACGCGCTGCAGGACAAGGACATGGTCATTTCCAAACTGCATGAGCAGTTGGCGTTCTATCGGGGGATCGTATCGCCCGAAGAAAGCCCGGATGGTATCCAGGTGTACAAGCTGGTTCTGGATGCACTGGGGGAACGAACCTTTCAGTTTCGTGTCACTCTACTGCAGCCGGTGCGTCAGGCCGTGGATGCCAAAGGTGTGCTGGCAATGCGTTTGGAAGGAATGGTTGGTGATCGGGTCAAGAGTATGCGGTTGAGTGAGCTGATGGTCGGTGGTAGCTTTTCGCCGAGCTATGAGTTTCGTTACTATACGGAGCTTTTCGGCCAATTCCGTCTGCCCGAGGATTTCGCGCCCTTGCGTCTTAAGGTGGGGCTGATTCCCGCCGGAAAGAGACGGGTGGACTGGACTGAAACCTATGTTTGGAATGATTTAATGACGGCCTCAAAGGCTGAAGAGAGCGCAAGATGAATGAGCCACTGGTGTTTACTGACGCGGCGGCTTCAAAGGTGAAAGCCTTGATGGAAGATGAGGAGAATCCGAATCTGAAGTTGCGGGTGTTCGTGTCCGGGGGTGGCTGTTCCGGCTTTCAATATGGCTTTACCTTCGACGAGAACGAAGACGAAGGGGATACGCGCATCGAAAAACAAGGCGTCTGGCTGGTCGTCGACCCGATGAGCTTCCAGTACCTCGTCGGGGCGGAAATCGACTACAAGGACGACCTCAATGGCGCCCAGTTCGTGATCCGCAATCCCAATGCCAGCACCACCTGTGGCTGCGGTTCCTCGTTTTCGGTATGAGTTAAGCGGTCTGCTTGCCGATCTGGCGGCCCGAGCCAGAGGCGGGCCGAAGCTCTAGCGCGCGTCGGCGATTTCAGTCAGCGGAGCGTTCTGTCTGATCGCATCCAGTTTGCTCAGCAAAATGGCGGTTTCGGATTTGAACAGCTCCAGTTTGGCTGCGGCGATCTTGGGTGCGCTGGGCAATTTGACCGTCAGAGGGTTGACATGGCGGTTATCAATCTGGAATTCATAATGTAGATGCGGGCCGGTGGCCAGACCGGTCATGCCAACGTAACCGATGGTCTGGCCCTGGCTGACACTGACGCCGCGCCGAATGCCGCGGCGAAAGTTCTGCAAATGGGCATACAGGGTCTTGTATTTGCCGGCGTGCTGGATGATCAGCACATTGCCGTAGCCGCCCTTGACGCCGGCAAAAACCACTTTTCCGGCACCGGCGGCCTTGACCGGGGTGCCGCCCGCCGCCGCGTAATCGACGCCTTTATGCGCGCGAATCTTGTTCAGGATCGGGTGCTTGCGGCCGTTGGAGAAGCGCGAACTGATCCGGGCGAAATCCACCGGAGAGCGCAAGAAGGCCTTTTTCATCGGTTCGCCCTGGGGCGAGTAATAGGCGCTTACGCCAGCCTCATTGGTGTAGCGTAAAGCCCGGATCGTGCGATCCCGGTTGATGAACTCTGCGGCCAGGATGTTGCCGTCCTTGAGCTTTTTCCCGTCGCGATAGATTTCTTCGTACAACACGCTGAAGGAGTCGCTGGCCCGAATGTCCAGGGCAAAGTCCACATCCCAGGCGAAAATGTCGGTGAGTTCCATCGTCAGGCGGTCGGACAGGCCGGCGCTCTTGGCGCTGAGGAACAAAGAGCTGTCAATGATGCCCTGAGCGGTGATTTCCCGGACTTCCAGTTCATCCTCGAGCAGGGTCAGAGCGAAATCGTTGCTGGCGGTGCGGTCCAGCTGCAAGGTGCTCGCGTCGTCGAGCCTGACTCGCAGACTCATCACCTCGTTGGCGTGATTGAGCTCCGCGCTGAGCGTGTCGCCGGGCTGCAGCCGGCGCAGGCGTTTGGCCGCTCCGGGAACCTTCGACAGGGCGATCCAGTCCGCGGCTTTGAGCTGGTGTCGATCAAACAGCAGGGACAGTGAGTCGCCTTCCTTGACGGACAGCAGTTTGCTCACGGTTTGAGGCTCGGCCGGGACGGCTTCGGCGGTTGCCGAGACGGGGGCGGCCGCCGTTTCAATCGCGACGGCAGCTGCGGTGTGGGTCTGCGTGGTGGAAGCCAGAGGGGAATGGGCCGCAGGGACGGGCAGGTCCACCGAGAACCGTTTGGGCAGATCGATCGCGGTGATCGGGCGCGGCGCCATCGCGTGCGCGCTGCCAATCAGGCGCAGTTCGCTCAGGAATGGCGCGGGGCCCCGCTGGGCGTGGATTTCCTGCAGGCTGGCAGCGGCCGAGCGCGCCATGGGCCGGGCGGAAGTATCCGTTGCGGCGGCGGCTGTTTTCGGTTCGCCATCGACCAGATAACCGACGATGCTGAGCGCCAGCAGGGCGAATGCTACCGTGGTTAGATGTCCGGAACTCTGATGGCCGGTGGCCTCCGGTACAATGTAGTCAAACTTCATGGCTAGTATCCCCCAACACCAATCTTGCACCCCGAGCAGGTGTTGGGATTGCAGTCTACGTTATTCATTTGTGCATGACTAGTGTTTTCATAGAGATACGGCACTTTCTTGCGGTGTGTTGCGAACACATCGCCCTAAGCATAGAAAAATATTAAACAATGAATCTAGAGAATCAGGTCGCCGAATTGACCCGCGGCGTTGCCGAGCTGATCCCGCATGAGGGTTTGAAAACCCGCCTGCAAGAGGCTCAAAAAGAAGGTCGACCGCTGGTGATCAAGGCCGGTTTTGACCCCACTGCTCCGGACTTGCATTTAGGCCACACCGTGCTGCTGAACAAACTGCGCCAGTTCCAGCTTCAAGGCCACGATGTGGTGTTTCTGATCGGTGATTTCACCGGCAGAATCGGTGATCCTAGCGGAAAAAACGTCACCCGCCAGCCCCTGACCGAAGCTCAGGTCCAGGAGAATGCCCGCACCTATGCCGAACAGATATATAAGGTGTTGGATCGGCAAAAAACCCGTATCGAGTTCAATTCCACCTGGCTCAATCAGATGGATGCGGCCGACATGATCAAGCTGGCCGCGCAATACACCGTCGCCCGTATGCTCGAACGCGATGATTTCGATCGCCGTTACAAGAGTGGTCAATCCATCGCGATTCACGAGTTCCTCTATCCCTTGATGCAGGGACAGGACTCGGTGGCGCTGCGCTCGGATGTTGAGCTGGGAGGTACGGATCAGAAATTCAATCTGCTGGTCGGCCGCCAGCTGCAAGCCAACGCCGGTCAGCCTCAGCAGCTGGTGATCACGATGCCCATTCTGGAAGGCCTGGACGGGGTGCAGAAAATGTCCAAATCCCTGGACAACTACATCGGTATCAACGAGCCGCCGGAGGACATGTTTGGCAAGCTGATGTCGATTTCCGACGAGCTGATGTGGCGTTACTATGAATTGCTCAGCTTTCAGACCCTTGACCAGGTGAAGCAGCTGCGCGACGGTGTGGCCAGTGGCGAGGTTCACCCCAAGGCGGTGAAGATGGAGCTGGCCCAGGAGCTCACGGCCCGGTTTCACGGAGAGGAGGCCGGCAAGCAGGCCAGGCAGCAGTTTGATCGCCGTTTCAGTCAGGGCCTGTTGCCGGAGGATATTCCCGCGTGTGAGGTGGCTCCGGGGGATGGCGGCGTAATTGGTCTGGCTCATCTGCTGCGTGAGTCCGGGCTGGTCAGCAGCAGTTCCGAGGCGATGCGCATGGTCAAGCAGGGAGCGGTGCGAATCGATCAGCAACGGGCCAGTGATGCCAATCAGCAGTTCAAGGCCGGTGAAGAAGCCCTGTTCCAGGTCGGCAAGCGACGTATCGCGCGCGTCAAAGTGGCTGGTGGATAATGCCTGGGGCGCTAAGCCCTTGATTGTAAAGAAAACGAAAATTAAATCCGGTAAACGGTTGACGGCTCGATTTAGGCCTCTATAATACGCCCTCCTTGACGCACTGACTGCCTATTGAAGGGCGGGGAGCTGGGTCAAAAGTTCTTTAAAAATCAAGCAAGTAATTTGTGCGGGTGCTCCTTGAGAAGTGGCGAGGCCATTTGTTAAAAGAGCATTCAAGCGAACGTCAATTTAAGTACGATTGCGAGG
>JBFJVB010000003.1:0-83239 GCA_041624435.1 Oceanococcus sp. | reverse complement strand
GCGTGCCGACCACCGGCGCGCGGCGCCGTGGCTCGGTCAGCATGGGCGGGCTTATTTGCCTTTCAGTGCAACGACTGCCCGCAGAACCCGGTTTGCCAGGTCGCGCCCGGCCAGATCCGCGATTACCCTGGCGGTGGCCTGAGTTCGGGTGTGCACCTGGGCGACACTTTGTTCCAGGCGTTCCAGCATGGCTTCGAGGCGGTCGAGCCGCTCATCCAGGGCCTTGAGTTTTTCGGAATCAGTCACTTGTGCGCTCTCCAGGGGCGTTTCTGCCGGTGCGGCCGGCTGGTCAGTCTGGCTTAGTTGTTCTTTCAGTACGCGGGCCAGCAAGCTTGGCTCCGGTGGTTTGCCGATCACGGCATTGGCGCCACGCTGCAAAGCCTCGGTCTTGTAGGCTTCGCCATCATTGGACGAACACATGATGATCGGGGTGCTGGCATATTGCGGCGTCTGGCGAAGCTGTTCGACCGCATCCAGGCCACTGATGCCAGGCAGTACATGGTCCATGAAAATGATGTCAAAGCGGCCGTTGCCGGCCACTTCCAGGGCTTCCTCAGCGGTCTTGGCCGAGGTGATTTTCAGTCCCAGCGGTTCCAGACTGCGGGTCAGTGCAAAGCGAGCGGACATCGAATCGTCCACTATCAGAGCATCGGGCTGTTTCATACCTTCCCTTTTTGATCAGGTCGGCCAGCGTCGCAGGCGGACCGAAACGAGTGTGCAGGTGTCATGATGATCGCTTGATCCTGCACTTTGAATTCAGATCTTGTTGGTCTGACTATCCCACACTTCAAGCCACAGTTCGACCACTGCGCGGGCCGCCATGGAGCAAATGAATCTGCTACTGTGCCTCGCCCCAAGCGGACCTCCCTGGCGTCCCGAGGGCAAGGTCTGCATTCTAGGGCGGATACAAATATCGCTTCAAGTCGGGTGAGCCTGGTTCGCCCGTGCGGTCCCTATCGGGGGCTTGCCGGAGCAATGCAACAGACACGGTGAGATGAACATGAACGCTGCGCTGAAAGATTTGATCGAGGTGCTGGAACTGGAAACCCTGGAGCATCACCTGTTCCGAGGGCAAAGCCGGAATCTGGGCGGCAAGAGTGTATTCGGCGGTCAGGTCCTGGGTCAGGCGCTGGTCGCCGCGCGCAGGACGGTCGATCAGCCCCTGGCGCACTCGGTCCATGCGTATTTTGTCCGCGCCGGTGATATGGATGCGCCGATCGTCTACGAGGTAGAACGGATCCGCGATGGGCGCAGTTTCGCCGTGCGCCGGGTCCACGCGATCCAGCACGGGCGGGCCATTTTCAGCATGATGGCTTCATTCCAGAAGCCCGAGCCGGGCGCGGAGCATCAGGCGCCGATGCCGCGGGTTCCCGAGCCCGAGGCGCTGACCCTGGAGTCTGATCTGCGTCGTCAATGGGTTCAGGACTGCCCCGCCGCGCTGCGAGCGGGCTATCTGCAGGAACTGGCCATCGAATTCAAACCGGTTGAACCGCGCAATCCGTTTGCGCCCAGCCGGCGTGAGCCTGCACAGCACATCTGGTTTCGAGCCGCCGGAGCGCTGCCGGATGACGCGGGTCTCCACCAGTCGGTCATGGCCTATGCCTCGGATTTCAATTTTCTCGGTACCGCAATGGGGCCCCATGCGATGAGCTGGTTTGAGCGGCCTATCGTTGCGGCCAGCCTGGATCACGCGATCTGGTTCCACCGGCCGGCGCGACTCGACGACTGGTTGCTCTACAGCATGCAAAGCCCGTCCGCGCAGGGCGCGCGGGGGCTCACGCTGGGCCAGATTTTCAGTCGCGATGGGCGCCTGATCGCTTCCCTGGCGCAGGAAAGCCTGATGCGGGACACCCGGCTGTCATAGGGGCCGGTCGACTGCTTTTGCGCTCAGGCTTTGCGCCAGGCGCAGAAAATCCTCCGGTTCCAGACGTTCGGCACGCAGGGTCGGGTCAATCGCCAGTTCGACCAGCTCCGCAGGACTGAACAGCTTGCCCAGGGCATTGCGTAGGGTTTTACGGCGAGCGGAGAAGGCCGCTTTCAGTACCTGGTCGAGGGCGGGCCAGGGCAGATCGACATCGCGTGGCCGCAGGCGGATGATCGCCGAGTGCACCTTGGGTGCCGGAAAGAATGCGCTCGGAGGGACTTCGAACAGGACTTCCGTGTGTGCCGCCAGCGCAACCGCCACGCTCAGCCGGCCATAGGTCTTGCCACCGGGGGGCGCGGTCATGCGTTCGGCCACCTCTTTTTGCAACATCACATGGAAGTCGACGAAGCGGGCGCGGCTTTGCAGCAGATGGAAGATCAGCGGCGTTGAGATGTTGTAGGGCAGATTGCCGACCAGGCGCAGGGGCTGTGCGTCGAACTGACTGAAATCAAACCGCAGGGCGTCTGCTTCCATGAGTTGGAAGTTCGCGTGGGCGGCGTAGCGCCGGCGCAGTTCCGCGACCAGATCACGGTCGATCTCGATTGCGGTCAACTGGCCACACAGCGGCAGCAGGGCTTCGGTCAGCGCCGCCTGACCCGGGCCGATTTCCACAATGTGCTGATCCGGGCGCGGATCAACCGCGCTCAGAATACGCGCGATCACCATTCTGTCGGTAAGAAAATTCTGCCCGAAGCGCTTGCGCGGATTATGCTGCATGGCTGGCCAGTTCCATCGCCAGTTGTTCGGCGGCTTGAAGGCTGCCCAGTTCGGCGATGCCCTGGCCGGCGATATCAAACGCCGTGCCATGATCCACCGAAGTACGGATGATAGGCAGGCCCAAAGTGACATTGACTGCCGTGCCGAAGCCGGCATGCTTCAGGGTGGGCAGTCCTTGGTCGTGATACATCGCCAGCACCGCATCGCAGTGCGCGAGACGTTCGCGGGTGAAGGCCGTATCGGCGGGTACCGGGCCGATGAGCTGGTAGCCCGCCGCGCGGAACTCCCTGATGACCGGCTCAATGATGGCAGCTTCTTCCTCGCCCAGATGCCCGCTTTCGCCTGCGTGGGGATTGAGCCCGCAGACCTGGATGCGCGGTGAGGTGATCCGGAAGCGCTGGCGCAACTCGGCGGTCAGAACGCGCAGGCAGTGGCGCAGGCTGCTCGGGGTGATGGCATCGGGCACCTGGCGCAAGGGCAGGTGGGTCGTGGCCAGGGCGACCCGCAGGTTCCCGGCGACCAGCAGCATGATCGGCACGCCGCCGCCACAGCACTGGGCGAGGAATTCGGTGTGGCCGCTGAAAGCGATCCCGGCGGCGTTAATGCTGGCCTTATGCAGCGGGCCGGTGATGACGGCGCTATGGGCCTGGCTGGCCAGCGCGACCGCTTCACGCAGGCAGCCGAGCAGATAGACTGCATTGTCTGGCGAAGGCTGGCCGAAGGCCACCTGGGTGGGCAGGTCCTGGGGCAGGTGCCAGAGCACCCCCGCCGGGGTGGCCTGGCGGTCGCCTTCGAAAGGTCGCAATTCAATGCTGAGGCCCAGATGCCGGGCCGTGGCGCGCAGCAGCTGGCCATCCGCGATGACCACCCGGCACGCTGAAATGGGCTGTTGGGCCAGGCGCAGGATCAGTTCCGGACCGATCCCCGCCGGCTCACCTGGAGTATGCAGCAGGAGGGCGTTCAACCGGCGTTCGGGATTTCCCGGTACTCCACATAAGTTTCGTCGCGCAGTTGGCGAATCCAGGTTTCATATTCTTCGCTGGCCTTGCGCTTGAAAATCGCGTTGCTGGCCTGGGCGCGACGCAGCTCTTCGGTCCGGTCCCGTTCGCGACGCTCCGTGACGATGGCGATATGCCAGCCAAAGGGGGTCTGGAAAACCGGGCTGAGTTCACCCGGCTCCAGCAGGTCGAGTGCGCGCTGGAATTCCGGTACGAAAGTCTCCGGTCCCTGCCAGCCCAGATCGCCGCCCTGGTTGGCGGAGCCCGGGTCTTCTGAATTGAGTTTTGCGAGCTTGGAAAAATCCGCCCCTTCGGCAATCTTCTGTCGCAGTTTGCTGATCTCTGTCCGGGTTTGCTCGGGCGTGCGCAGAATGTTGGGCTTGAGCAGGATGTGCCGGGCACGCGTTTCCCGTACCAGGGCGTTGGCGCCGGCGCCGCGCTTGTCCAGCAACTTGATGATGTGCAGGCCGCCGCTGGCATTGATGGGCTCACTGACTTCCCCCGGTGCCAGTCGGGGTACCAGGTCGGCGAACAGGGTCGGCAGTTCATTGCCGCGGCGCCAGCCCAGGTCGCCACCCTCGAGTGCGCGGGGGCTGTCCGAATAGGTTACGGCGAGCTGGGCAAAATCTTCCCCGCTGCGGGCTGCTTTGACGACCTTGCGGGCTTTGCCGGAAGCGGCTTCGCGGGTTGCGGGATCGGTGCCGGAGGGCACGGCGATGAGGATATGGGCGAGGTGATACTCGAGCTGCTCACCCCCATTTTGCTGCTCGAGCAGCAGGTCGACATCTTCGTCGCTGACCGCAATTCGGCCATCCACTTCGCGCTGACGCAAGCGACTGAGCAACATGTCGTCGCGTACTTGCTGGCGTACCTGCAGATAATCGATGCCTTCGCGGCGCAGCGCCTGGGCAAATTGGTTCAGGTTCAGGCCATTGCGCGAGGCAATTTCCTGCATCGCCTGATTGAGTTCGGCGTCGCTGATGCGCAAACCGCCCTGGAGGGCGCGCTGAACCTGGGCCTTGTTGATCACCAGGCGTTCAAGAACCTGGCGGCGCAGTACCGCGTCATCCGGCAGCTGGCCACGGCTGGCAAACTGATTCTTGATCTGTTGCAGGGATTGCTCCAGCTCGCTGTTCAGAACGACTTCGTCGTTGACGACGACAACGATATAGTCGAGCAGCTCGGCGGCGCGCGAAGGCAGGCTGCAAAGTGACAGGAACAGGAATAGAAACGGCAGAAAGCGAGGATTGAGCATGTAAGGGAGTCGGCAGAGGCGCACGCTGAAATGGGCGCGGTCAATATCAAAGAATATCACGGTCCAGGAGTCGATCCAGACCTTCTCCGATACGTCCCAGGCCGTTAAGTTCCAATTGCAGGTAGAGCGAGGAGTTGAAATCGCCGCCATCGCCGGTCAGATAACGTCGCCAGGCCATTTGCATGCCCCAGCAGCAGCTGCGGTATTCCACGCCGCCCAGCGCTTCGAGGCTGCGATGGTCTTGCACAGAGTAGGTCCAGCGCCCGGCCACGCGCCAGCGTGCGCTGACTGGCAGAGCCAGCAGCGCATCGGTTTGTTCGAAATTGCCCCGGCGGAACCGGTAGGAAAGCTGAGCGAAACTCAGCGGACTGCGCTGATAGCGGGCGGCAATGGCGGTTTGGTCCATCTGGTTTTCTGCCGCATTCCATTGCCCGACCAGCTGAACGCGCAGCCGGGCGTTCAGCGCATAATCGAGCTCACCAAGCCAGTCCGAGCTGCCCGATTTCTGGGGCTGGCCACCCGGCAAGCGGACCCGCGAATCTTCGATGCGCCATTGCACGCCGAGTTTCGCCGACAGTTGCCGGGTCTGGCCGCGGTTGCTGAACCAGTCGCTGCGCAGGGCCGTGGTGACCAGATTGGCGTCGGCAATGCGATCGGGCCCGGTAAAACGGTTGTAGGCAAACAGTTGATCGAAGGAAAAATCCGGCTGGCTGGTGTCGAAGATCGGAATCGCGTCCTGGTCGCGATGTGGCACCAGCAAGTAGTTGACCTGCGGAGTCAGGGTCTGATAGTTGCCGCCCTCACCGTGTCGCAGCAGGCGGAGTCCGAATCCCGCCTGCACGCTGGGCAGGCGCCGATCCAGTTGCTGCCGCGAGCCATCCGGTTCACGTAGCTGATAGGCGGTCCAGCGATAGTCGGCGTGTGCGGTCGCGAATGCCTGCGGAATATCGTAACGCCAGTCCAGCCCCAGCTGAGCATCGTGCCGCCAGGCTTCGAGCGTGTCCTGGCGCCGGAAATTGGTGGAATGCAGCTGTAGCGCAGGACGCACCTGCGCGTTGCGATAGGTCGGTTGCCAGGCCAGACGCAGTTCGGGCAGACGCGCGTAAGCCTGATCCTCCGGAAGACTCGATGCAATCAGGCTTTGATAGTCCTGAACCCCCAAGGAGGCTTTCAGGCCGGTGCCGGGGCGACGGTAGGACAGGCTGGCCGATTGCGGCAGCTGGCTCTGCGCCGGGTCGGCCACGGGACTGCCCAGATCGGTCAGGTAGCGTACATCGCTGACGCGCAGGAATTCGCCTTGCCAGGACCAGCCGGGTGCCGTGCCTCCGGCCAGGTCGGCGGCAAGCAGGTAACGCTGCTGATCCGTCTTGCGATCGGTGGAGAGCAGTTCATAGCGGCCCTGCGCCTGGCCATGAGGCATCAGATAACGCAACTGCGTGGTCACCTGCCCGCCGCGGTCGCCCATGAAGCGCGGCGTCAGGGTCAGATCGTAATTGGGCGCCAGATTGACGTACATCGGCACGCTGATGTCGATGCCGGTGTTGCCGGAGTCGCCAATGCGCGGCGGCAGGAAGCCCGTGGTTCTCTGGTCGCCCAGTGGAAAGTAAAACGCCGGTAACCAGAACAGGGGCAGGCCCATGAAACGCAAGCGCGCATTGCGCGCCGAGCCCTGGCCGCGAACCGAATTCAGATGGATTTCATCGGCTTCGATGACCCAGTCTTCCGCGCCCTGCGGGCAGGTGGTGTAACGGACTTCGCTCAGGGTGGCCTGGCCCGGGCCGGTGATTGACAGCAGGCCCGCCCGGCCGCGGGCATTGGCGGCATAAGTGGCGTATTCCGCATCGCGGAATTGGGCTGTATTGCGCTCCAGGTGGATATCCGCACTCTGGGCCTGAACCTGCAGGGCATCGGTTTCGAAGTAAGTCTGGCCCTGGACGTTGAGATGACGCCGTGCCTGGTTGTATTCAACGTCCTGCGCCAGCAGGATTTCGCGTTCATGGCGCAGGCGTACGCCACCGCTCAGTCGCGACACGCCATAGGCTTTCAGGTCAACCTGTCCGGCATCGGCATGCAGGGCAACATCGTCCTCCAATTGATCGGCATACTGACGTCCACTGGCGCGAATATCTTCACACAGCGCCTGTGCGGCGAGAGCCGGGGAGAGTGCGGCCAGCAGCACACCGCCCCACATTCTGTAGAATCCGCGCAAAATTTATTCCATTGCCTTTCTAGATTTCGATGACTAGCGACAAGCATGAAAATGCCAGGTTTGCCCAGCTGAGCCGGTGGCTCGACCACGTCTTGCCTGAGCACACTGAGCTTGAACCCGCATCCGGCGATGCCAGCTTTCGCCGCTATTTTCGCTTATTTTCCGGTTCTCGAAGTTGGATCGTAATGGATGCGCCGCCCGAGCAGGAAGATTGTGCGCCATTTATTGATGTCTGCGAGCGCCTTGCGGCGGCAGGCTTGCGCGTTCCTGGGGTTTTTCAGCACGATCTTACCCAGGGTTTTCTGCTGCTGGATGATCTGGGTGAGCAGACTTTTCTTGCTGCGCTCAGCCCGGCCAATGCTCCGGTCGCTTACCGCCGGGCAATCGCTGCCCTGGTGCGCTTGCAGGGAGCCGATGCCACCGGATTGCCTGACTATGACGCCGCCCTGCTGAGGCGGGAGCTGGACCTGTTCAGTCACTGGTATCTCGGTGTGCACCGCGGTCGGGAGCTGAGTGGCGCGGAACGCCGCGGCTGGGATGAGGTGTGTGCGGCGCTGGTGGCCAGCGCACTGGCGCAGCCGCGCTGTTTCGTGCACCGGGATTATCATTCACGCAATCTGATGTGGGCGCCGGAAGGGGATCTGGGCATTCTGGATTTTCAGGACGCGGTGCAGGGCCCGGTGAGCTACGATCTGGTGTCGTTGCTGCGGGATTGCTATGTCGACTGGCCGGCGGAGCAGCAGCAGGCGTGGGTGGCCGACTATCACCGGCAGGCTGCCGCCGCGGGTATTGCCTTGCCCGGGCTGGAGCGATTTCAGCGCGATTTCGACTGGATGGGCGTGCAGCGCCATCTCAAGGCCATCGGTATTTTCGCCCGGCTCAATCATCGGGATGGCAAGAGTGGCTATCTGGCCGATATTCCGCGCACCTTGGGATACGTGCGGCAAGTCACGGCCATCTATCCGGAACTGAGCCTGCTGCGGCAATGGGCGGACGAATGTCTGGCCTGAGCGCGATGCTGCTGGCCGCCGGTCGCGGAGAGCGCTTGCGGCCGCTGACCGATCACTGCCCCAAACCGCTGCTGGAGGTGGGCGGGCGGCCGTTGATCGAACATGGTCTGGACAGTCTCGCCGCGGCCGGTGTGCGGCGCGTGGTGGTGAATCTGCACTGGTTGGGTGAGCAAATCCGCGCCCATTTGCAGCAGCACTGGCGCTGGGATATGGAACTGGTGCTGTCCAATGAGAGTGGTCAGCGCCTGGAAACCGGTGGCGGAATCCATCAGGCCCTGGAATGGCTCGGCAGCGAGCCCTTCCTGCTGCTCAATGCCGATGTGTACTGCGATCTTGAGTTGCGCGAGCTGGCGCGGCTTGCCGCACAGTGGCCCGCATCGCAGCTGGCACATCTGGTGCTGGTAGACAATCCGGCACACCATCCTGATGGCGACTTCGCGCTCGGTCCCGATGGCCGCGTTCGCCTCGACGCACCCGCACTCACTTTCGCCGGAATCAGCGTGCTGCATCCGGGGCTGTTTGCCGGTCAGCGGGCCGGGCGCTTCGCCCTGGCGCCGCTGCTGCGCACCGCCATTGAAGCCGGAGCCGTCAGCGGCGAGCATTACCGTGGACTGTGGACCGATGTCGGGAGCCCGCAGCGCCTGGCGCAGATTCGCCAGTATCTTGCCCTGGGCGGATCAAGGCTCGAAACCTAAAAAGTGTGCAGTCCGTCGCTGCTTGCCATGATCACCACATCGGCTGGGCGACGGGCGAACAGACCACAGCAAACCACCCCGGTAAGCTGGTTGATGGCTGATTCCAGGGCGACCGGATCCTCGATGCTCAGGCCGTGCAGATCCAGAATCTGATTGCCATTGTCCGTCGTGAAGTCCTGGCGGAGCACGGGGCGACCACCGAGCTTGACCAGTTCGCGGGCGACCAGGCTGCGCGCCATCGGGATAACCTCGATCGGGAGAGGAAAGCGACCCAGCACCTCAACGCGCTTGCTGGCATCGATCACGCAGACAAACCGGGTGCTTGCCGCCGCGACAATTTTTTCCCGGGTCAGAGCGCCGCCGCCTCCTTTGATTAACTGGCGCTGCGCGTTGGCCTCATCGGCGCCGTCAACGTACACCGGCAGCGGGCCGGCCTCGTTCAGATCCAGCACGCGGATCCCCAGTGCCTGCATGCGGGCGGTGGAGGCGGCCGAACTCGACACCGCGCCCTCAATCCGCCCCTTGATGCTGGCCAGGGCATCGATGAAGAAGTTGACGGTAGAGCCGGTGCCCACACCGATCACAGTGTCGTCTTCGATGTAGTCGAGTGCAGCCTGAGCCGCGGCTTGCTTCATGGTGTCTTGGTTCATGGTTTCGTTTCAGGTCGAGGTGGGGCGGGCGCCAAACAGGGCGGTGCCGATACGCACCATGGTACTGCCTTCGGCGATCGCGGCTTCAAGATCATCGGACATGCCCATCGACAGCGTGGGGGCTGCGGGCAGGTAGCGATCCCGCAGCTCGCGCAGTTGCCGAAACGCGGCGCGCGGTGACGCCCCGGGTCCGCTGGCCTGAGGCAGGCACATCAGGCCCATCAGTTCCAGGCGAGGCAGCTCACGAATGCACCGGATCAAGGCGGGAAGCTCGGCTTGTGTCAAGCCGGACTTGCTTGTTTCCCCGCTGACATTGACCTGAATGCAAACCTTCAGCGGTGGCATGGCTGCGGGCCGCTGGGCGTTCAGTCGTTGGGCGATCTTTTCGCGCGCCAGGCCATGGACCCAGGCAAAATGTTCCGCGATCGGGCGCGTCTTATTGGTTTGTATCGGACCGATGAAATGCCATTCGCAGTCAGCGGGCAAGTGGCGAATCTTGTCCAGAGCTTCCTGCAGATAATTCTCGCCAAACTGGCGCAAACCAGCCCGGTAGGCGGCTTGCATGGTCGCCATCGGCTGGGTTTTGCTGACGGCCAGCAGGCTCAGGCTCTCGGGCTCGCGGCCATTGGCAAGGCAGGCTGCGGTGATTCGTTGCCAAAGGACCTGCTCGCGGGCCAGGATACGGTTGCCAGTGTGGTCATTTGCCGATAGTTTTGTCGCAATCATCACGCGGGACGCTCACGGGGAAAGT
Organism: Oceanococcus sp.; assembly: GCA_041624435.1. Classification (GTDB taxonomy): domain Bacteria; phylum Pseudomonadota; class Gammaproteobacteria; order Nevskiales; family Oceanococcaceae; genus Oceanococcus. Next base: position 73,030 of record JBFJVB010000003.1, on the reverse strand, counting down.
ATGGATATTGCGCAGTTATTGACCTTTGGCGTCAAGCAAGGGGCTTCCGACCTGCATTTGTCTGCGGGAATCGAGCCCATGATTCGGGTAGACGGTGATATGCGCCGAATCAATGTGCCGATCATGGAACACAAAGAAGTCCACGAAATGCTGTACGACATCATGAATGACAAGCAGCGCAAGGACTATGACGAGTTTCTGGAAACGGACTTTTCCTTCGAAATTCCCGGCGTGGCGCGGTTTCGTGTCAATGCCTTCAATCATAACCGCGGGGCAGGCGGCGTATTCAGAACGATTCCTTCCAAGATTCTCAGCCTGGAAGACCTGGCTGCGCCGAAAATTTTCGAGGATATTGCCAAGACGCCCCGTGGCATCGTGCTGGTCACCGGGCCGACGGGGTCCGGCAAATCCACCACCCTGGCGGCCATCGTCAACTTCATCAATGAGAACGACTACGGCCACATCCTCACGGTGGAAGATCCGATCGAGTTCGTGCATGAATCCAAGCGTTGCCTGATCAATCAGCGTGAGGTCCATCGGGACACCCTGGGCTTCAACGAAGCCCTGCGTTCCGCCCTGCGCGAGGATCCGGACGTCATTCTGGTCGGCGAAATGCGCGATCTCGAGACGATTCGTCTGGCGCTGTCGGCTGCGGAAACCGGACATCTGGTATTCGGCACGCTGCATACCAGCTCCGCCGCCAAAACCATTGACCGGATTGTCGATGTGTTCCCTGCCGCGGAAAAGGACATGATCCGGGCGATGTTGTCCGAATCGCTGCGTGCGGTGATTTCGCAGACCCTGCTGAAGAAAAATGGCGGGGGCCGGGTCGCCGCGCATGAGATCATGTTGGGCAACCCGGCGATCCGCAATCTGATTCGTGAGAACAAGATCGCCCAGATGTATTCCGCCATTCAGACCGGGCAACGCGATGGCATGCAGACCCTGGATCAGAATCTGAAAGAGCTGGTTCGCCGTGGGGTCGTCACGCGCGAAGCTGCGCGGCATAAAGCGGCAAACCCGAACGACTTCTGAGTCTGGCTGCCAGGAAAGACAATGGAAAGAGATCAAGCGATCAAACTGGTGCAGCAATTACTGCGCCTGATGAAGCAGAAGAATGCCTCCGACCTGTTTATTACCAGTGGCTTTCCGCCGGCGATGAAGATCGATGGGCAGATGACGCCGATGATGGACAAGCCGCTGAATTCTGAAGGTGCGGCGATGATCGTGCGGGCGATCATGAATGATCGCCAGCTCAAGCAGTTTGAAGCCAGTAATGAATGCAATTTCGCCATCAGCCCGTCAGGAATCGGGCGGTTTCGCGTCAATGCCTTCGTTCAGCAAGGGGCCTCCGGGGCCGTGTTACGGACCATCGAAACCGAAATACCCAAGTTCGAAAACCTGGGTCTGCCCAAGGTGCTGGCTGATCTGGTGCTGGAAAAGCGCGGCTTGTTGCTGATGGTGGGAGGAACCGGCTCGGGCAAATCAACCTCGTTGGCCGGCATGCTGGGCCTGCGCAACGAACGCACCCGCGGCCATATCATCACCATTGAAGATCCGGTGGAATACGTGCATCCGCATATCGGCTGTGTCATCACACAGCGCGAAGTCGGCGTCGATACCGAATCCTGGGAAGCCGCGCTGAAGAACACCCTGCGGCAGGCTCCCGATGTCATCCTGATCGGGGAAATCCGCGCGCGCGAAACCATGGAGCACGCGATCAACTTTGCCGAGACCGGCCATCTGTGTCTGGCCACCCTGCACGCCAACAGTTCCAATCAGGCGCTGGATCGGATCATCAACTTCTTCCCCGAGGAACGGCGCGAGCAGCTGCTGATGGATTTGTCGCTCAATCTGAAAGGCATCGTTTCGCAACGCCTGCTGCGCAAGGACAACGGTGGCCGGGTTGCCGCGGTTGAAGTGATGATCAACTCGCCGCTGATCTCGGACATGATTTTCAAGGGCGAGGTCAGTCAGATCAAGGACGTCATGAGCCGTTCGCGCGAGCAGGGCATGCAAACGTTTGATCAGGCCTTGTTCGACCTGTTCGAACAGGGCGAGATCAATTACGAAGAAGCGCTGCGCAATGCGGACTCGAAGAATGAACTGCGCCTGCGGATCAAGCTGGACAGCAAACGGGCGGCGAGCAACCTGCACGACGATGAAGGGGTCAAGAAGATGACGATCCTGGAAGATGAAGAAGAAATCGCCGTCCGGCGTCCGCGGCCAGGTAGCTGATCCATCATGATGAAGTTGATTCCGTATCTGAAGCTGGCGGTAGAAAAAAACGCTTCGGATATTTTCTTTACCACCAATTCGCCGGCCATGCTGAAAGTCGATGGCGGCATGTATGCCATGGGCAAGACCCAGCTGACCCGGGAATTGATCCGGGAGCTGGCGTACAGCATCATGACGCCGGAACAGCAACAGATTTTCGAGGAGTACCTGGAAATTGATCTGGCGACCGAGGCCGGAGGACTGGGGCGCTTTCGCGTAAACATCTTCCATCAGCGCGGCAATCCTTCAATGGTGCTGCGTTACGTGCAGTCCGAAGTGCCCACCATCGATGGCCTGGGTGTGCCCGAGAGCCTGAAAGACCTGATTCTGCATCGTCGGGGCCTGTTGCTGATGGTTGGAGCGACGGGCTCCGGCAAGTCGACGACCCTGGCAGCGATGATCAATCACCGCAATGAAAGCAGCAGCGGCCATATTCTGACGATTGAAGATCCGATCGAGTATCTGCATCCGAACAAACGCTCGATCATCAATCAGCGGGAAATCGGTCAGGATACGCATACCTATGCCGCCGCCCTGAAAAGCGCGCTGCGTGAAGCGCCCGACGTCATCCTGGTCGGTGAGATTCGCGACCGGGAAACGATGGAAGCTGCGATTCAACTGGCGGGTACCGGGCATCTGTGCATTTCGACCTTGCATGCGAACAACGCCTACCAGACCCTGCAGCGCATCATCAATATGTTTCCCGAGGAGTTGCGGGCGCAGTTGTTCATGGACCTGTCGGTGAATTTGCGGGCGGTGATCTCGCAGCGACTGGTCCGCACCCGCGATGGCAAGCGGTGCGCGGCGGTTGAGGTGATGATCAATACACCGTATATCTCTGATCTGATCCTGAAAGGCGATATCGACGGGATCAAGGAGTCGATGGGGCAGAGTCAGGATCGGGCGATGCAGACCTTCGACGATTCCCTGTTCGCGCTGTACACATCCGGCAGGATCAGCAAGGAGGAAGCCCTGAGCAATGCCGATTCTGCGGCAAACCTGGAATCCAGGATCGCCTTTGGCTGATCGCGTTCAAGGCCGCATTGCGGTCTGTGAACTGGCTGAGTGAGACGTGGCGCTCGATCGGTGGTTGGAAAATTCAGGACCAACAAAAACGCCGCTCCAGGGAGCGGCGTTTGTCGGTAAGGTGGCGCCTGGTCAGGCGGCCGCCGCCTCGTCATAGTTGTCCAGGCCCTCTTCGATCACGTCATCTTCTGCGCTCAGGCCACCTTCGCCAGGGAGTCGGAAGCCGGACACCGATTCACGCATCTGCTCGGACAGCGTGGTCAGTTCGCGGGTTCGTGTGGCGGTCAAATCCGCTGAGTCCGCAGTCTGAGTGGCAATGGAGCGCAATTGCATCATCGTCGAAGCCAGACCGGTGGCGACCTTGGACTGCTCGTTCGCCGTGCCTGAGATCTGTTGAATCAGTCGGGCCAGTTCCGAGGCGAAATTCTCGATCCGCTCCAGTGCACCACCTGCGGTCTGGGCGGACTGTGAACCCGCCACCACGTTCGCGGTGGACCGTTCCATCGAAATGATCGCCTCGTTGGTATCGGCCTGAATGGTTTTGACCAGGGCCTCAATCTGTTTGGTGGCCGAACCGGCGCGTTCAGCCAGGCGTTGAACTTCGTCGGCAACCACCGCGAAACCTTTGCCCGATTCGCCAGCCATCGCGGCCTGGATGGAGGCGTTCAGCGCCAGGGTATTGGTCTGTTCGGCAATATCGTTAATGAACTCGATGATGTTGCCGATTTCCTGGGAGGACTCACCCAGGCGCTTGATGCGCTTGGACGTATCCTGAATCTGCTCGCGCAACGCGTCCATTCCGGAAATCGTACTGCGTACGGTTTCGCCCCCGCTGCGGGCGATCTCCAGCGAGGTCTCCGCTTGCTGGGCCAGCTGCTGGGCTTCGGAAGACATGTCCTGCATGCTTTCGGTCATGCGGGTAATGGATTCAGCAGCTGAACCGATTTCCGCGGTCTGTTCCTTACTCGCCTGGTTAAGCGAGCTTGCGGTGTCCAGGGTGGCAGAGGCCGCGACGTTCACCTGCCGGGAGGTGCTGTTGATCGTGCCGACCAGGGTACGCAATGTTTCGATCGTGAAATTGATCGAGTCGGCGATCGCGCCGGTGAAATCCTCGGTCACGGTGACGGTCGTGGTCAGGTCGCCGTCGGCCAGATTGGTGATTTCATCCAGCAAGGTCAAAATCGCTTCCTGTTGCAAACGCTCGGAATTCTCCGCCGCGATCTGGCGGCGCCTCACGTTGAACAGGAAGAAGGCGAGAAACGCGAGCAGTGACAAGGCTGCCAGGCCGCCGAAGATATAGATGAAGTAAGGCTTGATCAGGCGGCCATTGGCGTACTGAGTCAGTCCGTCTTCCAGGTCGATCGACGAGGCCAGCACTTCGGTGCCGAGTCGGGACAGCACCGCGGAGGATTCCTGGACAGCCGCAATATCGGCTGCGATGCCCTGCAAGCCGGCGATGCCTTCGTTCACGCGATTGAATTTTGCGCTGGCCTGTTTGATCAGCTCGGCGGCCTGGGCATCCCGATTGGCGATGCTGTTGCGCAGCTTGCTGGCGTTGGTGGAAAACGCCTGCGCATCATCGGCCAGTCTTTCAGCCGTCAGATCGGCGCCACGGCCCGCTCCGACCACGCGCCGGGCACGGGTTCGTGCACGTTCCAGCAGCAGGGCCTGCTCGGAGGCCAGTTGAATAATTTCACCGGGGGCGCGAATCTGCACCAGGCGGTTGACCAGTTGGGCGATCAGTTCGCTGGCTTCCAGCGCGCTGTCATCAATCTGGAAAACAAACTGGTCGGCCGTCAGATAGGCGCTGCGTCCTTCCAGCATGGCTTCGACGCCACCGTTCATTTCCGCCCAGGCTTCCCCGAGGTACTGTAATTGCTCGGCCACCGCATCCGGCGCCGGGGGCAGGTCGATGAGTTCGTCGCCGTTGGTGATGAAGTCGATCGCTTCGATCACGTTGGCTTGCGCGCCTTCCAGCAAGCGAAAATCTGGCGACATGCCGCGCGCGGCGTCGGCGCCCAGCTTGCCCAGGTCCGACGCTTGCTGCTGCACCGATCGCGCCAGGGTCCGGTATTCCTGGTCGTTGCGGGCCGTACCCTGGGTGTAGACGTAGGTGCCCAGTGTGGCCGCCAGAAAAGCCGCTGATAAGATCAGCAGCGACACTTCTCGACGGCTGCCGGCCGGGTTGTTTGTTCTTGCCATGGGGTCCCCCCGAATCTGGATGGTAGGCTTGCGCTACCTTAATAAAGCTCTGATTTTGTTGACGAGTTCTGTAGCCTTGACGGGCTTGACCACATAATCTGCAGCCCCCTGCCGTTTGGCCCAGAGCTTGTCTGTTTCCTGGCTTTTGCTGGAGCACACGATGACCGGCACGTCTTTGGTGTCCGGATCGCGGGTCAGGGTGCGAGTGGCCTGAAAGCCATTCATGCCGGGCATCACCACATCCATCACGATGACGTCCGGATGTTGCGCCTTGGCCTTGGCAATCGCGTCATCCCCTGAATTAGCTTCCGTCACCAGAAAGCCTTCAGCCTCCAAATGCCCCCGTAATTTCATGAGCTCCGTCGGCGAATCGTCGACGATCAAAACGCGTGCCATAACCTAATGCTCCCTAGATAAGGTTTTAGTATTCGAAAAACTATACACCAAGGCGCGCCTGCCAGTGCCCAAACAGTTCGATCTTTCCGTTTCGCAGCCACCCGGCTGCAGAGCCGGTGAGGGTGTGATCCCATAGTGGCGTGTTTCGCGCGGCGCTTTGCATGGTGTCCTGCGTGAGTCTCCAGGTGTGCTCCGGATCGACCAGCAGCCAGCTTGTGGCGCGCTCAGGGGTTGGCACGGGTCGCGCGAAGGCCGTAGCGGGTCCCAGGCTGGTGCGCTGTGCCAGGCTCAAGGGGCTGAGTCCTTGAGCGTCCGCAAGCTGCAGCAGCAGGGCGAGGTATCCGTCCAAACTGCTGGCCCCGGGAAGCGTGTCGGCGAAGGGGCCAAATTTCGCATCCGGGCTGTGTGGCCGGTGGCCGCTGCAGATTGCCGGAATATCACCACTCATGACCAGGCTCAACAGGGCAGCGCGATCAGCGCTGCTGCGTAACGGCGGCAGCAGATGGAACTGACTGTTGTAACCGGCGATCGCGGATTCGTCGTAGAGCAGATTCCAGATGGCCACATCCGCCGAGATCGGCAGGCCCTTGCGGCGTCCATCCGCATACAGCTGGGCCGCTGCGGCGCTGGAAAGCTGGGCAATATGGACCTGGCAGCCCGTGTCCTCCACCAGCGCCAGAATGGTGGCTACGGCGACGGTTTCACTGGCTACGGGAATGGTGGTCAGGCCCAGGGCATTGGCCAAGGCGCCATCGTGAGCGCTGCCTTGGTGCAGACCCGGCGTTTGCGCCGATAAATGCACCGGAATCTTCAGGTCCGCAGCATAGCGCAGACACTGGCGCAGCAGATCTACCGGCGGCAGCGGGGCGGCGCCTTGAGACAGGGCGACGCAACCGGCTTCGCGCAAGGCGGCCATATCGCTGAGTTGAGTGCCGCCAAGCTCGGCTGTCAGCGCGCCCGTGAGCAACAACTCCGCAGCGTGGCCAGGACGGGCAGAAGGCTCCTGCGCGCGGCGCTCGATCCATTCGATTACCGAGGCATTGTCAATGACGGGTTGCGTATCGGGTTTGGCAACCACGGTAGCGATGCCGCGGTGCCATGCTGCGTGCAGCTCTCCGGAAATGTCGCTGGGCTGGACCGGCCCCGGTGCGGCGAGGTGATGCTGTAAGTCGATCATGCCGGGCATCAACCACAGCCCTGTGCCATCCAGCGTAGTCAGGCGTTCGTCCAGTTCGGCGCAAGCTTGCAGCTGATCGCCTTCGAGGCGCAGATTACAGCGCTCATCGAGATTCCGCGCCGGGTCCAGCCAGCGGATGTCGCTGATCTGCACGGCGCTCATGCGCGCTGCCCCAGAATCAGCGACATGATCGCCATGCGGACCGCAACGCCGTGATGGACCTGTTGCAAGATGACCGACTGGGCGCCGTCAGCGACCGCCGATTCGATTTCCACGCCGCGATTGATCGGACCGGGGTGCATCACCAGGGCGTCGGGCTTGGCGCCCTGAAGGCGTTGCTGCGTCAAGCCGTAACGGGCGTAAAACTCGCCAGCGCTCGGCAGGAAATGGCCGCTCATTCTTTCCCTTTGCAGGCGCAGCATGATGATGACATCGGCATCGCGAATCCCTGCGTCCATGTCGTGCATGACCCTCCCGCCCCAGCTTTCGACTCCGGTCGGAATCAGCGTGCTGGGGGCCACCAGTCGAATGTCCGGCACCCCGAGCTGGTGCAGGGCGCGGATTTCAGAACGGGCCACGCGGGAGTGCAGCACGTCGCCGACGATGGCCACCGAAAGTTGCTTGAAGTCAGGCTTGTGCTTGCGGATCGTGAATACGTCCAACAACGCCTGAGTGGGGTGGGCATGGCGGCCATCACCGGCATTGAGCACTGCGACGCCAGGGCGGAGTTGCCGGGCGATGAAATGCGCCGCGCCGCAGGCGTGGTGGCGCACCACGAACATATCAACGTTCATCGCTTCCAGCGTGCGCAGCGTATCTGACAGGGTTTCGCCCTTGCTGGTTGAAGAGGTCGCTACATCCATGTTGAGCACATCCGCACTGAGCCGCTTCGCGGCGAGCTCAAATGCGGAACGCGTGCGGGTGCTGGATTCGAAAAACAGATTGAGCACCGTGCGGCCCTTGAGCTCGGCACTGGTCTGTGGTGCGCCACCGGCCGGCGGCAGGAAGTGCTCCGCCGTATCCAGAATGCGCTGGATCAATTCGGCGCCCAGGCCGCGGATATCCAGCAGGTGGCGCAGTTGGCCCTGTGGCGAAACCTGCAGGGAGTCAGAGCTCATCGGGCGACATCAGTGAAAGCTTGAGGGGAACGAGCCGGCGGGCTTGAGGGCGCTTGGCCTGAGCGCGCCGCAGCCTGGGCGTAAGCTGTTGTTCATGTGGCACCACCAGAGTCTTCTCCTCGCGTCTGATCTGCAATGGTGGACTCCAACCACTGCTGGACGATGATTGCGGCCGCCATACTATCAGTATCGCCGCGCCGCAAACGGCGTTTCTTGCCGCCGCTTGCGCGTGCGCCGAGCAGTTCGGCTTGGGCGGAGATCGAACTGAATCGCTCATCGACTTCCTCTACCCGCAGCCCGTAGCGGCGGCGCAATTCGTGGCCGAAATGCCGCGCTTTGCGGGTGATGGGTTGTTTGTCGCCGGCCGCGGTGAGGGGCGCCCCGACGAGTAATGTCTGTGGCTGCCACTGGGCGATGATTGTGCTGATCGCCTCCCAGTGCGCTTCGACCTGGGGGGTATTCAGCCAGCCCAATGCCCGGCTGGTGCCGGTGGTTTGATTGCCGATCGCCAGGCCGATGCGCTTTTCACCGTAATCGAAGCCCAGTGCAATGCTCACGCGTGTCCGGCGCTATCGGTCAGGTTGCTGGGGTCGATGCCCAGCAGGCGCGTCGCCGCAGCCCAGCGGTCGGCATGGCTGGTTTCGAATATGACCGACAGATCGGTCAAGGTATTCAGCCAGCTGTTGTCCATGATTTCCTGCTCCAGCTGACCGCCGTCCCAGCCGGAGTAACCCAGCATGACCTGATAGTGCTCCGGGCCGAGACCTGCGCCAATGGCGGTGAGGATATCGCGCGAGGTCGCGACGCCAAGCTGATCATTGATCCGGATGCAGGAGTCCCAGGCACCCAGCGGCGTGTGCAGCACGAAGCCCCGCTCCACCTGGACCGGCCCGCCCCAGTACACCGCTTTGCTGGCCGCGGCCTCGGTAAGGCCGCTGCAGTCGATTTCCAGATGCTCCAGCATGTCGCCCAGGGTCAGATCCGTGGGACGGTTGATGACCAGTCCCAGCGCGCCATCTTCGCCGTGTTCGCACAAAACGCTGACAGAACGGGCAAAATTGCTGTCGGCCAGGCTGGGCATGGCAATAAGAAACTGATTTCGCAAGGATTCCGTGGGCATGGGTCCAGTATCCGGCTTTCAGGGGGAGGCTCGCAACTCCAGCTCAGGACGGGCGGCGTGAGTCCGGGGCCCGAGCGGCCGATGGCGCCAGAAACCGGGGGGCTTTCAGGGGCGCGCAGAGGCTTGCTGCGTTTCCAGTTCATCCATGCTTTGGCAGATTTTCTGCGCCAGCCAACCGGTGGTCAGGCCAAACACCAAGGCCGCGCTGGCGAGGATCGGCAGCAGATTCAGAAGCCCCGGATGCGGCACAAACAGGCTGTAGGCAACAAAGAACTGTCCGCCGATGTGCAGGCAGGAAGACAGCATGCCCAGGCCATAGCTGCTGAACAGGTTCCGGCCCGCGCCCTTGTGCAGTAACTGGATCATCCCCAGGCCGAACAGGCTGGCGCAAGCACCGGCCGCGCTGAGCAGGAAGGTGGGCGTGAGGAAGGTGCCCAGCAGCAAGGCACTGACCAGAACACGTAACATCACCACCCAGGCGGCCAGAGCCCAGCCGTAGCGCAGCATGACGATCAGGCTCACCACATTCGCCAGACCGGGTTTGATGCCGGGGATCGGCGAGGGCAGGCCGGCTTCGAGAATATGGATGACGATGGCCAGGGCCGCGTAGCCTGCGACCAGGCCGTCCCAGCGCGAATCAGTAGCTGAAGCCGTCATAGTCAGGGTCTTCGCCATGGAGTAGTACGCTGATCCGGTTGGGAACGCAGGCCGCGACCGCGCCGCCGCGCCGGTGCCAGCCGGAGCGTACGCAGATCTGCTGACGGCACGGGGAGGCCACGAAACGAACCGCGTCGTTGTCGATTTCCAGCGTCGTCACGCCAATTGGGCCATTGACCTGGATGCGCCGTGGCGTATGCAGCGGGTAATGCGAGGTGCCCGCCGGACTGCTGATGGCGACCTCCTGGGCGGGTAGGTTCGCGGTCCAGTAGATGCGAAACAGCATGCCGATACCAACGCCGAGCAACAGGAGCAGCAGGCCGTCGGCGCGAGTCATGGCAGGCCGTCAAGTCGTGCCCGCATCTCAGGACTGGTGTGCGTGTCGCCCTGGGCATCCACCAGCAGGTAGTGGGTGATGCCCATCCGTCCCATGATTTCCGCGGCCCTCTGCGGGCCGGCCACAAACAGCGCTGTCGCCGCTGCATCGGCCAGTTCTGCGCTGGTGTGCACCACGGTCGCCGACTGGCTGGTCGTGGCCGGATAGCCGTCGCGTGGGTCGATGATGTGATGGTAACGGGTACCTTCACTGATGAAGAAGCGCTCGTAATCGCCAGAAGAAAAAACCGCTTCGCCGTCTTTCACGCTGAGGCTGGCGAGGATGTCCTGAGCGTCCTGCGGGCGCGGATGGCGGATGCCGATGCGCCACAGACGGTCCGCGCGCTGGCCGATGGCTTTCAGATCACCGCCCGCATTCACGATGGCATTGTGCACGCCGTTGTTGCGCAATAGCGCCACGATGGCGTCAATTGCCCGGCCTTTGGCCGAGGCCCCGAAGTCGAAATAAGCGCCGGGCACATCCACGCTCAGCTTGGCGTCCAGTTCTGCCCGGCAGAGTTTGCCACGCTGGGCCAGGGCCAGCGCGATGGTCTCCGGTTCCGGCGGCGTGGTGCGAAAGTGACTTTCATCGTCAAAACCCCAGAGCTTGACCAGGGCGCCCATGCCGGGGTCGAACAGGCCGTCGCTCGAGCGGCAGGCCTGCTGGGAGGCCACAAAGCCCGGACGTAGAACCGGAGGCAGAGGCGCCTGCGCATGCTGAGTCAATTGTCGATTGAGTTGCGCCAGTTCGCCGTCACCCCGCGGGGACCAGCGCTGCTCGAAAGCGCGCAACTCCGTCTGGATGCGATTCATCAGTCCTGCCGGCACCGGGTCGGCAAAGCTGATTTGCATCAAGGTGCCCATCGCGAAGAATTCGCGGTGTTGCACGCCTGGAGAGGAGGGCGGTTGGCGCCAGATTCCCCAGGCCAGCAGGGCGCACAAGCCAAGGCCGATCAGCGTCTGTTTCACGACAGCCTGGATTCCAGGGCCTCGAACAGGCTGGCGCTGATATTCGTGCCGAACTGCCGATCCAGTTCCCGCACGCAGGTGGGGCTGGTCACGTTGACCTCGGTGAGGTAGTCGCCGATCACGTCCAGGCCGACAAAGAACAGCCCGTTCTCGCGCAGATCGGGGCCGATGGCTTCGGCAATCTCCCGATCACGCATTGACAGGGGCTGGCCGACGCCGCGACCGCCGGCGGCGAGATTGCCGCGCGACTCCCCTTGCGAGGGAATGCGGGCCAGTGCATAGGGCCAGGGTTTGCCATCAATCACCAGAATGCGTTTGTCGCCATCCTTGATCGCGGGCAAATACTCCTGGATCATCGCATAGCGTTGGCCGTGAGCGGTCAGGGTTTCCAGGACGACGCCCAGGTTGGGGTCGTCGGCCCGCAGGCGAAATATCGAGGCCCCGCCCATGCCGTCCAGCGGTTTGATAATGGAGTCACCATGCTCGATCACGAAGTCCCGCAAGCGCTGCATGTTCCGGTCCACGCGCGTTGCAGGGGTGAACTCGGCATAGCGGGCCAGAGCGAGTTTTTCATTGAAGTCGCGCAGCGCGCCGGGACGGTTGACGATCAGGGTGCCGCGACGTTCGGCCAGCTCCAGCAATTGGGTGGCGTAGATGAATTCCGCGTCCACCGGAGGGTCCTTGCGCATCAGGATCAGGTCCAGTTCATCCAGCCAGCAGCTTTGCGCCGCGGCAAGGCTGAACCAATCCTTCGGGTCGTCACGAACGCTCAGGGGGTGAAAGTGCGCGCCAGTGCGGCCCTGATCCAGGAACAGATCGCCCAGTACCATATAGTGCAGCTGATAACCGCGCGACTGAGCCTCCAGCAGCATCGCGAGCGTGGTGTCTTTGGCCGGTTTGATGCGAGAGATGGGGTCCATCACGACGCCCAGTTTCTTGGCAGACATGCTGATATGCGCGACCTTCGGTAGTAATTCATCACAGGGAGAGACGTATTCTACGCATCTACACCTCGGCTCGTCGGTGCGCGAAGGGTCTGCCGATAATTATCCGGGCAACGGCGACAGAATAGGGGCGGCTGTGTTAAAAGAAGGAATTGTTCGGATTGAATATATGTGGCTCGCACCTCAGGGGCAGGCTGCGTGCGGAGAGGGGGAATTGCGGTGACGGACAGTCAGGAAGAAGGGCTGGGAGGCGTGCGTGTGATGGTTGTGGATGATTCCAAAACCATCCGGCGGACTGCGGAGAGTTTGCTTTCGCGGGCAGGTTGCGAGGTGTCGGCGGCCACCGATGGATTCGAAGCACTGGCAAAAATCGCCGAACTGAAGCCGGATTTGATTTTTATCGACATCATGATGCCGCGTCTTGACGGCTATCAGACCTGTGCACTGATCAAGGGTAATCCGCGATTTGCCAAAACGCCGGTGATCATGCTGTCCTCCAAGGACGGTCTGTTCGACCGGGCGCGAGGGCGTATTGTGGGCTCGGATCAGTACCTGACCAAGCCGTTTACGCGCGATGAGTTGATTGCGGCCGTGCAGGCGCACAAGCCGAAAGTAGCCGCTGGATAGTTGCCATGTTGAGCGCTGAAATCAATGATTTACGCAATCTGTCGGAGCAGCCGTACCATTTGCTGGTTGCGCTTGATCAGAGGCTGCAGGCGCGGATAGCCGAAGCAGGCACCGCCAGTGATATTGCCGATGCCTGGGTGGGACTCGCATTCACCCTGGCGGGGCAGAGCTGCCTGGCGCCGCAACGGGAAATCCGCGAGGTCATTACCATTCCGGCCTATTCCAAGATTCCGAACGCGAAGCCCTGGCTGCTCGGAATCGCGAATGTTCGAGGCAGCTTGCTGCCGCTGATCGATCTGCGCCAGCTGATCGACGGCCAGGCCTCGGTGCCGACCAGAAGCAGCCGTTTCATGGTCTTGAACTCGGATGAAATACCCGCCGGGTTTCTGGTCGACAGTGTTTCCGGCTACCGGAGGTTTGCCAGTCATGAGCAGCGCAACGATCTGGTTTCGCAATGCTCCCCCAGCTGGCGAGACTATTTACTCGGCAGTTTTGTTCGGGAGCAGCAGGCTTACCAGGTTTTCAGTTTCATGAAACTGGCTCTTGCTGATGTTTTCCAGAACGCCAGTGCATGAGGATTCAGGGATGACAAACAAAATGCCACCTCAAACGGATACCAGCCGCGGCTTGTTCTGGGTCAAGGGCGAACTGGCGCAATGCCTGCAGCGGATCAGGGTGCAGATTGAAAGCTATCTGGAAGACGGCGGTGAAACCCAGGCCCCCCTGGAGCGCTGTCTGGTGGATGTGCAGCAGATCGCCAGCATCGCCAGCGTTATTCAATGTTACAGCGTCCACTTGCTGGCGCGGGAAATGCAGGAGACCCTGCAAGCCAATTTACGGGACGGGCGCAAGGAATCTGACGCCAGCTTTCCGGCTCTGGTCGGGGCCACGTTACAGTTGTCCGACTACATCGATTTGCTGGCTCATGGAGAAATCGACCATCCCCTGGTTTTTGCTCAAAGTATCAATGATTTAAGGGTTTCTAGAGGGGCTCCGGTGTATCCGCGGGCGGGCTTGTTTGCCCGTTTCCTGGATGCCCGCCGGGTTGAAGTGAGCCCCCCAGCCGGAGAGCACCGCAAGCCGGGGATGACCAAGGTCCTGGCGCAGCGGCATGCGGAGGTCGTGCAGAAGGCCGTCTTGGGTGCGATGCGCAATCAACAGACCGAGCGCTCGTTACAGGTGCTTACCAAGGCGGCCATGCAGATGGCCAGTGTCGCTGTTGACCCTCGAATTTACCTGTGCTGGCGCGGCGTGGTGCTGTTAGCCCAGGCCTTGCTCGATGCCCCGGCCTTGGCCACCCCGGAAGTGCAAAAGCTGCTGGCGAAGACCGGACAATGCATCAAAGCCCTGGCAGTCAACGGCGAGGCGCCGGTGGCGCGCGCTGCGGGGGCGCTGGGTGCGCAATGTCTGTATCTGGGCTTGGTGAGTGAGCCGGGTAATGCACACGCCGATTCGGTTCGCGCCGAGTTTGACCTGGCCGGACCCGGTCTCACCGAGTCGCATCTGCGCGCCTTGAGCAGCCGGATGGCGGCGCCGAACATCGATTCATTGCAGACCGTAACCCGCGAGATTCGCAACACCCTGCACGATATCAAGGACACCATTGATGTGGCTTTGCGTTCGGGCGGGCAAAGCGATGCGCAAGAGGGTCTGAGCACCAGTTTGCAGTCCGTGAGTTCGACCCTGTCGATACTCGGGCTGGATGTGCTGGGCCAGCTGGCTAGGGCGCAAGCAGAGTTCATCGGACGACTTGAAGACGGCGGGACGGACGAGCAGTGGATGCAGGTGGCTGAAACATTGCTGCGCATCGAGCAGGGCCTGGAATCAGAGCTGATGCCCACGCGCTCGCCTCTGGTCGATCGGGCCGCCCATCAGGACCTCAGGGAAGGGGTTGGCGCGGTACTGCGGGAATCCCTGATCAACGTCGCCAGAATCAAGACCGAACTCGATCACTACATTTTGCGCGGGCAGGATTCCTCGCTCAGTACAGCCAGGCAGCTGCTGGTTGATATCGGGTCGGTATTTGACCTGCTGGGTTCCAGTGATGCGGTTGCCGTGTTCGCGCGCGTGGGCGACATCCTGGTCCCCGAACGCATTGCGTCGGTGCGTACGCGACCGGTAGTTGCCGACCGACTCGCCGATGTGATTGCCGCCGCCGAATATTACGTCGAGGCGGTGCAGGAACAGCAACCCAATACCGACAAGCTGCTGGCCGATGTGGAGCGTTACCTCGAGGCGCTGAGCGAAGCGATTCAGGCCGAAGAGCAACACGAAGGACCTGGCGAGAGCGTCGAAGCGGCTCCGGCCGCGGAATCCGTGGCCAAAACGGACGTCGATCCCGAATTCCGGGAGATCTTCATTGAAGAGTCCCGCGAGGTCATGGCTGAACTGGGCGAACTGCTGCCGCGCTGGATTCAGAATCCCTCCGATGTCGAGTTGCTGTCCTCCGTGCGCCGGGCGTTCCACACCTTGAAGGGTAGCGGGCGCATGGTCGGGGCTGCGGATATTGGCGAGTTCGGTTGGGCGATCGAAGATATGCTCAACCGCTGCCAGGACGGCGAAATGACGCCCGACCGGCAGATTACCGAGCTGGTTTCCGGAGCGGTGGAGTTGCTGCCGGAGGTCGTGCAGCGTTTCGCCGATGGCGCGTCTGCCCAGCAGTTGGTCGAGCCCATTCAAGACAAGGTTCGCAAGATTCTCGGCGTCGAATCCGAGGCCGAGGCCGGTGTCCAGGAAGAGGTCGTCCAACTCTTCCTGGAAGATGCAACGACGTATCTGGCTGAACTGCAAAACCTGGTCAGTCAAGCCGGTGCCAGCGACGAGGTTCCGGTGGACCAGGCTCTGGTGCGCCTGTTCCATTCCTTGCGCGGTGGCGCGGGCGCCGCTGGTTTCGCGCCAATCAGTCAGTTGGCCGAGGCGGGAGAACGCCTGACCCAGGGTTTGCAGACCAGCGCTCAGCCCGCATCCCGGGCGCTGCTGCAGCGCCTGCATACGGCTTTCAGCGGGCAGCTTGAGGCCGTTCGTCAAGCCCAGAGTCCGCCGCTTGATGCAGCGCTGTCAGCCGAGTTGGAGGGCCTGTATCAGCAGTTGCCCAGCGTTCGCGGTGGTCTCGATCTGGAATTGGCCGCAGTCTTCTCCGAAGAGGCGGTTGGCCTGCTCGAAGACGCCGAATCGGAATTGCAGAACTGGAGTTCGCAACCTGATTCCAGCGTCGCGCAAACCAAATTGCAGCGCATTTTCCATACCTTGAAAGGCAGTGCCCGGACGGCTGGCGCGCAGGGCCTGGGCCATGTGGGCGAAGCGCTGGACAAGCTGATGAAGTCCGTTCTGGCTGGCGAAATTGACCCGATCGACCAGGGCCTGTTGTCGCGGCTCAGCCAGACGGTCATGGCAACTTTCAACTTGCTGGATGAGTTCCGCGAAGGGCGTGACGCCGACCCCAGCGCGGTGCTGGCCATCCTGCAGGGTGAATCAGCAGCGGGGTCCGCCCCGACCCCGGCCGAGGAGCTTGCATCGGCAGACCTGGAGTCCGAGCCCGAGGCCGTAGCGCTGGATACCGGATACCCATCCGCGGTCACGGCAGAGCAGACCGGGGAAGACCTGCCTGCCGAGGATATCTGGCCGCTGGATCCCGAAGCGCAAGAGCTGTTCCAGGCCGAGGCGCAGGAACAGCTTGAATCGGTCGATCATCATTTTGCCGCCTGGGAAGAAGATCAGTCGGCGCTCGAACCGCTGCGGGTGCTACGACGCGATTTGCAGAGCTTCAAGGCCGGGGCTGATAAAGCCGGACAGCTCAGTCTGGGCGCCGTGGCGCAAGAAATGGAGTCCATCTTCGCGGGACTTGAACGGGGTGAGCAGCCGGGCAGCGGATCCCTGGGACGTCTGCATCAGGCGATCGATGGGCTGCACCAGTTGCTGGACGGGATGCGAGCCGGGCAGCGTCCGGTGGGCGCTCCGGCGCTGCTGGAAGACCTGCGCGGAGAACCGGAGCAGACGGAAGCGATTGCGAGTGCGGCTGAGGTCACATTGCCGGATGCGGCGTTGGCTCCAGAACCGGTTGAGGCGCCGCAGATCGATGCAGCGGCCGCGCAGTCGCAACAGGATCTGGCGGAACTGGTTGATATCTTCCTGCCCGAAGGCATGGAACTGATGGAAGCCTTCGACGCGCTCTGCGTGGAGCTTCGCGCGCGTCAGGGTGAAACGGTCGACTGGGCGGAAATGCTCAGAATTCTGCACACCCTCAAGGGTGGGGCGCGGATGTCTGCGATGACCGCTCTCGGAGACGAAGTGCATGCACTGGAATCCAGGCTGGAGGCCTTGGTTCAGCAGGGTGGGGCGGTGAATGAGACCCTGCTGCAGGATCTGCAGCTGGCCTCGGATCGGTTCCATGGGCACCTGAGCGCAGCCAAGCATGGCACCGCGCCGGAACTGCCGGTATCGCCCCCACCGCCCCAGCCGCAGGAGGTTTCGCCCCAAGAGGCGCCCGGCGTGGCCGAAGTGCCGGAGATCATTGCGGCGCCGGTGCCACAGCGCGCCGTTGCGCAACGGCCCTGGGCCGAATCTCTGAATTGGGAAGCGCCCCAGGATGAACGACTGGCGGCGATTCGGCGCGAAACGGCACGGGTCAGCGTTGAACAACTGGACTCGATGCTGAATGAAGCGGGTGAGATCAGCATCTACCGTTCGCGTCTGGAGCGCCAGGTCAGCTCGTTTTCCATTCAGTTGCGCGAAGTGGAGCAGACGATCGTGCGCATTCGTGATCAGTTGCGCATGCTCGAGTCGGAAACCGATGCGCAGGTCCAGGCCCGGCAGCACGGTCGGCAAATGGGGGCGGAAGACGCAGATCGCTATGGCGAGGAATTTGATCCCCTGGAAATGGATCGCTATTCGCGGATGCAGGAGCTGACCCGCGCCCTGTCCGAATCGGTCACTGACCTGTCCAGCCTGCACGGCTCTATGTCCAATGTGGTCAGTGAAACCGATACCTTGCTGCTCCAGCAGGGCCGGGTCAATACCTCGGTTCAGCAAGGCCTGATGAGTACCTTGATGGTGCCGTTTTCGCGCCAGGTGCAGCGTTTGCAGCGGGTGGCTCGGCAGACAGCCGGAGACAACGGAAAACAGGCCAGCTTGCTCCTGGACGGGATCGAAGCCGAAATGGACCGCAATGTGCTGGAGCGCATGACGCCGGTGATCGAGCACGTGATCCGGAATTGCGTGATTCACGGTATCGAAACGCCTGAGCAGCGCGTTGCGGCGGGCAAGCCTGCTGCGGGAACGGTCAATATTCAGCTGTCCCGGGATGGCTCGAAGCTGGCCATAGAAATTCGCGATGATGGTCGGGGGCTGGATTTCCAGCGTATCCGCGAAAAGGCCATCGAACGGGGCCTGATGACCCAGGATGCCCAGCTGGGCGAACCGGAACTGGCTCAATTCATCTTCCAGCCCGGATTCTCCACCGCCGACTCTCTGACTCAGGATGCCGGCCGCGGAGTGGGCATGGATGTGGTGTCCTCCGAAGTCAAACAGCTCGGCGGGACGCTGGATCTGGATTCGACCACCGGCCAGGGCGCACGCTTCGTGATTCGCATGCCCCTGTCACTGGCCATCTCTCAGGCGCTGCTGGTGCAAGTCGCCGACGAAGTGTACGCGGCGCCGCTGGCCACGATCGAAGGGATCGCCCGATTGCCGGCCGAGGATATCGATCAATACCTGAACGACGAGCAGGGATTCAAATACGGGGACCAGGAATACCGGGTCCGCTATCTGGGTCAGCTGCTCGGACTGGATGCGAAACCGCCCGCAGAGCGAGCCTATTTGCCGGTTATCCTGGTGCACACCGGCGAGGGCATGGGGATTTCCGATCGCCGGGTGGCCGTCGTGGTGGATCAATTGCTCGGCAGCCGCGAACTGGTGACCAAAACCGCCGGGCCCCAGGTCAGCACGGTGGTGGGCGTGACCGGCGCGACGATTCAGGCGGACGGGCGCGTGGTGCTGATTCTGGACGTGGTGGCTCTGGTTCAGGATCGTCTGCGGAAGAAATTGCAGGATGTCGCCGGAACCCATGAGCCGGTCAGTGCGCCGATGCATCAACCGATGGTTATGGTCATCGATGATTCCATTACCATGCGGCGCGTCGCGGAGCGCGTCCTGACCCGCAACGGCTACCGGGTGGTCACCGCCAAGGATGGGATGGACGGGATTGCCCAATTGCAGGCGGAAACCCCCGACGCCGTATTGCTGGATATCGAAATGCCCAAGGTGGATGGCTTCGAGGTGGCGACTTTCATTCGCCACAACGAGCAACTGGCTCAGGTGCCCATCATCATGATTACCTCCCGTAGTGGCGACAAGCACCGCGAGCGCGCAGCGGCGATCGGGGTCAACCGTTATCTGATCAAGCCGTATCAGGAGGCGCAACTGATCAGTGAGTTGCGCGAGGCGATGGCGGTGGAGGCCTTATGAGTTCCCAGCTACCCACCCATGTTTACAGTGTGTTGATCAGCCTGGCGAAGGAAAGCCTGATCCTGCCCAACTCGGCCGTGGCCGAGGTGCTGGGACAGGATGTGATTGTGCCTTGCCAGAAGAAAGGGCCGGGCTGGTTGCTGGGCCAGGTTGAATGGCAACACGAAGATGTGCCGATCGTCAGCTTTGAGGGGATGGTGGGTCAGCCGGTGCCGGCGATGGAGCGCAAATGCCGGGTCGTGGTGCTGCATGCGCCGGTGCGGGCGGCAGCCGTCGCCATCGTCTCTCAGGCCTATCCGCTGATCGTGACCTTGAATGAAATCGCCATGCAGCCGGCCTTGATCGAGAATGATCCTGCGGCAGCCTTGATCTATAGCCGTGTGCGGGTGTCCAACCGCGCGGCGATTATCCCTGATCTGGATGCACTGGCCGCCGCGGCGCGTCCCTATGTCGCGGACTGAGGCGCCGGGCTGATCACGCGGCGGGCCTGAGGCGCGCGCCGCAGCGTGGAAATCAGCTGTCCGGTGCTCTCGCTCTGGATGGGCGTGTCAAAAATCCCCCCAGTGGCATTGCATGGCTGTTAGCGCCACGGCACCGGCCGTTTCAGTGCGCAAGATGCGTGGCCCGAGACGCAAGGGCCTCAGGCCGCAGCGTTGGGCCAGATCCAGTTCGTCGGCGGATAATCCACCCTCCGGGCCAACCAGCAGATTGATCTCCTCGTTTACGGGCGGTGCGGTGCCCCAGTCGTCCGGCCCATCGGGCGCCAGCACGAAGCCCGGCGAGGATTGCTCGCTCAGGAACTGATCCAGGCGCAGACACGGACGCACTTGCGGCACGCAGGTGCGCCCGGACTGTTCGGCGGCGGACAGGGCGATCGCCTGCCAGTGCGCCTGTTTACGGGCCAGCCGGTCCCCGCCCAGCTGCACGCCGCTGCGCTGGGTCAGGACCGGCTGGATCGCGAAGACGCCCAGCTCCACCGCCTTCTGCACGCTGTAATCCATGCGGTCCCCGCGCGACAGACCCTGCACCAGTACGCAGTGCAATGGAGATTCGCGCCGGACCCGCTGAACCTGCTGGACGAGGACCAGTAGCTGTTGTTTGCCGGCGGAACAGATCTGTCCGACAGATTCATAATCCGGTGGCCCGAACAGGATCACGGGATCGCCTTCGCGGCGCTTGAGGACGCGCAGCAGGTGGTGGGCCCGGTCACCGGCAATCTCCAGCTGCTGGCCGACCTCCAGCTGCTCGGGCCAGTACAGGCGCGGGATGTGCGCCATCAGCCCGCGCAGCCTGTGGCGTGTCGGGTGCCACTGCGGCGCTGAAGCAAAGCGCTGGGTTGCCGCTGGTGCGCACTTCGCCCGCTGGTGCTCGCCACGTCGCGCACGGGCCTAGCCCAGATCTTTGATCAGCACTTTGGAATTGCGCTGGTAATTGTAAAAGGCCTGCTTTTGCGGCGGCAGCTCATCCAGGCTGCCGGGACGAAAGCCGTGCTCGATAAACCAGTGCGCGGTCTGGGTGGTGAGTACGAATAGCCGGTCCAGTTCCAGTTCGCGGGCGCACAGTTCGGCGTGGGCCAGCAGTGCCGTGGCCCGGCCGCCATGCTGATAATGCGGCGCGACGATGATGCAGGCCAGTTCCGCGCAGCGCTGCTCCGGGTAGGGGAACAGGGCCTGGCAGCCGATGATGGTGTCATCGCGGGCCATGACGGTGAAGCGCTCAATCTCCAGTTCCATCTGCTCACGCGAGCGCGGCACGATCACGCCCTGACGCTCCAGGGGCTCGATCAATTGCAGCAGGCCACCGATGTCGTCGATGCTGGCCTGGTGCAGGCTGTCATAAGCCTGGGCCGAAACCATCAGGCCGGCGCCATCCGGGGTGTAAAGCTCGCGCAGGAAGGCACCATCCTGAGCGGCATCGAGGATATGCACCCGGGGCACGCCTTGGCGCACCGCCGCCATGGCCAGCAACTGGGTTTCATCGGGGTCGGCCGGGGGCGCATTCAGACACAGTTCGCCGACTTCGACCGGCCGCGGCACCAGCAGGACCAGTTTGTCCGCACCCATGGCTTGAGCCGTGGCGACGGCCAGATCATCACTGCGCAGATTGAAGGTTTCGCCGCTGGGCGAATAGCCTACCGGCGGCAGCAGAACGATGCGGCCTTTGGCCAGATGGTCGCCCAGCGTATCGGTGTCGAGCCGGCGCAGCTCGCCGGTGTATTGCAAATCGACACCTTGCAGGACGCCGACTGGACGCGCGGTGACCAGATTGCCGCCGGCGACCCGGATGCGCGCGCCGCCCATCGGGGTGCTGGCCAGGCCGGTACTGAGCAAGGCCTCGAATTCGCACCGCAGGTCTCCGGCCGCCTCCCGAACGCAGTCCAGCGCCACCGCGTCGGTGACGCGGTGGCCGGCGACCACGGGCGAGCTGTGCGCCCGGGCCTGCAGGCGGGCCTCGATCTGCGGGCGAGCGCCGAGGACCAGGATCAGTTTCAGGCCCAGGCTATGCGCCACCGACAGATCATAGACCAGGGACTTGAGCGCGCTGGAGAGCGCCACTTCGCCGGGAATGTGGACCACACAGGTACGCCCACCGTGGGCGTTGATATACGGGGCCGCGCGGCGCACGGCTTCGGGAAACAGATTATTTTTCACTGCAGAAGTTTTTCACCATGCCGCGCAGGATGTCCAGCATCGGCGCAATCTGGTCCATCGCCAGGTATTCATTGGGTTGATGGGCCTGATCGATGCTGCCGGGGCCCAGCACCAGGGATTGCATGCCCAGCGCGTTCAGGTAGCCGCCTTCGGTGGCGAAATTGACCGCCTGGGCGGGGCTGCCGGTGAGCTTTTCCGCCAGTTTGACGATGGCGGCTTGCGCTGGCGTTTCAAACGCCGCCGTGCCTTCATACAGGCTGGCATGCTCCCACTCCCAGGCCTCGCCTTGGAGGGCCTGATCGATCCGGCCGCGCAATTCGGCCCGCAGGTCGTCCAGGGACTGACCCGGCAGCTGGCGCAAGTCGAACTGCAGCTCGCAGGCGGCGGGAATCCGATTCGGGCTGTCTCCACCGTGCACGCAGCCGGGATTCAGGGTGGCGTAAGGGACCGAAAACTCCGGTCTGGTCTCGCGGGTTTTCAATTCGTCGCGCATGCGCAGGATGGCGCCCAGTGCCCGATGGACCCCTTCGACGGCGTTCACGCCGGCTGCCGGATTGGACGAATGACCGGCGCGGCCACGCACGCGCAAGGCGTCCATGAAGATGCCCTTGTGCATCCGGATGGGCCGCAAGCCGGTGGGTTCGCCGATCAGGGCGTGGCGACCGAAACGGCGCCCGGAGGCGAGCAGGGCTTTGGCCCCGTCCATGCCGGATTCCTCGTCGGCGGTGGCCAGAATGACCAGCGGCTGATCCAGAGGGTGATCCTTGATCTCCGCGGCCAATTGCACGCACAGGCCGAAAAAGCCCTTCATGTCGCAGCTGCCCAGGCCGTGCCAGCGCGCTCCGACCTCGGTCAGCGTGAAGGGGTCACTGTCCCAACCGGTCTCATCGAAGGGTACGGTGTCGGTATGCCCGCTGAGCACCAGGCCACCATCGCCACGGCCGCGGCAGGCGATCAGGTTGAACTTGTCCGACCGCCCTGGTACCGGTTGCATCTCGCAGGCGAAGCCCAGCGGCTCCAGCCAGTTGGCGAGCAGTTCGCAGACCGCTTGATTGCTCATGTCCAGGTGGGCATGGGTACTGCTCACGGACGGGGTGCCCACGAGTTGGGCCAGGCAGTCTTTGAAGGCAGGAGCGGTGTTCATTGGCGCATTATCCGCCAAACCCGGAGCGGACACACCCGGAACTTGCATGGTGCCTCCTCAGTGCCCATGGGATAATGCCCGGATGAGTGAATTTAATTACAGCGAACTGGCCGAGCATCTGAGTGAGGTGGAATCCACCGCGGGTCCGGCCGGGTTTCACGGCCAGCTGGCCGGCTTGTGGTGTCGTTACCGGCAGCTGCCGGCGGATCTGGGTCTGGATGGCGCCGATCAGCAGGCCGAAGCCTGGACCTGGCTGCTGGATTTTGCCCAGCGGGTGAAAGACGCGCTGGATGACAGCGATTGTGGCTTTGTCCCGCTGCTGCCGCCGGATCATGCACCGCTGGCGCTACGTGTGGAAGCTCTGGCGGAATGGAGTGAAGGCCTGTTGTTTGGTATCGGCGCGGCAGGCGCCCTGGCGCCCAGCGCGCTCTCGGCGGAGATTCAGGAGCTGCTCCGTGACCTGTCCGAGATTTGCAAGATAACCGTAGACGAAGACGAAGACGGCGCCGAAGACGCCTATGTTGAAATCGTCGAGTACCTCAAGGTGGTAGCCCAAACGCTTTATGTCGAATTACATCCCCAGGCCGGTTGAGGCCCAGATATCCGCGGCGGAATACGCCGCCCGCCGTGAGCGTTTGATGGAGGCGATCGGCCACGATGCGGTGGCCATCATCCCGGCCGCGAGCGAGCAGATGCGCAACAGCGATGTGCATTATCGGTTCCGGCAGAATTCGGATTTTCGCTACCTGAGCGGTTTTCCGGAACCGGACGCCTGGGCGGTTCTGGCGCCCGGGCACGCCGATGGCGAGTTCGTGTTGTTCTGTCGGCCCAAGGACAAGCAGCGGGAAATCTGGGATGGACGGCGCGCCGGACCGGAAGGCTGCGTGCGCGATTACGCCGCAGACCGGGCTGAGATTCTGGCCGATCTCGACGAGAAAATGCCCGGCCTGCTGCAGGATCGCCGGGCGGTGTATTTTCCCTCCGGCTGGAATGCGCAGCATGATCGGCGCCTGCAAGCCTGGATCGGTCGGGTGCGGCAGATGATCCGGCAAGGCGTGAACGCCCCCAGCCAGATTCACGATCTGGGCGAAGTGCTGCACGAGCACCGGTTGCGCAAGTCGCCTGCCGAGGTGGCGATGATGCGCTACGCCGGCGCGGTTTCCGCCGCGGCGCATGTGCGGGCGATGCAGAAGGTCCATGCCGGTTTGTACGAATATCAGCTCGGCGCCGAGATTCATCATGATTTCGAGCGCCACGGCATGGAGACCGCTTACGGCAGTATCGTCGGCGGCGGCGCCAATGCCTGTGTCCTGCATTACGTGGAAAATTCCGCGCCCCTGCGAGATGGCGATCTGTGCCTGATCGACGCCGGCGCCGAATTCCAGGGCTATTGCGCGGACATCACCCGAACTTTTCCGGTGAGCGGGCGGTTCAGCACGGCCCAGAAAGCCTTGTACGAGGTCGTGCTCGAGGCACAACTCGCCGGCATCGCCGCCGTCCGGGCGGGCCAGCACTGGCTGGCGCCGCACGAAACCGTGGTGCCGATTCTGACCCAGGGCCTGCTGGACCTGGGCCTGCTCAAGGGTAATCTTGAGGAATTGATCGACACGCAGAAATACATGGATTTCTTCATGCACAAGACCGGTCACTGGCTGGGCATGGATGTGCATGATGTGGGCGCCTACCGGGAAAATGGCAGCTGGCGCGAGTTGCAGCCCGGCATGGTGCTGACCATCGAGCCCGGCCTGTATGTTTCCGCGGACACCCCGGGCATTCCACCGGAGTTCGCCAATATCGGTATCCGTATCGAGGATGATGTGCTGGTGACCGCCGGGGAACCTGAGCTGCTCAGTGCAGGCGTGCCGAAAACCGTGGCGCAGATTGAAGCCGTGATGGCGGCCTAGGTGAAGGATCAGAACGACCGTCCCGCCCAGCAGTCGCGGCGATGATCGCCGCGGCGCTGCGTCAGGCCTGGTCCGAGGGGACTCTGCTCCGTTCGCTGCCGGCCAATCTGCTGTCGGGGCTGACCGTCGGCGTCGTGGCCCTGCCGTTGTCGATGGGGCTGGCGATCGCCAGCGGGGTTGCGCCTCAGCATGGTCTGTACACCGCGATCATCGGTGGTTTGCTGATCGCCGTCCTGGGCGGTTCGCGGGTGAACATTTCCGGGCCGACCGCAGCATTTGTGGTGGTGCTCCTGCCGGTGGTGCAGCAGTACGGTCTGGGCGGCCTGCTGGTCAGCGGCGCGCTGGCCGGTCTGATGATGATCGCGTTTGGACTGATGCGTCTGGGACGACTGATCCAGCTGATTCCGTATCCGGTGGTGGTGGGCTTTACCGCCGGGATCGGTACGGTTATCGCCACTTTGCAGCTGGCGGACTTTTTCGGTTTGCAGCCGCACGGGGATGCGGTGCATTTTCTCGGCAAGCTGGGAAACATGCTGTTGGCTCTGCCCAGCGCGCGCTGGGCCGAATTCCTGGTCGGCGCCAGCACGCTGGCGGTCCTGTTGCTGTGGAAACGCCGCCAGAGCCGGGTGCCCTCGTATCTGGTGGCCCTGCTTGCCGGCACCGCCCTGGGCGGGGTGTTCAATTACGTGGACCTGTTGCCGGCCGTGGATACGATTGCCAGCCGCTTCAGTTTCGAGCTGGACGGGCAACTGCTGCACGGCATTCCCGCGCTGGCCCCGCAGTTTGTCCTGCCCTGGAATTTGCCCGGGCCGGACGGCGAACCCCTGGGTCTGAGCTTCACCTTGTTGCGGGCCTTGCTCGGAGCGGCGTTCGCCATCGCCCTTCTGGGGGCCCTGGAATCCCTGCTGTGTGCGGTGGTGGCCGATGGCATGACCGGGCGCCAGCATGATCCGGACAGCGAATTGATCGGCCAGGGCGTGGGTAATATTGCGGTGGCTTTCTTTGGCGGCATTCCCGCGACCGCGGCGATCGCCCGGACTGCGACCAATGTCCGTTCCGGGGGCAGCACGCCGGTGGCCGCGATCGTTCACTCGGTATTCGTGCTGGTCGCGATGCTGCTGGCGGCGCCGCTGCTGTCCCTGATCCCCATGGCGGCGATGGCCGCGGTGCTGCTGGTGGTGGCCTGGAACATGAGCGAAGCCGAACATGCGCTGCGCATCGTCCGGACGGCGCCACGTTCGGACATGGCGGTCTTGCTGACCTGCTTCAGTCTCACCGTTTTGATTGATATGCAGGTCGCGGTGGTGGCCGGAGTGGCGCTGGCTTCGCTGCTGTTCATGCGGCGCATGACCGAACTGACCGCGACCGCCGTGGTGGATCATCGACGTCATGTCCATGACGAGGCGCACGTCAAGGGTGTGGTGGTCTATGACCTGGATGGTCCCTTGTTCTTCGGCGCGGCCCATAAAGCCCTGAAAATCATCGCGGCGGTGGATCGAGAGGTGCATACCGTGGTGCTCGATCTGGCCGATGTCAACGTGCTGGACACCACGGCGATGATGAATCTGGAATCCATTGCCCGGGATCTGGCCAAGCGCAGGACCCGGATCTTTCTTGTCCATGTCAAAGCCCAGCTGGCCGAGAAGATGCAGCGCTACGGTCTGTTGAAAGCGGGCCTGCAGATCGAAGCCGATCTGCACTCGGTGCTGGCCAGGAAACCTTAGTCCATGTCTTTGCCGCAGCAGGAATTGACGATTGTGGGTGCCGGTCCGGTCGGCAGTCTGGCGGCCTTGCTGGCCGCCCAGGCCGGGTTTTCGGTACTGCTGATGGACGCAGCGGCCGAACCCTTGAACGCGGCGCCGGCCGGCGCCTACGATTTGCGGGTGGTGGCCTTGTCGCCGAGCTCGCGGGCCTTGTTCGAACAGGTCCAGGCCTGGCCCGAGGCGCTGGCCCGACGCGCGCAGGCGTATCAGGCGATGCAGGTCTGGGATGCGGACGGTGCCGGCCAGATCAGCTTTTCGGCAGCGCAACTGGCGGTGCCCGAGCTGGGTCATATCGTCGAAGTGCCAGGCTTGCAGGCAGCGCTGGATCAGGCCATCGGCGCCTGCGCCGGCCAGATCGAGCGCTGGCAAGGGGCCCAGTTCGCGCGTTTCGAAATCCACCCGCAGGGCTTGCGGTTGCACTGCCGTGATGGCCGCTCAGCCGTGACCCAACTCCTGGTCGGGGCGGACGGGCGTTCCTCGCGGGTGCGCCAGCGCGCCGGCATCGGCGTGGAGTTCCGCGATTACCAGCAACAAGGCATTGTGGCCGTGCTGGAGCCGGAGCAGGCGCATCAGTCGGTCGCGCGTCAGGCGTTTACCTCCCGCGGCCCCTTGGGCCTGTTGCCCCTGGCCAACGGTCAGGTGTCCATCGTCTGGTCGGTGGCCGATGCCGTAGCCACCGAACTGCTGCACTGCGCCGAGGCGGACTTCTGCACCGCGGTCGCCCGCGCCTGCGGACAATCGGGCTTTCGCCTGGTCAGCCGCCGCGCGGCCTTTCCTCTGGTGCTGCAGCATGCCAACAGTTATGCCGCCGATGCGATCGCCCTGATCGGAGACGCGGCGCATGCCGTTCATCCCCTGGCGGGTCTGGGCATGAATCTGGGCTTTGAAGACGCTGCGGCCCTGTTCGGCGCGCCAGCGCTGCGCTGGCGTCAGGGTCCGCGGCGGGCGGTGGAACCCTGGTTGCGGCAGTATGCGCGCGGGCGGCGGCGCTCCGTCCTGCCGGCTATCGCCATGATGGATGCGCTGAATCTGCTGTTTGGCAGCCGCAGCGGTGAGGTCCTGCGTTTGCGGGACTGGGGGCTGAATCTGGTTGATCGGCAGACGCGGATCAAGCAGGAGTTCATGGCCTACGCGCTGGGCTCCGGAGCGCTGCCGCATGGCGAGCGCGAGATGAAAACGGTATAGTCCGCCCTCGGTTTGGCTGCGCAAGCGGCCGCAATGATCGCGGGAGAGAGTCAGTTCAGGCAAGACGCAGTTGCCGGGATTGGCCGCCGAAGGCGCAAATCCGCCCGGAATCGCTCAGGCAAAAGGACGGCGATCATTGGAAAGACGATCGACAGCGCGAGCTTGTCGAAAGCATTTCGTCCGACTCTGGAGAGCGGTAGTGATACCCACCGAAGGGGCTTAACTCTCAGGTTATAGGACAGAGGGGCGGCGAACAGACAACCTCAACACAGGTGAACTTCGCCGTGGGAAAAACAACGCCTCTGATCCAGCAGCACCAGGCTGCTGGCGCCAAAATTGTCGATTTCGCCGGTTGGGACATGCCCTTGCACTATGGCTCTCAACTGGAAGAGCACCATGCCGTGCGGCAAACCGCAGGCATGTTCGACGTTTCCCATATGTGCGCCGTGGATGTGCGCGGGGCCGAGGCCACCGCCTTCCTGCGCCATCTGCTGGCCAATGATGTGGCCCGGATCCGTCCCGGCAAGGCCCTGTATTCGTGCATGCTCAATCCGGCCGGAGGCGTGGTCGACGATCTGATCGTCTACGCGCTGGCCGATTTTTATCGCGTGGTGGTCAATGCCGGCACGGCGGACAAGGATCTGGCCTGGATGCAGGCCCAGGCGGCGGGTTATGCAGTGGCTCTGCAAGCGCGGCGGGATCTGGGAATCATTGCCGTGCAGGGCCCTGGGGCGCGCGAAAAAGCCTTGCCCTTGCTGCCCGAAGCCTACCGTGACGCCGCCGCCGAGCTGGCGGTGTTTCACTGTGTCGGCGATGCCGATGGCCTGATCGGGCGTACCGGCTACACGGGCGAAGACGGTTTTGAATGCATTCTGCCGGTCGCGGCCCTGCCGGGTCTGTGGGATGGCCTGCTCGCGGCCGGGGTCAGACCCTGCGGTCTGGGCGCGCGGGACACCCTGCGCATGGAGGCCGGGATGAATCTCTATGGCCAGGACATGGCTGAGGACATTTCACCTCTGGCCGCCGGCCTGAACTGGACTGTCGCCTGGGAACCGGCTGAACGTCAGTTCATTGGTCGGGCTGCCCTGGAGGCCGAACGCGCCGCCGGTGACTTGCCACGCTTTGTGGGCCTGGTGCTGGAAGGGCGCGGGGTGATGCGGGCCCACCAGGTGGTGCGCACGCCCGCGGGTGCGGGGGAGATCACCAGCGGTGGCTTCGCCCCGACGGCAAACTGTTCCGTCGCGCTGGCCCGAGTGCCGGCTGGGGATTACACCCAGGTGCAGATTCAGATTCGCAATAAAGAAGTGCCGGCGCGGGTGGTGAAGGCCCCCTTTGTGCGCCATGGCAAGGTTTTGATTGATCTACCGGAGGCCTCGAAATGAGCCAGATTCCCACCGAGTTGAAATACACCAAGTCCCACGAGTGGGTCCGCCTTGAAGCCGATGGCAGTGTCACTGTCGGCATCTCCGACCATGCCCAGGAAGCCCTGGGCGATCTGGTCTATGTCGAAGCCCCGGAAGTCGGGCGCACCCTGAGCGCAGGTGAAGCTTGCGCCGTGGTGGAATCGGTCAAGGCCGCCTCCGATGTGTATGCGCCGGTGGCTGGCGCCGTGCTGGCCGGCAATGAAGCTCTGGCCGATGCGCCGGAAACGCTGAACGAAGATCCCTATGGCGACGGCTGGATCATGAAGCTGAAGCCGGATAATGCGCAGGATCTGGCCGGACTGCTGGATGCGGCCGCCTATGGCGAATTCCTGCAAGCCGAAGCCTGAGCCGGATCGTCGATCCCATCGCGCGACGCGCCCAGGGCATGTCCAGGGCGCGTCAGGATTCTGCGCCGCTTCGAGCGGCGGCCAGGACAGCGGCGACAGGCGCTGGCGCGGCGCGATCCATCGGGCTCATTTTCTAGTTGAAATGACTGAGTAAACCCTATGCCTTTCATTCCCCATACCGACTCCGAAGTCAGCGCCATGCTGGCCACCATCGGCGCCAAGAGTATTGAGGACCTGTTTGATGAGATTCCGGCCAATCTGAAGGTTGAGTCTTTCGACAATATCCCCGCGCGGCGCAGCGAGATGGAGGTCTCGCGGCTGATGCACGAGCGCGCCGAGCAGGATGGTCAGCCCTTGTGCTTCATCGGCGCCGGCGCCTACGAGCATCACATTCCGGCGGCGGTCTGGCAGATCGCCACCCGTGGCGAGTTCTATTCCGCCTATACGCCCTACCAGGCCGAAGCCAGCCAGGGCACGCTGCAGCTGATCTACGAATACCAGACCATGATGTGCGAGCTGACCGGCATGGACGTGTCCAATGCGTCCCTGTACGACGGCGCCTCCGGTCTGGCTGAAGCGGTATTGATGGCGGCGCGGGCCAACCGCAAGGTCAAGCAGCATCGCATTGCGATGCCGGCCAATGTGCATCCGTATTATCGCGCGGTGGCCAAGGCCATCTGCGATGCCCAGGGTTTCGAGTTCATTTCCCTGCCGTATTGCGCCGAGTCCGGCACCACGATGGTCGAGGCCCTGGCCGCGCATGCGGGGCAGGGGATTGCCGCGCTGGTGATTCCGCAGCCGAATTTCTTCGGCCAGCTGGAAGCCGTGGATGGTCTGACTGACTGGGCCCATGATCAGGGTGCGCTGGTCATCGGTGTGGTCAATCCGCTGGCGCTGGCGCTGCTCAAAGCACCGGGCCAGTGGGGCGCGCAGGGTGCGGACATCGTCTGCGGTGAGGGTCAGCCGCTGGGCGCACCCTTGTCTTCGGGCGGGCCTTACTACGGTTTTCTCACCTGCAAGCAGCAGCATGTACGGCAAATGCCGGGGCGGATTGTCGGCAAGACCGTCGATCTGGAGGGCAAGGAGGGATACACCCTGACCCTGCAGGCGCGCGAGCAGCATATCCGCCGGGCCAAGGCCACCTCCAATATCTGCACCAACCAGGGCCTGGTGGTCACTGCCTCGACCATCCACATGGCTTTGCTGGGCGCCGAAGGGCTTAAGCGGGTGGCGATGAGCTGCTGGCAGAACACGCAACAGCTGCTGGATGCGATCTGCCAGATCGACGGCGTGGAACTGGTGTTTGCCGGCGCGCGTTTCCACGAGGCGGTGGTGCGTCTGCCCAGACCGGTCGCGGGCGTGATCGATGCGATGTCCAAGCGCGACGTGCTGGCCGGCTTCGATCTGTCGCGGGATTACCCGGAGCTGGGTGAAGCCCTGTTGCTGTGTGTGACCGAAACCAAGTCGGATGCGGATATCGCGCGGTATGTAGACGAACTGAAAGCGGCGCTGGGAGCCTGAGATGAGTGAAGCACTGATTTTTGAACTGTCCTCACCCGGCCGCCGTGCCGCCGCCCAGGCCCCGGTGAATGCCCCCGAGGCCACGGCGATCCCGGCGGAGTTTCTGCGCAGCGATGTGCCCGGCTTGCCGGAAGTGTCGGAGATGCAGGTGGTACGGCATTACACCCGTCTGTCGCAGAAGAATTTCTCCATCGACACGCAGTTCTACCCCCTGGGCAGCTGCACGATGAAATACAATCCGCGGGCCTGTAACACCCTGGCGATGCTGCCGGAATTCCTCGCCCGCCACCCGCTGGCCACCCCGGATCACAGCCAGGGCTATCTGGCCTGCATGTACGATCTGCAGGAGATTCTCAAGTCGGTGACCGGCATGAAGGGCGTGTCGCTGACGCCGATGGCCGGCGCCCAGGGCGAGTTCGCCGGGGTGGCGATGATCCGCGCCTATCATCTGTCGCGCGGTGACACCGAGCGCACCGAAATCCTGGTGCCGGACGCGGCCCACGGCACCAATCCGGCAACGGCGATCCAGTGCGGTTGCAGTGTGCGGGAAATCCCCACCGACAAGCATGGGGATGTCGATCTGGAAGCGCTGGAGGCAGCCCTGGGGCCGAAGACCGCCGGCATCATGCTGACCAACCCATCCACCCTGGGGGTGTTCGAGCGCAAGATCGAACTGATCGCGAAAAAAGTGCATGCCGCCGGTGGCCTGCTGTATTACGACGGCGCCAATCTCAACGCGATCCTCGGCAAGGTGCGGCCGGGGGATATGGGTTTCGATGTGATTCACATGAATCTGCACAAGACCTTTTCCACCCCACATGGCGGTGGTGGGCCGGGTTCCGGTGCGGTGGGCGTGTCGCAGCGTCTGCTGCCGTTCATGCCGATGCCGATCGTGGGCCAGGATGGCGCGCAGTACCGCTGGCTGGATGAGCGGGACCTGCCCCAGTCCATCGGTCGTCTGTCGGCCTTCATGGGCAATGCCGGGGTGTTGCTGCGCGCCTATATCTATGCCCTGATGCTGGGGCCGGACGGCATGACCCGGGTGGCCGAATACGCCACCCTGAACGCCAACTACCTGATGGCGCGGCTGAAACAGGCCGGTTTTGATCTGGCTTTTGAGGGGCGTCGGGCCACCCATGAGTTCATCGTCACCCTGAAAAAGCAGAAGCAGGAGCTGGAATTCACCGCCACCGACATGGCCAAGCGGCTGCTGGACTACAACTACCACGCACCCACCGTGTATTTTCCCCTGCTGGTGCCGGAGTGCCTGCTGATCGAGCCCACCGAGTCGGAAGATCAAGCCACCCTGGATGCCTTCGTCGAGGCGATGATCGCGATCTGGGACGAGGCCAAGGCCGACATCGACAAGGTCAAGGGCGCGCCCTATACCCAGCCGGTGCGACGCCTGGATGATGTGCGGGCGGCGCGGCAGTTGAATCTGCGCTGGACTGCGGCGTCCTAGGCCAGCCCGTCTGTGAGTGACACGATGGGCCTGTGTCGGCATGGGGAAGTTCCTTAAAACCCTGGTCATTTGCTGTGCTAAAACAAGTGGCCAGGGTTGGAATCCCCGAGGCCCCCATGGCCTTGGAGAAATACGGGCTCGCGTGTGGACGCGAATCCAGTAGTTGCATACCATCAGGCTGGAAGAACAAGTGGGTCGGCTGAGGGGATTTGCGACCTGTTTCGAGTCCAGTTTCGGGATGCACAGCTTGGTTGCAGAAGCCTGCCGCTATTCGTTCGCCAGATTCGATCACGGTTCGCTCTGTACACAGCCACCAGGCTCCGGGTTCGCTGAAACAATGCATTGAGAGTTCAGGGGGGGGGAAGCATGCAGCAGGCGACACGTTTGAAAACGAAGAATACGCTGCGTCGCAGCCATAATTCGCGAATCCGTGAGTATTACCAGGCGACGGATTGGGACTACCGGAATTTGTGGACAGGGTGGAAGGAAATGGCCCTGCATTTTGGTTATTTCGATCGCGAAGCACGCACTCACCGCCGGGCGATCTTGCGCATGAACGCGGTGTTGGCGGACGCAGCCCGTATCGAATCCTCGGATCACGTCCTGGACGCCGGTTGCGGCTATGGCGGAAGCGCAACCTGGCTGGCCCTCAACAAGGGCTGCCGCGTCACCGGAGTAACCCTGGTGCCGCGCCAGGCGACAATCGGCCAGGTGCGTGCGAACAGCCTGGGCGTAGGCGGGCAGACTCGCCTGCTGCTGGCCGATTACGCGGCATTGCCCTTCGCCGACCACGCGTTCACGGCCATCTGGGGGCTGGAAAGTCTTTGCCACGCGAACAATATTGCCAATGTCCTGGGCGAATTACGTCGCGTCCTGGCGCCGCGTGGAAAAGTCATGATTGCGGACTGTTTTCTGCGCGAGTCGCCGCGCCTGTCCTCGGCGGAAATGGACTATATCCAACCCTGGATACAGGGCATGTCCACGCCAACCCGGCTGACTCTGGCAGAGTTTCGCCAGGCCCTGGTCGAAGCCGGATTCGACGGTATTGAGTACCAGGATTACACCGCGCAGGTTGGGCCCTCGCTGCGCAGATTGAAGCACCTGAGCCGGATGGCGCTTCCGGGGGCGCGGGTTATGGGGCGACTGGGCTATTTCCACGCCGCGCGGGTGGATAACGTCAGCGCAACCTTGTGCATGGCCAAGGCGCTGGAGCTTGGATTGTGGCGCTATGGCGCCTTGACCGGGCATTGCCCATGATGAGCTGATTCAAAACGGGAATTCACCGAGTCGAGACCCGAACCGAGGGGGAGCGGATGCGAGGAGGCTTGAGCCAGGCTGTGTCCTGCGCAACAAGCTCCCCAATGGGGTGATGGCGCGTTGCTCCAGACCACTGGAACCGATTTTAAGTCGCCAGGCTATGGCCTATAGTTCAAGCATTCGGCTGTTGCCCTGAGCTCAATCGTGTCTATCCAGAGTTTTTCGCCCTACCTGCCCGGAATCGTGCTTGGCGATGATCGTCAGCCGGACGAGATGCATGGTGCGGTGATGTTCACCGACATCGTCGACTTCACGCGTCTGACCGACCGCTACGCGGAGCGAGGGGCGGAGGGTGCGGAACAGCTGGCCCAGGCTCTGGACGCCTATTTCGATGGGATGAGCAGGGTTGTCCTGCGTCACGACGGCGATATCGTGGACTTCATTGGCGATGCGCTGGTTGTGCTGTGGCAGTGTCAGGACAGTGATGCAAAAAGCCTGCTGCGCGCGAGCCTGGCCGCGGCCCGTTGTGGATTGGAGATGCAGCGCGAGTTGCAGCGTATTGGCGAACGTATCGGCGCCGCTCTGGCGCAGCGTATTTCCATTAGCGCCGGCGCGCTGTCTGTCCTGGTGCTGGGCGATGAGGAGCAGAAACATGTCCTGTTGGCCGGCCCGGCCGTAGAGGAGGCCTCTCGGGCGAATCATCGGGCGGAAGAAGGTAAGGTCCTGTGCAGTGGCCAGATCGTTACCGCCATGGCCAGCCGTTGTCAGGGTTACACACCAATCGAAGGCTGCTTTGTTGTAGACACGGTTACGGCGAGTCCGGGCTGCTTATCCGCATCGCCAGCGCCACGAGCGGCGGCAGGCGACGCGGGCTTTGCGAAATTTCTTCCCGAATCTCTGCGCTTGCATCAGGCCTCGGCGGCCGCGGAGCGCCTGGCCGAATTCAGAAACGTATCGACCTTGTTCATTCGCTTCGGTGGCCTCGATTCTGCGGCTTCAGATTTTCCCGAAGCACTGAATCGCGGGGTCAAAAAGCTCCAGTCTGGTCTGCGCAAATACGGTGGATCGCTCGAACGCCTGTCGTGTGATGAGAAGGGCATCACCGCGCTATCGGCCCTGGGTTTGCCCTACAAGAGCCGGGAGCACGATGCCTTGCATGCCTTACGCGCCGGCTTGAATCTGGAATCACAACTGGCGGATATCGGCATTACCTCGTCGATTGGTATCACGCGTGGCCGAATTTTTTATGTCGACACGGGTGGCGCTGAGCGTCGCCATGTATCCATGGTGGGAGATTCGGTCAATCTCGCCGCCCGTTTGATGACCGCACGGGCCCAGGGTCTGCTCTGCGATCAGGCGAGCTACGACGCAGGGCGCGGGCTGTTTCGTTTCGAGCCGGCTGGCTTCTTCTCGCTGAAAGGCAAGGAGGCCAAGATCCAGGCTTATGTGCCGCGGCAGATTGTCGAATCCAGTACGCGCTCCTTCGGCGGCGCCATTGCCGACCGCATTGAGGAAACGAAGTGCCTGCTGGCTAAAATTGATCGACTGCAACAGGGGCACGGTGGCCTCGCCATCTTGAGTGGCGAGGCGGGGGTCGGCAAGTCGCGCCTGTTGTCGGCGCTGATCGAGCACATCCGCGACACGGAGGTTCGTTGCGTACATTGTGCCGGTGTCGCTGCGGAGGCCGGGAACCCGTATTTCCCCTGGCAGCGCTTGCTGAGCGAATTGCTTATCGACGGCCAGCACGGCGGCCCGGATCTGCTGGCGACAACCGTTGAGGACCATCTACAAGGCTTCCAACGCCTGCAAGCCTGGCGGCCGCTGCTCAACGATGTATTGCCTCTGGAGATTGCCGAGACCGAGTTGACGCAGCAGATGTCCGGCGCTGCACGGGCCAGCGCCTTGCAAGCTTTGCTCTTGCATTTGACGCGGGCAGCCTTGGGTGATCGGCCTACGGTGATCGTCCTGGATGACCTGCATTGGTTCGATGAGGCCTCGGCCGATCTGCTCGATCGCCTGATTGCCGAAGGCACGGAGTCGCGGGTTTTGATCCTCCTGGCATCGCGGCCAGTGGAAGAGCCAGAAGCACGTACCGCCAGATTGCTCCGTGCGAATCGCGCCGACACCTTGGCGCTGGACGTCATTCCCCGGGAGTACGTCAGCCACTTCATTGCTATCAAACTCGGTGTCGAAACGGTGCCGGCTGAACTGGAGCGCTTTGTCATTGAGCGAACCTCAGGGCACGCGCTTTATGCCGAAGAGCTGCTCAATGCCTTGCGTTCTGCGGCCTTGCTGGTCGTCAAGGAAGGTCAGTGCCGACTCTCTAAAACGTTCAGTACGGAAACCCTGACCTCGCTGCCGGACACCCTGGAAGGCATCATCGTGGGCAATCTGGATCGGCTGAGCGTGCGGGTGCAGGGCCTGATCAAGACCGCCAGCGTATTGGGCCGGGATTTTTCATTGCGGCTGCTGGAGCAGGTCTCACACGATAAAACCGAAGTGATGGCCTTGGCCACCGCTGCGGTCGCCGGCGGCTTCCTGGTTCAACTGGCCTACGAGCCTGAGCCGGTTTTCAGCTTCCGCCATGCCATCATTCGGGATGTGGTTTATGGCCTGCTGCCTTTCGCCCAGCGCAGGGCTTCGCACAGCAAGGTAGCGGACTACCTGCAGCGCGCCTTCGCTGAGCAACTGCCGACCCATGCTGCGGAACTGGCGTATCACTGGGAGCAGGCGGGGGAGAGCGCCCGCGCCATCGAACAATACGCCATTGCGGCTGCGGTGGCGCTGCACAGTTATGCGAACCGGGAAGTCATTGAGCATATCCATCGGGCCTATGCCGTCGCAGAGCGTGAGCAGGCCGAGATCGGACGCCGCCGCGAGTCCGAATGGCAGAAAATGCTCGGTGACGCCTATACCGAGCTTTTCGAGACAAAGACATCCATTCATCATTATGTACGCGCGCTGGACGGCACGCCGTGGCCGGTCCCAAAAGGGAAACTGGGGATGGTGGTCGGTGTCCTCTGGCAGGTCATCATTCAGTTCGCCAGGCGAGGTGGATTGCAATTGCGCAGAAAGGACAGGCAAGCCGAGCAGCGACGTAGCTTGGAGTTCGCGGCGGAAATCAGCCTCCATCTGTCACCGGCGAGATTTTTCAATCTTGAAATGCTGGGCTGGGCGTATCACTTTGTCGCGGGCCTCAACCTGGCCGAACGCGCGCAAAGTCCGTCTGCCATGGCCTGGGCCTTCGCCAGCGCAGCGGCCGTGCTGTCGAGCATGAACCCCCGCTGGGGTGGCTTCTATGCCCGCCGGGCTTTGGCAATCGCCGAGCAGAGCAACAGCTTTGAAGCGATTGGGGGCGCCTATCTGAATTGCGAGTTGTACGCGATCAATCGTGGTGAATGGTCGCGCATGAGCGAGTATGCAGCCAAGGGGGCGGAGGCCTTCGAAGCGGCAGGTGCGGTGCTGCGCGCGGTGCAATGCAAAAGTGCTGTGCACACCACCGCCTCCATGCGGGGGCACTTTGATGAGGCCTTGCGGGTACTGCGTGAGTGCCGGGACGCGGCCCCGGCCGGGGGGATATCCCCTTTCCAACGCTCATGGCCAGACGCCTCGGAACTCACCGTGCGCCTGGCCAGGGGTGGAGAAATCGAGGATCTGGTTGCCGCGCTTGAGGCCGCCTGCGCGGATGAAAGGATGCCGGATATGGACAAGCTGCGCTGTCTGGGTCTGATCGCGCTGGCGCGCTGGCGAGCCGGAAAATGTGATGCGGCGCTGCTGGCAGCGGAAGCCGCCTGGAAGCTGGCGCGGGACGAAGGTGCCCAGGTGGGTTTCTGGATCGGTGACGGGGTTGCCGCGATGGTGGAAGTGCTGGTGCTGGAAAGAACCCGCCATCCACAAGCCCGATCAGCTGAATTTATCGTCAGGCGGGCGCGGCAAGCCTGCCAGGTCTTGCGTAACTATGCCGCCACGGCACCGATGCACAAGTCTCGCGCCTGGACTCTGGAAGGCCTGTACTGGCAATTGGATGGTAACCACAGGAAAGCCAGGAGCTGGTTTGATCGGGCCATTGATCATGCGCAGGGCATGGAATTGCCGCTGGATCTGGCTCGCGCCCTGGCGGCCAGAGCCAGTCTTGCCGGTCAGGCAGCGGACCAGGATGCCGCTGCTGCGGAACTTCTGTTGCAACAGCTCGGCGCCCACACGTATCTCAAGTAGTTCGATTCCGCGTCCGCATGCGCGCTCGGCACAGATGGGGTCTCATCAGCCACTGAAATCCCAGTTCAAGCGCAGCAGGAACTGGCGGCCCGGTGCATCCGAGACCACGCGACCATAGTCATACAAGACCCCCAAATTCTTGTAATCCGTGTTGGTCAGGTTACTGGCAATCAGTGCCAGTTTTAAGTTACGCGAGGGCAAGTGCCAGGCCAGCCGGGCTCCCCACAAGCCGTAGGCGGGGTGTTCGAAATCGTTCTGCGCATCGAAGAAATAGGCGTCAGAGCGGTAGTAGTTGATCGCCGCGTCTATCACGTTGCCGCCAAACCCCAGGCTGTACTGCAATTCCGTGCTCAGGGTGTAGACCGGGGCGTACATCAGGCGATTGCCGGAAAAATCGCCCTGGAATGGCTCGCCGTCTTCGTCATATCCCGTGCCGACGAATTCGATGTATCTGGAGTTGGTATAGGCGCCGGAAGCCGTCCACAGCCAGTCCTGTGCGGGACGGAGCTGGATATCGAGTTCCGCACCTTTGATGTCGGCCCGGCCGGCGTTTTCAACTTTCGCCGTGCCATTCGATTTGACGGAAATGACAAAAACCTGCAGATCCCGATAGTCATACCAGTAGGCTGAGCCATTGACGCGCAGCCGACCATTCCAGAAATCTGCCTTGAAGCCCGTGTCCCATGAATCGATTTCTTCGGGGTCGACCAGAGATACGGGCTCCAGCAACGGCAAAGGATTCCAGGTGCCGCTCTTGAAGCCTTGCGCAAAGGTGAGCCAGGTCAGAAAGTCGCCCTTCTGCCACTCAATGCCGAGTTTTGGCGACCAGTTGTCCCACTGCGCGGGCAGATTACGGAAGTCCCGTACGGTGGTCGGTTCGTCGGGTTGCCCGGCAAGATATACCGCGGTGCTGCCGCGGACCAGGTTGCGCTGTTCGTTGGAGTAACGCAGACCGCCGGTCAGCGCGAAATGCTCGGTGAAGCGGTAGCTCAGTTCGCCAAAAGCGGCGTGGGCATCGTTGGAAACGATGCCGAATATCTCGAACAGCGTCGGTGCGGAAGTGCTGCCAGGCACGGCATCGGGACCAATGCTCGCTCCGCTGTCCTCGCCCTGTGATCTGACTTGCTGGAGCAAGGCCGTTTCCAGAGTTGTGGCCGGGCCTACCGCAAAAATGATCGGGCTCCAGCCCCCAAGGCCTTTTGAAAGATAGGCCCCCGCCAGCCATTCAATGGTTCTTGTACCGGTGCTGGCAATCTGAAATTCCTGGCTGAAGCTGCGCGCGAACTGCAAATCGGGTACGTAGACGGCGACATAATCGGCGTTGCTGCCGTCCAGGTCAGTGCCGCCAGCGTATTTCGTATGCTGATAGGCCGTCAGTGACCAGAATTCGGCGTTATCCAGCGCGACGGTGACTTTCGCATCCGTTCCGATCACGCGCGTCCTGGATTCTGCGGGCCAGTTGTTATTGATCTTGCGCGGCTCGGAGACCGTCTGCGCGCCGGCTGCCCGAGCGTCGCTGGAGGGCTGGATATTCTCCCATACGCCGCTGCCCGCACCGTCCTCCAGGGTGACAAAGCCATGCAGGCGCAATGCAACACGCTCGCTAAGTTGGGCGACGTTTTTCAGGCGCAGGCCCCAGTTTTCCGCGTCTCCAGGTTGTGGTCCGTCCGGATTGATGTTCTCGTAGTGGTGATCAAAGCGCTCCAGATAGCCGGAGATACTCAGCGAACTCTGTTCGGAAACCGGGCCGGCCAAGTAGGCGGACGCCCCGGCCCGATTCAAACTACCGGCGTAAAGCGAGCCGCTGGACGCGAAAAAGTTTTCCGGCGTGCGGGTGGTGATCGAGATGACCCCAGCCGTTGTGTTACGCCCGAACAGCGTGCCTTGTGGTCCTTTGAGCACCTCGATGCGCGCGATGTCTGCGAAATTCCGAAACGAGGTCATGATCGATGCGCTGTACACGCCATCCAATAGAGTGGCGATGCTGCTATCCACCGAAGGTACGAACGCATTGCTGCCGACGCCCCGCAGATAGGGGAAGGTATACGGGCCACTGGCCGTATACACCATGCCGGGCACCATGAACTGGAGGTCGATGGGGGTATTGATGCCTCGATCGTGCAAGGTTTCGGCCGAAAAGGCCGCGACCGCGACCGGGACGTCCTGGATGCTTTCGATACGTCGTTGCGCCGTGACTTCCAGCGTTTCCAGATAATAGGGGTCGTTGCTCTCGGCGGACAAAGCGGCCTGAGCGTCGGTGAATGCGGCGGACGAGGGCGGAGCGGACTGAAGTTCGATGGCTGGGGTTTCTGCTTCTGCATTCGGCGCGGGTTCAACCCTGTCGGCATCCCATTGGCGATCACCCGCGCTCTGACCGTCCTGCGCCCTGGCCTGCGGCACGGCCCAGAGGACCCCGATTGCACACCCGACGGCCCACACCAAGCTCCGTGAGCTACCCTTCATCAGCTTCATTCCGTTTGACTGGCTGCTGGGATTAAGCACCATTTCGTGAGCGCGGACAAGTGACGCCGCGGCCAGAATATCGCTGTGTCCGGATCGCTCAGTGGCTTCAGTCTGCACGCAGACAGCCCCCACCCTAGTTCGTGGGCGGTGGATTCAAGGCGGGTTTTGCTGCGCGCCAAGCCGCCGTGGCATACTGATGCCGTGGTGCCTGTTGGCTTGTTGAGTCGACTAAGTAAGCTTGCATAGATTGCCGCCTCAATCGCCACGCCACGGATGGCAAGCACGCTCGCAAGCGATTGTGAGCGCTGACCGGGTGTCGACATGCGTCGGACTCGGTCAGGTCGGTGGTGAACCGGACGTTCAATCATCGGCTTGCCGATTCAATAATTCAATGGGGGAACGACATTGAAAGAGGACGGCGAGTCAAACTTACCCAACTATGTGAATACCTACGGGCATGGCGAGCAAGCCTACCCGGGGCCGCTGGCTATCAATGACGTGGTCGGTTATGCGTTTCCGATCATGGTCAACAAGAAAAAGCTGCAGGCCTTCGTGGATGACCAGCTCAACGGGCTGCAAAAAAATGGCAGCCCGGTCAGGTACGAGGCCCTGGATCTGGTGCTGTTGTCATGGACGAATTGTGGCAAGGCGTATTCCCTGTCGGTCGAAGTGGGTTGCATGGGAGATCAGGAATGTCAGTTTTTTGTGCCGCTATTGCAGTACAAGGGTGACGACCCGATACCCAGGCTGATGTTCTGGATTCCCTATCTGTTTATCAATCTGACCGGTGGATTGATCATGGCGCGCGAGGTATGGGGCTTCAGAAAAATGCCCGCGACCATCCATATTCCAAGACAAGTGCCATTCGCCGCCAGATTTACCGCGGAAACGCTGGTGTTCAAGACGTTTGACAACGCGGTGCCTGGGGTGAATGAACGCATTGTGGAAACGGTGGGGCCCAGCGTGATCGAGAAGCTGGAAAAGGCTTGGGAAGAGCCCGAGCTGGCGCTGCTAGAACTGCTCAAGCTCCTGGAAGGGCATCTTGCGGTGGAAGCCCTGAGGTTGCTCAACAAGGTGCTGACGCCGATGTTTGGCGACTTCATTTTTCATATGCTCAATCTCAAACAATTTCGTGACGGGGTAAACAATGAGAAAGCCTGTTATCAAGCCCTGCTGAGCTGCCCCGGCGTGCTGAATGACTGGACCGGTGGTGGCGTGCTGGCCGGGCAGTTCAAGACCACGATTGCGACCTGCGCCAATTATTCGATTGTCGACGACCTCGGTCTGGCAGACGCCGTGGGGGCGGAGTCAACGACCATAGAGCACCCCTTCGGGTTCTGGATCACGATGAATTTTACCCTCGACAATGCCAGTCTGATCTGGCGCGCGCCCGGCACATAAGACCGGGCTCAAACGGTGCCAGAGGCCGGTTCTGCCGTGGCGTCCGAGGCGCGATTGCGTTTCAACCAGGCCATGAGGCGCGGATGATTTTCCAGGCGTCCCGCTTCCACGCTGGTGCGTTGGATTTCGTCAAGTTGGGCGGAGACGGCGATGTCGGCAAGGCTGCGCTGTTCGCCGACCAACCAGGGACCGGGTGCCAGGCTCGCGTCGATGGTGGCGAGATAGCCATCAAAGCGCTGCATGACTTCCTGCTCGGACATTCGGCCGAGTCCCTGAGCCTTGCAACGACGACCGTAAACCCATTTGAAGATCGGTACCATCGCGTGACTTTCCCAGGCTGGACGCCCCGTGGAAATCAGGGCCGCCGCGCGTTTCGTCGCGACCACGTTGTGGACCCGTAGATAGGCTTCCATCCAGAACAGCGCGTTGTCTGCCCAATCATTCCAGAGCTGCGCCAGGGCCGCCTGCCTGGGATCTGCCGGAAACAGCGGCGGATCCGGATGGTGCTGCTCGAGAAAGTGCACGATGTGCGTCGAATCGACGAGGCGCTGGCCCGCGTAATCCAGGACGGGCAAGGTACCCTGCCTGGACAAGGACGGCACCTTGAAGCTGGCGAAGCCGTTATAGCTTTCGTTCAGCTTGAATGGCAGCAGCTTGAACTCGAGAGCCTTGCGCACCTTGCCGCAGAAGGGAGAGATGTGCCACTGATGCAGAATGATTTCAGGCATTACGGTGAGCTTGTGGTGCTGGCCTTCGCATGATTATTGGCTGCTGCGGTCTGGTGGAAGGGGAAAATCGGGTTCGGGTGGCAGTTGCAGCCCGCCGATGGCGCAGGCCGCATGCATGCCGGATTGAAATGTGGCCTCGGCACAGCCGCCGTTTATCGACGTTAGCGTCCAGTCCCCGGCCAGATAGAGGTTCGAAAAACCGCTGTTGCCGGGCGCCAAACGGTATTTGATCGTGCCGGGAAAGCTTTGAACGTACAGTTCGGAGTATTCGACATTCGCTCGGAAGTAGTCGGAATAAACGTCGCCGCTGCTGCCCGTTTCAGGGCTTTGCTGCGCTTCAACGAACGCTCGTGCCTTGGGCAGGATCGCTGCCTGGTTCTTCTGCATCCAGGAATCAAAGGATTGTTTTACGTGCTGGGTGATCGCGACCACGTACTGCGGAGATATGACTGCGGGGCGGGGGGTTAACGGCGGACTGGGCAGGCAGCCACAGTAATATTCGAGACCCTTTGGAGCGCTGGCTGCGCCGTCTTGCGACCAGCATTCGGCGGGTAATACCTGGTCCATGGTTGCCCAGGAATTCAGCGCATTGGCATAGGTTGTTGAGATGGCGGGTCCGCTTGTCCAGCCGAGTTGTTCCAGGCTCGAACTGAACCAGCGTTGCGCCGATTGCGTCGCGACGGAGTTGGTGTTCCTGAGCATATTGCGCCAGGCCGTGCCAGCGGATTCTCCAGCTAGAGTCGTATCCTCGAGTTCTTCGCTTAGCTGAGCGGCGGCTGCTGGCGGAATGGCCAATACGACGTCGTCAAAATCCTTCCCGCATTCAAGGGATAGAAGCGCAGCGGCTGGGGCTTTCTGGGTCGAGCTGTCGAAGTCCGTGTGCGCGGCTGCCAATTCATCACCATTTTCCAGTTGATTCCAGTCCGGTGCACTGGGCCAGCAGTCCCAGTTTTTGCCGTCATCGAAAGTCAGCGGCCGCAGCGGCTGATAGGGCTCATGCTTGATCTGCGCCTGCTGCTCGATCTGAATGCGAGAAATCGA
Organism: Oceanococcus sp.; assembly: GCA_041624435.1. Taxonomy (GTDB): domain Bacteria; phylum Pseudomonadota; class Gammaproteobacteria; order Nevskiales; family Oceanococcaceae; genus Oceanococcus. The sequence goes on along the minus strand of JBFJVB010000003.1, from coordinate 29,174 downwards.
CGGCTGCTCGCCCGGATTCACCGCTAGTTTGGTGACCCGGCTGAAAAACTTGAATTTGACTCCATTGGCAGCGAGCAAGGTGTAGAGCGGGGTGAAGATGATGTCACCCATGCCGGCATTCATCCGGTACAACGGTGCGCCCTTGTACAGGAAGGCCATATGCAGGGCGGTATACACCACCGCGCCGGCAGCAAGCTTGGCATGTTTCTGGCCGGCTTTCCCCTCCTCATACGCAAAGCCCAGGTCATAGAGGCACTTGGTAACGGGTGACCATGCGGCCGTTTCGTCAGCGCCATTGGCCTTGAGCCAGTCCACGAAATCGAACTGATTGATGCGTTCGAAACCCTGCATGCGGTAGGGTACGACGTCTTTCAGAAAACCAATCGATCCGGCAAACCCGAGTTCGCACATCACCAGCAAGCGGTAAGCGTCGACGCCCATCTCCCCCGGACTGAGCGCCGCCAGGCCCTTCAGCAATGGCGAGACATGCTGTTGAAACCAGTGCTGCCATTTTTCCAGTTCGGCAATGAACTTGTTGCGGATGCCGTCTATGAAGAAATCGACATTGTTCTCAATGGCTTGCAAAACTGCCGCGCACATACTGCGATAACTGTCCCGAAGCTCGTTGCTCCACTTTGAATCATTTTCGTGACGCGTGAGCAGCCTTGTCAGGGGGCCGTCGACCCAGTGCTGGAGGAAACTTTTTATTCCCGTGTTCATGTGATGGACATCGTGTCGCACGACCAATGGACCGTCACCGGGCAGTCCAGGGCGATGCGGTAGCGTGAATGTCCAGGGATGCCAATCCCGCTTGATCAAATCGACAAAATGGGGCCCGGTCCAGAGCGTGACATCGAATTGCGGTCGGAACGCTTCCTGCCAGTTCGGGAAAGCCGGATTCACCTCGGGCATGGGCATGAACCGATAGCATGCGCGCAGGGTGGCGAAGACGGTTTCGTAAAATCCCATCATCACATGCAGACCATGCTCCTCGATGCGCTGGCCCTGAGCGGCGTTGCGGCCGCTGGCGCCTTTGCCGCCGAGTCGGTGTCCCTGCGTGTAGACGGTGATCTCGAAGCGTGATCTGAGTTCTGGCGTCGCGGACAGCCAGAATGCTGTTGACATCGCGCCGGCACCGCCTCCGAGTATGGCCACCTTGCGCTTGCTGTTTTCTGGATTCATTTGATTGCTCTTGCCTCCTTCAGCGGTGCAGAAAATACTCTCCAATGATTTTTCTGGGCGAGCCGGTAATCGCGCGGCTCGCGATCTTGCCCGAAATGACCGCGGCCTCGATGCATCCGGTGTTGACCGTTGTTCTGGTCCAGTCGCCGGCTAAAACCAGGTTGTCAAAGCCGCTGCGATCCGCTGGCAGGCGTTTTGAATTGCCGCCGGCGGGCGACGATATGTAGCAGTCGCTTGGTTCGACGTTGGCTCGAACATAGACCTGTGCCTGTTGCACTGTGGCGTCATCAGGTTCTGCATCGGCTGTCGGCTCGTGTGCCCGCAGGACCCGGTCGATGAGTTCCGGGCTGGCCCAGAAGCAATGGCCGTGCTGGCGGATCCAGGTCTTGCTCTGATTCAGGACATGCCCGGTCATGGGCAGGGCTGATTCGCCCGCAGCGTCCGGCCTGGATGCCGTCGGGGGCGTATTCAGGGGGCCGCAAAAATAGAACAGGCTTTTTGGCTTGAACTGTCCTTGCCAATGTTCAGCTTCCAGCAGATGGCTCATGTTTGCTCCCACGCACAGCGCCCCAGGCAACCCTACCATCGTCGCCGGGTCGGGCAAATCAGCAGCGCCCAGATTCTCGGCGCTGCGTGCACTCCAGATTTGTATGGCTTGGGTTGGAACGGGCCGCAAGGCGGCAATCATCTCGCGCCAGCGGTGGTCGGCAGCCATCAATTCGCTGCAGATGCCGGCCTGGGCCGTAGCAGGAATGCCCAGTACAACCTGGTCTGTAGGCGCAAGCTCAATGACCACGTCTTCGACGTCCTGCCATGTCGATGCCTCGGATTCCAGGTTGATCGTGTGTTGCCTCAGACGCGCCGTGTCGGCATCGACGATCTGGTCGTAGCGCGGCTGGTCTGGCCAGTAAGAAACACCTGTTTCGGCGCAGCGGGCCAGCGGCTGATAAGCACGGGAACGGTCTTTGAGGTGCACCTGTCGGCCCAGGTGGAGTTTGGCGATTCGGGATTTGTCCGGGCCAAGTTCGAGCAGCTTGATCCGAGAAAAGAACTCGAACTGTACGCCCCGTTGGACCAGTAACTCATACATCGGCTTGATCACGACGTCGCCCATGCCAGCTTTCATCTGATAACAAACGTGCCCCCGATACAGCAAGCCGGTCCGGAACATCAGTCCAAGCGCGCAGCCTGCGGCCAAAGTAGGGCGCTGGAGATCGCCATCGGCATAACAGAAGCAGCTTGAGTACAGGGCGTGAATCGGAGCCGATTCCGTTGCGCTTCGACTGGCGCCGTGGCGGCGCAGCCAAGCTCGAAAATCTTCGTCGTCGATCGCGTGCAAGCCACGCTCGAGCAGACGATCTGCCCAGACGCCTCTGATGCTCGCCAGTAACAGATTCACCACGATCGCCAGGCGGCGTGTGCGCTGCCTACCGAACAGGCTTGAAATGGCGGCCAGAACAGGCGCGGGCTTTCGATCGTCGGCTTGCGGTGCCGGGCATGGATTCGATATCCCATCCCCAGCGGGCGAGGGGGCGCTGTCGGAACGCTGCTTGGGCGAAGGGCGGGCCGGAGCGGTGGCATCGGGTGCTGGCGCGGCAGAAGGCCGTGCCCGCCGAATCAGCGCACACCAGGCATTGCTCAGCTGCTGCAGCGTCCGCACTGTCCAGCCCAGGACTCTCCAGTAACGATAGCGGGGCTCACCTACCCCTGGTTTTCCTCGCCGTTTCGGAAAGCGGATGTGCCAATGTGTGTATGGCTGATCAAGCGGCTCCAGCGTGGACATCTTGTTGCGTGGGATAAATGCCTGCTCGACGGTGAAATATGGCTCCAAGCGCTGTGGATCGAGTTCCGCATAGGCTTCACGTAGCAGGGTGAACGCATTTTCGTAATATCCCATCCAGCAGTGCAGGCCGTGTTCCTCGATTCGGTAACCGTGCTGAGGGTTTCGGCTGCTGGCCGCTTTTCCGCCCAGACGCCAACCCACCTGGTAAACCGTGATGACATAGTTTTCCTGCCAGCCGTCGAGACTGCTCAGGTGGTAAGCGGCGCTCAAGGCGCCCATGCCACCTCCAAGGATGTGGATCTGCTTTTTCTGCTGGATAGTCATGATGACCCCTGAGGCCATGCCGAATGATTCACCATTCCCCCAAATGCCAAGATATTGACATGCGCGCGAACTTGGGCAGCATGCAAAAGCGCCCGCTATTGCGCAAGCGCGGGACCGGCATTGCGGAGGCATGCCTGGGAACTGGGGTTGGACGGATCGAAAATGACTGTGCAAGAGACGCCTGATGTACCGGCTTATTACGAGGCCACCAGACACGATATCCGCATCTTGTGGAGCAGTCGGCAAGACCTGGCGGTTCATTTTGGCTATGTCGATGAGCGGCACCGCTCGCATCGGGCGTCTCTGTTGAGAATGAACGAAGTTCTGGCTGAGGCCGTGTCCATTGGCGCGGATGATCGCGTGCTGGACGCCGGGTGCGGATACGGCGGTAGCGCCTTGTGGCTGGCGGAACATCGGGGTTGCGATGTAACCGGGATCACCCTGGTTCCTTTTCAAGCGTCCGAGGGTAGTCAGTGGGCAAGCCGTCGAAACCTCCAGAGTCAAGTTCGTCTGTTGCTGGGGGATTTTGGCAGAACGCCGTTTGCCGATGGTGCGTTTACCGTGTTCTGGGCCCTGGAAAGTCTCGTTCACGCGCCAGACCGTGCCGCGGTGTTCAGCGAAGCGCACAGGCTGCTGTTGCCGGGTGGGCGACTGGTGCTGACCGACTGCTTCATGCGCTCGAATCCGCCGCTCACCGACGCTGAGAGTGAATCGATGGTGCGGGGTCTGAATGCCTGGGCCATGCCCGCTCTGCCGACGGCGGAGGTTTACTGCAAGCAGCTGGAGCAGGCGGGGTTTGCTGACGTTGAATACCGCGATATCAGCCCAGCGGTCGCGCCATCATTGCGCCGGTTGAAGCGCATGTGCCAGGTGGCCACACCCGCTGTTCGCCTGTTGCGCCGCATGGGCGTCCTTTCCTCGGTACGGGCGGAGAACGTCGAAGGCTCGCGCGAGCAGATCACCGCGTTTCAGCGTGGATTGTGGAGCTACAGCCTGATTTCGGCCAGGCGTCGGTGAGCGGCAGTGCCAGCGGTCTGGCCGTATGAGCAGCCGGAGCGGATGCCGGGCACAGCGGGAAACCAGGGCGCATCGGCACCACAGAGCTACGAAGCAGCGGATTTACTGCTGTTAAGGGACTGCAGGCAGGGCCGTTTCGCACGCAGGGAAGCGGGCTCCCAAGGCTGTCGCGGCGACCGTCAAAACCTTGACTTTGAATCTTCACAGCGCAGTAAGACGGGCGGTAATGGCTGTAAATCGGCCCTGGGACGTAAAAAACTGCCAAATTTTGTCAGTTTCCTTGGGCCGTGGTGACGGCGTCGCCAGGCTTGATTTAAGTTGATTTCCTTAGAAATTGCCCGCTCATGCGGTAAAACCGGCCATTTCATCTGGCCATTTCCCGTGCATGTCAAAAAATTGGCACAGGCTTTGCGAAACAGGTTCTCAAGTGACACGAACCATGGATCGGTTCGTGACTGTCAGATTTAAGACCAAAGGATAGGGTGGCACCGCAAGGTGTCGTTTCAGGAGGAAGTAGGACTGATGGACATGCAACGACGTTCACTGCTGACCGGTTTGCTCGCCGCGCCTTCAATGGCGGCTGCGGGCATCACCGTTGATGGGGTGGCCAGAGAAGTCAACCGCGAGGTGCTCAATACCAATGCGCTGGGTTTTGAGCTGGAAACCTATGCCGGTGTTGACGAACTGGTGGATCTGCCCGCACCGGACCCGGAGGTGCATTTGCTCAACCGGATCAGTTTCGGCGTTCGCCGTGACGCGCTGGAGCGGGCGCGGCTGATTGGCCAGGAGGCCTATATCGAAGAGCAGCTGCATCCCGAGCTGATCCCGGATGCGCTGTGTGAGGCCGAAATTGCCTACAATTTCACCGGCTACCATTTGCCGCGCCGGCTGGCGATTTATCACTACGGTAATAGTCCGATCAGCCCCAATCACATCAGCGAGAACGCCTATCGGCAAACGGTGCGCAAGCTGGGTGTCGACCTCGGCGCGCTCACCGGCGTCGATGATGGGGTCTGGGAAGAAATCAACTTCAAGGGGACCACCGCAGGGCCGCATCGGGCCGAGGCTCAGCTCCGCGGGGTGACGATCTATCGGGCCTTGCTGAGCCAGCGTCAGCTGTACGAGGTGATGGTCGAATTCTGGAGCAACCATTTCAGTATCTACTCCGGGCTGTCCAAGGACATGCGCGTGCACAAGATGCTGGACGATCGGGAAGTCATCCGGCCCAATGCGCTGACCACGTTTCGGGCGCTGCTGACCGCTTCGGCCAAGAGCACGGCGATGATCTACTACCTCGACGGGGTGAGCAACGTCGACGGCGCGCCGAACGAGAATTACGCCCGGGAAATCATGGAGCTGCACACGCTGGGCATCGAAGCCATGGATGCCAAAGGTGGCTATACCGAAGAGGACGTGCAGAACGTCGCCCGCTGCTTCACCGGCTGGACGGTCGACCCGGCCACCGGCGATTTCTTCTTCGATGCGGACAAGCACGACGACGGTCCCAAGCGGGTGATGGGACATGACATCCCTGCCGGCGGTGGTATCAATGATGGCCTGCAAGTCATCGACATTCTGATCAAGAGTCGGTTTACCGCAGAAAATCTGGCGCGCAAGCTGGTGCGGCGTTTCGTCTGCGACGTGCCGGACGAGGCTCTGGTCGCAAAACTGGCTGATGCCTATGCCGGTCCGCTGGGGCTGGGTGCGGTCGAGGGTGATATCCGCGGCATGCTGCGCCTGCTGCTCAATTCGCCGCAGTTTCGGGCGGCGAAGGACCAGAAGTTCAAGCGTCCCTTCGAGTTCTATATTTCGTCGCTGCGCGCGACCGGTGCCATGGTGTTTCGCAGCAACGGACGGGCCATGACCCTGGAGCTGGAGGCCCTGGGTCAGGTCCCGCATGACTGGGAATTGCCCACGGGTTATCCCGATGAAATCGGTTACTGGTCGAGTACGGCCTGGACCCTGCGTCGCTGGGTCGAATCGGCGGCCTTTGGTAGCGGCTACAACTATCCGGCCAAGGTGGATGTGGATGAGCTCAGCGGTTCCGCACGGACCGCGGCGGGCATCGTTGAGAATCTGCGCAAGCGGATTCTGCATCGGGAATTGAAAAACGAGGATCGGGCGGCCCTGGAGTTGTTTGTCCATGGCGATGATGCCGATCGCGATACGGAATTGAGTCGCTCCCAGGCCTATGCCAAGGCCAAGGGAGTCATCGGACTCATTCTCAGCTCGCCGTATTTTCAAGCTCGTTAAGGAGACACCAATCATGTTACGCAGAGATTTGCTTACCGGAATCGGCGCCGCCGCGAGCTTGGCTTTACTGACCAGCAACCGGGCCCAGGCTTCCACCAATTGCAACGTGGCAAAGGCCACGCAGAACCGCGATGTACTGATCCAGATTTTCCTGCGCGGAGGCGCGGACGCGCTGAATATGTGCGTGCCTCACGCTGATCAGGGATATGCCCAGTTGCGTCGGGAGGCGGGTGTGTTCGATGTCATGATCGACAATCCCCTGTCCGTGGGTGATGGCTATTTCGGGCTGCATCCCAAGTTCGCCCCGCTGATCGATAACGGCTGCTGGGCCAATGGCGACCTCGCCATTGTCATGGGTGCGGGTGATGCGGGCGGTCGGCGCTCCCATTTCGCCAACGAGGATCGGATCGAGTACGCCAATGGCCAGGAAAAGGCTACCGACGGCGGCTGGATGGCACGCTACCTGCGCGCCGCCAGTCCGGTGGTAGTGGACCCGTTCGCGCGGGCCCTGGCCTTGCAACCCTCGGCTCCCAGCGCCCTGTTTGGGAGTACCAGTGTGGTCACCACGCGGCGGCTTAACGATCTGGAACTGAATGTGGATGATCCGGAGGCCTATGCCCAGGCGATTCGCAGCCTGCACGAGGGGGCCGACTCGCCGGTGGAAATACTCGGCGCCCGAACGGCCGAAGTCGTCAATGACGTCGCCTGCAAGGACCTGGCCGGGGTCTCCCACAATGGGGTGCGTTATCCGGATTCCGTACTGGGTGACCAGTTGTCCGAAGCCGCCAAGGTCATCAAGGCGGTCCCGGAGGTCGAGTTGATCTGCCTGGATTATGGCGGCTGGGATACGCACGGTGATCAACTGGCCAGACAGGATGCCTTGATCGGCAATCTGGCCGAGTCTCTGGCCGCCCTGTATGCCGATCTGGGGGCAGAGTCCGGTCGGGCCAACATCGCCAATGTCACGGTGATGGTGCAGTCCGAGTTCGGCCGGCGGCTTCGCGGCAATGGCTCGCAGGGAACGGATCACGGCACCGGCGGACTGATGATGTTGCTGGGCGGCGGGGTTCGGGGTGGCATCCATGCCCAGAACTGGAGCCGCAGCGATGGCAGTCTGCTGGGCGAGATGGCGCATCGCGGTGATCTGCGGGTGACGACCGATTATCGCAGCGTGCTGACGCAGCTCCTGGAGCGTCGCCTGGGTCTGGATTTAGGCGCAGCGGATTGGGAAACCATGTTCCCGCGGTTCGGTTATCAGCCATCGACACTGGATTTGTTCGAATACCGAGCCTGAAGCTTAGAATGTGGTGGAAGTCTGGTGCCGCGGCAGCTTGCTGCGATCGATTTGATCGCAGCAGCTTGCCGCGGCGTCCTTTTTCACCGATGCCGGGTGTCCAGGCCGGTGGTGTGAGGCTGGGCGATTACGGTTGAGCCGGCTGCGGCAGCCACTCACATCCTCAAGGAGTACGGGCATGTCTGAAACTGCGGCCGAAGCGCGGCGATCCTGGTGGCGACGCACGGTCATACGCGCTCCTTTTGCCACGCCGCGTGACCTGCGCGGGCAGCAGATCATCGTCACCGGTGCCAGTCCCGGTTCGATTGGCTTCGCCACCGCAGGCACATTGGCTGCCTGGGGGGCGAGCGTGATGATCACCGCACGCCATGCGCCGCAGGAGGCTGCGGACAGCCTGAACCGCGGCCTGCCGGAGGGCGGCGGTCAGGTCAGAGCCGCAGCCCTGGATTTGAGTCAGGCCGAATCGGTGGCCGCTTTCGTTGCGCAGTATATTGAGCGTCAGGGGTCGCGGCTGGATGTGCTGATCAACAACGCCGGTATTCACCTGGATTTGCTGTCGCAGTGGAAACAGCCCCATCTCACCGCCGATGGTCACGAACTGCACTGGCGAATCAATTATCTGGGAACCTTTGATCTGACCCAGATGCTGCTGCCGATGCTGCTGGACAGTGCCGCCCGGCATGGCGCCGCGCGGGTCGTCACTGTGGTGTCACAACTGCATGACAAGGGCAATAATGCGGGCTTGCTGACCGTGCCGGAAACCTATGACTCCTGGGTGGCCTATGGCCTGTCCAAGCTGGGGCTGGTGCACATGAGTTTCGAGTTGCAGCGCCGCTACGCCGCGCGAGGCCTGAGCAGCTGCTGCCTGCACCCCGGTGCGGTATACAGTCAGATCGCTGATCGCGGACTGGAGGGAGCGCCACGTCTGGCCCGCCTGCGCAAGGCCCTGGCGCCGCTGGAACAGGCCTTCATGCTCAATACCCAGGAAGGTGCGCAAACCACGCTGCACTGCGCGACCGCTCCTTGCGCCCGGGCGGGTGGCTATTTTCGGCGCTGTCAGCCGGCTGCTGCCAGCCCGGCCGCGGCCGATACGGCCGTCGCCGCGCAACTGTGGGAGCAAACCCTGGCCTGGACACGCACCGCGCGCTGCGGCGCACGGAGCGGTGGGCCGTCAGTCCGCAGTCAAGGTCTCCGGCGTGGTGACGCCGTAGCGGTTCCATAGCAGCAACAGATAAATGCCATTGCAGGACAGGCTGAAGCAGATGGCGAACAGAAATTCTTCAACTGGCGCGGTGAACAGGGTCACGCCAGACAGGTCTTGCAGGTTCCAGACCCGCTGGGTATAGCCGGGGGCCAGCAGTTCCAGCACCAGCAAGGGCACGGCGTAGACCGCGGTGAACAGCAGCGCGCTGATGCCCAGTTTGCGCACCCACTCGGGCAGGCACCACATCGCCGCCAGGGCACCGATCAACATGGTCAGGATGGCCCAGTAAATCGGATTCCAGGGCCAGATCAGGTACAGCCATGGCGAGAGCACGAAGGGGGCGGCGATGGCCGGTTTGAAGCGACGGTTGATTTGCGCGCGGCGTACCGGATCGTTGGTCGGCAGGATGATGGTCCCGGAATAGACCTTGAACAGGGCGATGCTGATGCCCGCGATGGTAAAGCAGAACAGCAGGCTTTCCAGGTCGAAACCGGTGCGTTGCGTCAGGCCAAACAGGCTCGGGGGCGTCCAGTACGCCTGCAGGTAGACCGGCTGGGTCAGGCCCAGCGGCATGCAGATCAGACTCGACCACCACATGATGCTGCGATGGCCGGGCAGGCCGATGTACAGGCCTATCCACAGGGCCAGCAGCAGGGCGGTCCAGAACACCCAGATATATTGATCAGCTATCATCGACCTATGCGGCACCTAGGGGATCCGGACGGATGCGGTTCGACACGGTGCCCGGGGAATCCTTGTTCGGGTATACACAGCGCAACAGGCGGCCGATCCTCTCGGCGAGCCCGGTTGCTCTGCCATGGCAAGTTCGGGACGAGATTCTAGCAAGGACAGGGCCTGTCGCGGTGGGGGGATTCCCGCGGTGGCAGGATCGGTATTTATCAAGAGCATTCAAAAACACATGACAGCGCTGATTTGCGGTTCTTTTGCCTACGACAACATCATGGTCTTTCGCGGCCGCTTCGCCGATGAAATTCTGCCCGACAAGGTGCACATTCTGAATGTGGCCTTTCTGGTGCCCGAACTGCGCCGTGAATTCGGCGGTTGCGCCGGCAACATCGCCTATAACCTGCAGATGCTGGGCGGGGCGGCCCTGCCGATGGGAACCGTGGGCGAGGATTTTGCGCCTTACCAGACCCGTCTGGAAGGCCTGGGCCTGGACCAGCGTCTGGTGAAAACCATCGATGGTGCTTTTACCGCGCAGGCCTACATCGTTACCGATCTGGACGATAACCAGATCACCGCGTTTCATCCCGGCGCGATGAGTGAAGCGCACGTCCAGCCCATCCCGGATGATCCGGCGATTCGGCTGGGCATGGTCTCGCCCGATGGACGCGACGGCATGCTGCAGCACGCGGCCCAGTTCGCCGATCGCGGCATCCCGTTCATGTTCGATCCGGGTCAGGGCCTGCCGATGTTTGATGGCCCAGAACTGCTGGCCTTCGTCGAGCAGGCCACCTATGTTGCGGTCAATGACTATGAATCCGGCCTGCTCACCGAGCGCACCGGACTGAGCCTGGAGCAGCTGGCGCAGCGCGTCGAAGCGCTGATCGTGACCCGCGGAAGCAAGGGCTCGCACATCTTTACCGGTGGCCGGCAACTGGAGATTCCGGTGGTCACGCCGGCGGCGGTGGTGGATCCCACCGGCTGCGGAGATGCTTACCGTGGCGGCTTGCTGTACGGCTTGCTCCAGGGTATGGATTGGGAAACCACGGCGCGGATTGCCGCCCTGTGTGGCTCCTGGAAAATCGAACAGGCCGGCACCCAGAATCACCGCTTCAGCGCCGAGGAGTTTGCGACCCGCTTCAATGCGGAATTTGGCTACGCGATGAGCTGATCTCTGGGCGGATCCGCTGCCCTTCGGCAGGCGGATCTGAGCTCGCAGGGGCGGCGGCTGCCGGTGCTTTTGCCGCCGCTTCTTCCGCAAGCCCGGCGACAGCGGTACTGTAGGGCCTCGTTCGTTTGGGCCGGTCCCTTCATGCTGATGCTTCCCGAAACCGCGCTGTTCGTGGTCGGTCTGATGACGGCCGGTACCGGGCTGATCTTTCTGTGGAACGATTGGCACAACGCCGCCAGCCGGTCGCTGTCGGCCTGTCTGGTCGCGATCGGTCTGCGTCTGTTTCTGAGTGGTTCCGACGGTCCGGAGGCCGCAGTCCCCGCCGGCTGGGGCGTGATGATGCTGAATCTGAGCCTGGAGAGTCTGGCCATCTGGTCCGGAATCGAGTGGGGGCGACGCATCGGCGACGCCGGTCCGGAGAAATCACGGTTCCGCACCCAGCGGCTGTTTCGCGCCTCGCAGGTCCTGGTGCTGGTGTACTGGGTCCTGAATCTGGGCTATTTGCTGATCGACCCCCGTCAGGCGACCTCGGATGCACTGGGCGTGTTTCGGGTGCGCGGCTTCGAGTTCGCGATCTTCGCGCCGATTCTCACGGCCAGCATCGTGCTGGCCGGGATTGCCATCGCCACCCTGCGTGCCAGCCATATTGATCCGGCCGAAGCCGTGCGCTTGCGGGCATTATCGATCGCCGGGCCTTTCCTGCTGGCCGCCCTGGTGTTTGGTGGCGCGGTGATTCCGATTACATTGACCATTGGCCTGCTGTTTTTCCTGGCCGGTTCGGTGCGTTATCTGCTCATCCAGACCGAGCGGGGCCGGTCGATGCGCGAATTTGTCTCGCCCGAAGTTGCCCAGCTCCTGCAGAGCGATGGCTCGGTGCAGGCGCTGCGCCGTGAGCGCCGGGTGTTGTCCGTGGTGATGTGCGATCTGCGCGGGTTTACCAGTTACGCACGGGAGCGCGATTCCGACCAGGTGGTCACCCTGCTGGAACGCTTTTATGCGGTCGTGGGTCAGGTGGCCGCGAACCACGGCGGCACGATCAAGGACCATGCCGGGGACGGCGTGCTGATCCTGGTAGGGGCTCCGGTGCCCCTGCCGGATCACGCGGACCGGGCCGTGCGGCTGGCACTGGAACTGATGCAACAAGGTCTGGCCATGATTGAGGAGGCCGCGCCTCAGCTGGGTTTGGGCATCGGGCTGGCAACCGGCAAGACCACCGTCGGGGCCATTCGCGCCGCCCGTCGGCTGGAATATGTCGCGGTCGGCAATGCGGTGAATCTGGCCGCGCGCTTGTGCGACCGGGCCGAATCGGGAGAAATTCTGTCGGACACCCGTACCGTGGACGCGCTGAGCGATACGCTCGAATTGGTCACCGAAGGGCGCAAGCCCGAAAAGCTCAAGGGATTCCCGGAACCGATCGCGGTTTGTGCGCTGCGCACCGTGGACTCCGATGGCAGCCGGGGACGGCGCAGCAGGCGCCGCAAATTGCGCCCGCGCAAGACGGCGCGGACGCAATAGTCAGCCCGGGCGATGCCCGGCGGCTGGTGCTAGCGGCCAGCCCGCCGCCGCCATGCCCCGCCGAGCAGACCCAGCAGCAGCCAGCCGGCGCTGCCGCCGGCGCTGGCGGGAACGCTCACAGCGCGCGCCGAGCCGGCCAGCGCCGGGGCGCTTTCATCGCGCTGCGTGGGGTGCGGGCCGCTGAATACGACTTTGCGGCTATCCCAGGGGGACTCGCCCCAGCCACGCTCCAGAATTTCGATGGTCTCGCCCTGAATTTCCAGATAGGCATAGGAGACATTGTCGGTCTCGTCCAGCTCGATGACGTTGTTGTATTCGTCGACCATGGCCTGGACCACATAGCGCCCATTGCCCTGGCCGGCGAATTCCACATACTGACCCGGCCGCTGCCAGCGGTAGATATCACCCCAGCCTACCGATAGCCCCATGACGCCATTGTTTGGCGAAAAGCAGTTGCCGCCGGGTGAGTCGCCGCCGGGGACTTCCGTGCCCTGATTGAACTGCTCCCAGTTGCCCCACAGCTGATCGGCGGGACAGAAACCGGATTTCGAGCCCGCGCCTGCCTTGGTCAGTTCCCCCGACTGCGGGTCGGTGACCTTGTACAGGTAGTAGCTGAGGATGTAGTCGTCGTGGAAATGACCGTGGGTTGGGTGGAACGAATAGCTCCCGGCCTGGATGAATTCCACCGAACCATCGGTGTAATGCACCGCCTGTTGCATGTCGCCGACCACCACCCGCGACAAGGCTTCTTCGGGGTTCAGCTGCGCGGTGCCGGCGATGAAATCATCGATCAGCCGGAAACGCATGTCGTAAATGCCTTCGCCGATATTGATGGGGCCGGAGGTCAGGCGCAGGCAATGCACCGCATCGGCGCCCCCCGCGGCATGTGGTGCCGCTTCATCGGCGGTGCACGATACTGCCGACTGGCCGGCCACCGAGGCCGGGGGATTGGCGGCGTCGGGCGGATACAAGCCGTTCAAGGGGTTCAGCGGTGCGGTGAAGGTGAACTCGAAGGGCGGTACGGTGCGCAGGTTCGGGTACAGGGGGCGGCGGTTTTCGCTGCTGGTGAGGAGCCGTTCCTCCGCCTTGGTGTACTCCAGTTTGGCCCGCAGGCGGTAACTGGCGCGGGTCACGGCTTCCGGACGCACCAGGATCGTCCAGGTGCCCGCAGCCGGTGCCTCGATGAAGGCCTCGGAGTTGAACTGGTTGGTGTTGCGGGTGCTGCCCGCCAGGCTGCCGTCCGGGGCAAAGACATCCACGACAAAGGTGTCGGTCCGCTCCGCGGTGGCAATGCCCACGCGCAGTCGCGCGCCGCCATCGGCCAGGTCGATCGTATAGTGGCCGCAGGTGGTTTCGGTGCAGGCCGCCGAGCTGGCGACGCTGCCATCAAAGGTGGCGGAATGATCCCAGAAAAAGGCTTCCTCGAGTTCCATCAAGCCATCTTTGGCCATGGTCTCACGGTAGTGTTTGCTCGGATCTTCGCCGCCACCGGCTTGACCCGTTGGCGTAACTCCAGCGGTTTGCGCATGGGCTTGCGGCAGCAGCAGGCTGACGCAGGCCAAGGCGAGGGCCGCGTGGCGGCGGCCCGGAAGGGCGGGGTTTCGCATGCATGACTCCAGATATTGAATGACAATGCATCCGCCACTCGCAATCTCCATGCCAGGAAAACAGGGCTGTTTCGCACCAAATCGGTGCGGCGGCCTGTCCTTACAGACCGAACAGCCGCCGGCTGTTGGCCGTCGTGACCGCGGCGATGTGCTCCAGGCTCTGCGCCCGGGCTTCGGCCACGGCCTGCGCCACAGCGGGCAGATACATCGGTTCATTGCGGCGTGATTTGGGGCGGGGACGCAGGTTGCGGGGCAGCAGATAGGGCGCGTCGGTTTCAATCAGCAGGCGCGTGTCGGGAATCTCGCCAACGCAGTCCACCAGGTGGCTGCCGCGCCGCTCATCGCAGATCCAGCCGGTGATGCCGACGTACAGATCCAGCTCGATGTAAGCTTCCAGTTCTGCGGCGCTGCCGGTAAAACAGTGCACCACCACGCCGTTCAACTCGGGCAGGCGTGGTTTCAGCAGGCGCAGGAAATCCTCATGTGCATCGCGCTGGTGCAGGAACAGCGGCATCTGGGTGGCCACGGCCAGATCCAGTTGTTCTGCAAAGGCGTGCAGCTGGTCATCGCGGGGCGAGAAATTGCGGTGATAATCCAGACCGCATTCGCCCAGGGAGACCACGCGTGGGTGCCCGGCCAGCTCACGGAACCGCATGGCCAGCTCAGCGTTCCAGTCGCTGGCATGATGCGGGTGCAAGCCGGCGGTGGCATACAGCTCCAGGCCTGCAACCGAGCCGCTCATGGCGACCGCGCCCAGGGCGCTTTCCAGGCAGCTGCCGGTGACCAGGAGCCGGGTGACTCCGGCGGCGCGCGCGCGCCTCAGGACCTCGTCGCGGTCTTCGGCAAAGCTTTCATGGTGCAGGTTGGCGCCGATATCGGTCAGTTCGAGCATAGGTTCAGGGTGATTGATGGAGAATATTCTGGTCGGAGCAAGTAAGCTAAGCGCCGGGGCACGGCGATGCTCCGGGCGGGCGTTGGCTTCAAATCGTTGCGCCTGGCGGGCATCCCGAAAGGGCCCCGTGGAGCGGGCGCAGTATACCCAGACTGGCCTTGATGCCGTACCGGCGGTGGGCCGGGTTCACGGTCAGACGAACACAAGAAAAGTATGATGAAAGCACTGATACCCTGGTTTCTGCTGGTCGCCCTGTTCTGGCATCCGGCCAGCCAGGCCGAGACCGTCATTGTGAGCGATGAATTGCCGATCAATGTGCGCTCCGGCCCCGGTCCCCGGCCAGGCATTATCGCCGCGGTGAAAAGCGGGACTCGTCTGACCGTGCTGGGCCGCGAACCGGGCTACGTGAAGATTCGCACACCCAAGGGCAAGGAAGGCTGGGTGCTGTCGCGTTTCGTGCAGGACGAGCCGGTCGCACGGGAGTTACTGGCCGCGGCTCAGGCTGAGCGCGATCAGGCGCTGGCACGGCAACAGACCCTGGAACAGGAACTGACCGCTTTGCAGCAGGAGCACGAAAACCTGCAGGCCGAGCATACTGCGCTCAGCAGCAGCGCCGAAAGCCTGGATCAGGAGCTGCAACGGGTGAGCACGGCCGCCGCGGATTCCTTGGCCATTCTGGATCAGAACGACAGCCTGAAACTGCAATTGCAGCAAGCCGAACAGCAGCGCGCGGAACTGCAACTCGAACTGGATACGCTGGATGTGCGTCGCGCGCAGCTGATCCTGGGAGCGGGGATTTTGCTCGCAGGCCTGTTACTTGGTCTGGTCATACCGTATCTTCGACCCAGACGTGATGGCTGGTCGGGTTTCTAGCCGGCTGTCTAGGGGGATTAAGGGTGAATACGCGTGCCAACTGCTGATCTGATTGTTCTGATTTTCGCCCTGGGCGTTCTGGCCCAGTGGCTGGCCTGGCGCTGGCGCCTGCCCGCCATCGTGCTGTTTGCTGCGGCCGGCTTGCTGATCGGGCCGGTGTTTCAGGTGGTCGATCCGTCGGTGGTGCTCGGGGATATTTTTCGCCCTGTGGTCTCGCTGTGCGTCGCGATCATCCTGTTCGAAGGGGGCTTGAATCTCCACTGGCATGAGTTGAGCTCGGCCGCCTCGGGGGTCAA
Source organism: Oceanococcus sp. (assembly GCA_041624435.1). Classification (GTDB taxonomy): domain Bacteria; phylum Pseudomonadota; class Gammaproteobacteria; order Nevskiales; family Oceanococcaceae; genus Oceanococcus. The sequence continues at coordinate 13,079 of JBFJVB010000003.1, read as the reverse complement.
GCGCTTGGTCTCGGTGGGCGCCCTGCTGAGCTTTATCTTCGGTTCGCTGGCCGCACACTGGATCGGCGGCCTGTCGGTGCCGGTGGCGATGGTGTTTGGCGCCATCATCGTGGTCACCGGCCCCACCGTGATCATGCCGCTGCTGCGGCAGGCCCGGCTGAACCGGCGCACCGCCTCGTACCTCAAATGGGAAGGGATCATCAACGACCCGGTAGGCGCCCTGGCTGCGGTGCTGATCTTTCAGGTGTTCGTGCTCAGCGACCCTTCCGCTGACAGCGGCTTGCTCAGCGGCCTGTTTCGCGCGCTGGTGGCGGGCATCGGGCTGGGCGGCGGAGTGGCCTGGCTGCTTGGCCGCGCCTTCAATAGCAGCGCCATCCCCGAATACCTCAAAGCGCCTTGTACCCTGGCCAGCGTGCTGGTGGTGTTCGTGCTGGCCAATCACATGCAGCATGAAGCCGGCCTGCTGGCCGTCACGGTGATGGGGCTGGCGATGGGCAATATGGATTTGCCCAGCATGGAGGAAATGCGCCGGTTCAAGGAATACATCACCTTGATGCTGGTGTCGTCGGTCTTCGTGCTGCTCACGGCCGACATTGATCCGGCGATTATCGGCACGCTGGATTGGCGCGCGGCCGCGCTGATTCTGGCCTTGATGTTCGTGGTGCGCCCGGCGGCGGTTCTGCTTGCGACCTTGTGGACGGATATGCGCTGGTCCGAACGGCTGCTGGTGGCGTGGATCGCGCCGCGCGGGATCGTCGCCGCCGCGGTGGCGGGCGTGTTCGGCCCCGATCTCGTCGCGGCCGGGTTTCCCGACGGCGAGCTGCTGGCGCCTCTGGTATTTGCCCTGGTATTTGCCACCGTCATCTGTCATGGCTTCACGATTTCCTGGCTGGCCAGACGCATGGATCTGACGGTTTCGCCGAACACGGTCCTGCTCGTCGGGGCCTCGCCCTGGACCATCGCCCTGGCACAGATGCTGAATCGAGAGCTTTCCGGGAATATCCTGCTGGTCGACAACTCCTGGCACCGCCTGCGCGAAGCCCGCCTGGCCGGCGTGCCGGTCAAGTACGGGGAAATTCTCTCCGAAGAACTGCAGCAGGGCCTGGAAATGGCCAGCGTGAACTGCGTGCTCTCGGCCACCAGCAACGATGCCTATAACGCCCTGGTCTGCCGGCATTTTTCCGCCGAACTGGGGCGCGAGAAAGTCTTCCAGCTGCCGATGTATGCGGCTGAGGAATCGCATAAACGGCGGCATGTGGCCAAACCCCTGACCGGGGTGATGGCGTTTTCGAATAATTCGCAATACGAAGAGCTGTGGCGCCGCCACTTCCAGGGCTGGAGTTTCAGCAAGACCCGCATCACCGACACCTACAGCTGGGAGAGTTTTCTGGCTGACGTGGCGGGAGAATCGATTCCGATTGGTATGATCCAGAAGGGTGGTCGCATGTTGTTCCACGCACCGCTCAGTCCGATCCGTCCGCAGCCGGGCGATACGGTCATCTACTACGCGCCACCGTCCAAAGCGCTCAAGCCCAAACCCGCCAGGGAGGATCGCGGTGACGTCGAAGCCGCCTGAAAAGACGCTGCCGAGTCTGGCTCCGGGCCAAGCTGAAAAAGGCCTGATCCAGGGGCCGCAGACCGTGATCGAGTATCGGCTGGAAATGCCGGCAACGGCGCCGGTGGCGGTCGCACTGATCTGCCATCCGCATCCCTTGTATCAGGGAACGATGGACAACAAGGTGGTCTATACCCTGTCGCGCATCGCCCTGGCCCAGGGCTGCGCGGCCTTGCGCTTTCAGTTTCGTGGCGTGGGGGACAGCACCGGTGAGCATGCCCAGGGTGAGGGCGAAGCCGATGATGCAGTTTTCCTGCTGAAGCTGCTTAGCGCCGAGTATCCAGGGTTGCCGGCCGTGCTGCTGGGCTTTTCCTTCGGCGCCTATGTTGCATTGACCGTGGCAGCGCGACGTCCGGAAATTGCTGGCTTGGTCACCATCGCGCCGCCGCTGATGTATGCCGGCGATGGGCCGGTGCCGGTGCCCCACTGTCCCTGGCTGGTCGTGCACGGGACCGCGGACGAGGTGGTGTCCTACGCGGACACGAAGGCCCGGGCTCAGGCCTTGCGTTCGCCGCCGCAGTGGGTCAGCGCGGAGGGTGTGGGGCATTTTTTTCATGGTCAATTGGGTATTTTGCGCAATGTGGTCCCCAGCTGGCTGAGCGAGCAGATCACGGCAGGCGGGGCCAGGATCCAACAGGGTGAATAACAACGATGAAAACTACAGTGGGAGCGATCGTTCTGGTGCTGGTCAGTGGGGGCGCCTGGGCCGATGACATCAGAATCCGTCAGCCGGGTCCGAGCGGTCAGGCCGATCTGGCGGAAATCAGCGAGGACCTGACGGCGGCCTTCAGTTACAAGCCACTGGGGCCGGCAGCGCCCCTCGGGCTGCTGGGGTTTCATGCCAATGCGCTGCTCAGCTACACGGCGACCGAGCACGAAGATGCCTGGCGACGGATCACGGCCGGTGAGAAGATTGGCGAGCTGCCGTTGCTCGGCGTCTCGGCCGGCAAAGGTCTGATTGCGGGCCTGGATGTGGGGGCGTTTTTCGCCGATTCGCCAACGACCAATGTCGAGGTTTTTGGCGGGGAACTGCGCTATGCCTTTGCCGAAGGCGGCTTGATCTCGCCGGCCCTGAGTCTGCGCGCCAGTTATACCAAGATGGTCGGGGCGGATGATCTGGATTTCAGCACCAGGGCCCTGGATGTATCCATCTCCAAAGGTTTCGTGTTGCTGACACCGTACGCGGGCATGGGCCGGGTATGGGGCCGGGCCGAACCGAATGTCGCCACGCTGGAGGAGGTTGATGTGAAGAACAACAAACTCTATGCCGGACTGAAAATCGATTTGCTGGTATTGCAGCTGGTCCTGGAAGTGGACCAGACCGGCGATAACAGCTCGTATAACCTGCGCCTGGGTTTTGGTCTGTAATGGCATTGCACGAGGTTTTGGGTCGACTGTTTGGCGGCGCCAGGATCGATGCGCCACAGGCGGATCAGTCGCGTCTGGCTGCCGCCGTGCTGCTGGTGGAAATCGCCCGGGCCGATTTTTCTCTAGCCGCGGAAGAGCTACAGGTGATCGAGCAAGCCCTGGCCCAGCAGTTCGGCCTGTCGGTGGCCGATGCTCAGGTGCTGATCAAAGAGGCCCAGGCCGAGCATGATGCGGCAATCTGCCTGGCCCCCTACGTGGCGGAACTGAATCGGCGAACCAGCGTCGCGGAAAAGCGCGCACTGCTGGAGGCCTTGTGGCGCGTGGCCCTGGCGGACGGCGTGCTGGACAGTCACGAAGAGCACATGATGCGCCGGGTTGCGGAGCTGCTCTTCCTTTCGCACGCCGATTTTATCCAGAGCAAACTCAAGGTTACCGGGGCCTAGCGCTGTTTTTCCCAGGGCTCAGGTGGTCACCAGGATGATGGCCAGCAGGCCGAATCCAACGCCCAGACCCTGCTTGAAATTGATGCTTTCCTGGAGAAAGGTGACGCCTAGCAGCACGGTGATGATGGGGTAGAGGGCAGAGACGATCACCAGCTGGGAGACGTTGCCGCGCTGGGCGGCGAGCAGGTAGAAATACACCCCCAGACCGCCGAACAGGCCGGCAATCAGGGCAAAGGAAGTGCCGCGCAGATCGAAAGCCGGCTTGAACCCGATCGCGAACAGGAACCCGAGGGCGATGATCATCTCGCCGGCGATCTCGTAGATGAAGGCGCTTTTCGGGTCCAGATGATTGGTGGCCAGCTTGGGAAAAAAGCGGCTCAGTCCCCACATCACCAGGCACGCAACTGCGGGTGCCATCCAGCTATTCATGTCGTCCCCATCAACCAGTCTGCGCATGCTAAACGACGCAGCGATTCAACGCACTTTATTGTGCGGGTGTTCGAGTCCCAGTGTCGTCGGCTGGGCCGCAAAGGCCGCCGGGCAAGTCAGGTGCCAGGCGACTTGGTGCCGTAATAGAAGCCTGTCGCTGCGGACACCAGAGCGATCACCGGGCCCAGTAGGACGGCGAATTCTTGCATGTCGGTCACTTTCAGTACCCCGAACATGAGCAGTATCAGCATGCCGACCACGATGAGCCACAGCAGGGCAATGAGCAGATACGCGATGGTGCGACGGGCTGAGTCTTCCTGTGGGCGAGGGTCGTAGGGCTCGCCTACCTGTGGGCCCGCGGAATTGTCCGTGCTGGTTTCATCACCCGTGAAGTCCAGAGCATCAAGATCCGGATCGGGCAGGGCGGACACGCCAACGTCTAGACCTGAAGTCTTACTCTTGTCTGCCACCATCGCCTCGCTCCTTGAGTCGATCCAATCAGTACTTACGCAATACCTCACGAACACGCTGGCCAGGCTCTTCCACCAGGACTTTGCGACCGGCCGCGGCCTGATTCACAAAGAACTGCTCCGCGCTGATGGAACGGCGCAGTGCATCGGTGAAGGTGATGTTTTCCTGTTTCGCCAGTTTCTGCAAAAACTCTACCTGATCATCGGGCAGATTTACAGTGATCTTCTTGGCCATGATGGATTCCTCGGTGCCAGCAACACACCAATTTTATGCGCCTGTTAACCGTATTTCAACCGTATATTGTATGGCTTGCTGGGCCGCCCATACCGGGTCTGCAAGCTGGTTTTGCAGGCCGGTCTGCCGCGAACTCAGCGTGCGTAATGGCCGAGAGTGCGGGCCTGGGGCAGCCAGGACCATGCCGCAGCCGGGCTGTCGCCGTGGCGAGGTCCCCGTCTATCTCGATATGGTCTTGAGCACCTGCTCGGCGGCGGCCTTGAGCAGCATCCGCGAATAGGCCCGGTGAAAACCCAGTAGCACCCGACTCGCCGGGCGGCGCAGCACGGCCTGTCGTGCGGTCCGGGCTTGGGGCACCACGGCGGAGCCGAAGTACAGCCGGGTATGTGGGCCCGCAGGGGCGCTGATCTGCCGGGTCATCAGCCAGGATCGAGTGCGGCCCCGGTAGTCCGTCAGCAGCATTTGTTGGTCATCCCGTTGTTCGAGAATCCAGGCGGCGAACTGATCGAGCGTACCCGCGGCCAGTTGCGCGGCCTGGCTGTCGCTGGAGGGTCTGGCCACCGCCCATTCGAGAATCAGCCGTTCCAGCTTGAACAATGCCGTCGTGTAAAACGCGCTGACGTAATCCGAAAAGGGGACGGACACGGGAAGCTGGGCGACAAAGCTGTCGGTGTACGCGCCAGTCCTGCGATAGGCCTGGAGCAGGGCATCCTCAGGCAGGTCGCAGGGGCGCACCCGCACGCTGACGACTGTCACGCGGCTGGCCGATGCGCTGGTGCTGACACGCTCAGTTCTGCATCAGGCGCGAAACGTCCTGATGCTCATACGTGGTGATCTCGAAGCTGTTCTGATACGGATCGGAAAAATACAGCGACCAGGCGAGCTGATGATCGGTGCAACGCTGGAGGATGCCGCGGGTTTCCAGATGCAGTTTCCACTGCATGAAGTTTTTCGCATCGGTGCCGAACGCAATGGCGGTCGATGGCGAGGCGTTGCGGCGTGCAAACAGGGCGAGGTGGATCGAGCCGGACTCATCTGCAATGGTCAGCGGCCCCCCGTCCTTGGCCCAGATCCGCAACCCTTCCATCACCCGGAATCCGAGCACCTGCGCGAACCACTGCGCGGCCTCTTCGCGATCAGGTACATACACGTGAATGTGGTCGATACCGGACAATCTGGGAATCATCGGCCTGTCTCCTTGCTGATGTGTTGACGGCACAACGGGAAAGCCATCCTGTCTGCCACAGCGTCCGGCTACTCTGCCGTCGGGGGTCCCTTGGGCGAGTAGACCGGTACTTGGTAATGGATGCCCTTGCATTCCACCTCGCCCCTGGGGCTGCAGTCAATGGCGTCGTGCACCAGCTGCCAGGTGGCATCGCTGAGCAGAATTTCGCCTGGCTTGCACTGGGATTGCAGGCGCGCCGCGATATTGCTCTGCATGCCGATGGCCGTGTAGGTCAGGCAGCCCTGTGAGCCATAACGGCCGACGCTGACCGTGCCGGTATTGCTGCCGATCCGCAATTGCAGCGGCGCGCCCAGGCCCAGCTTGCAGCCAGCGCCCATTCAAGTCGGGGAGTTTCGCCTGCATGGCCTGTGCGGCTTCCACCGCGCTGCGTGCCGGCACCTCGGGCGCCAGTGGCTGCGGCGTACCGAACAGCGCCATGAGCCCGTCGCCGACAAACTCATTCACGGTGCCCTGGTGATCCTCCACGATTTGCGCCATCGCCGCCCAGAATCGCTCTACCACCACCATGAGCGCAACCAGCATGAACGGGCTTACCGACAGGGTCAGGCCCAATCCACCCGCGACCGCAGACCCGCGTGCCAGGCGGGTATAGGAAAGCGGCAGGGCCAGGGCCATCATCGGGGCGATCAGGACCTAGCCGATCCACCAGATGCCGATCCAGTCAATATCCGGCCGCCACGGATATCCGGGCAGCGGACACAGCAACCAGGCGCTGAGCGACACCGCCGTGGTGAGGCGAAAAACCGGCATGTTCTGCTCGTTTCGCCGGTGGCGGTAGCGCTTTTCCGTAGCCGCGATGCTGAACCGCAAGCCGAACCGGCGCTGGTCCAGATCGTCCTGCGTGGCTTGAGTGCCCGTCATCCGGCTTGCGGCCTGATGCCCCCTTAGATTGCGGCCGCCCGGCCGCGCAGCGGTGCGAACGATGGCTGCCGGGCTGGAGTCACCATCGTGCGTGTTCCCGCTCACCTACCGTGCGCAGCCGTTGCAGCACGGCATTGCGGTCCGCGTAGCTCAGGCCGGCGGTCGGTATGGCGGATAGATAGCGCAGGGTCATTTTTCCCGGCCTGATCTTCCATGTGCCTGGTGGCATGCAGGCCCGGCTGCCCACAAGATAGACCGGATGAAGAGGTGCCTGGGCTTGTATCGCCATCACCACGGGTCCCTTCTTGTACGGATTCAAGCGGCCATCGGCGCTTCTTTTGCCTTCTGCGGACAGATAGACCAGACCGCCGCTGGCGGCGTGCGTGGCCGCTTTGCCGATTTGCCGTCGGGACTGTGCGGGACTTTGACGCACGATGACCCAGCCGAGGATGAAAGAAATCCAGCCCAGGAAGGGAATCAGCGCATATTCGATGTTCCAGATCGCCATGACCGGACGATCCCATGCCGCAAAACCGGCCGTGGGGTCGAGCAGGCTTTGTTGGTTCAGGCCGACGATGATTCCGCCCTGATCCAGTTGCTCCCGCCCGGTCTCGTATTGCACCTCGATGGAGAGCTGGAACACGGCCAGCGTCATCCGGCTCCAGGCGCGCACCAGGCGCCGGGCCTGTTGGGAGGAAAAGGGGGCCACCATCAGGGCGCCACCCAAAAGGGGCACCATCAAGACTATCACCACCGAATAGCGCCCGATCTGTGAAGCTGTGTTCATCGCGTGTCGCCTGATGGCCCAGCCGCCAGAGTTCGGGAAACTTGGCAGCGGGTCAAACCCCGGCCCCCATTGGGGGTGGGCTCAGGCCCCGCGCCGCAGGGCAAGTGGCGCACTTTACTCGTGGTCCACAAAGATCAGTTGATCGGTATCGAACCCAAGCGCGCTGGCCCGGTCGATGAAACGCGCCACAATCTCGGGCTCCACCACCGGGCTTCTGGCCAGCAGCCAGAGATAGGAATGATTGGGCCCGGATACGAACGCATACTCATAGCCATCGAAATCCAGCTCGAAAATTGCATAGGTGCCGTAAAACGGACCAAAAAACGACACTTTCAAATAGCCCTCGTCGGGCTCGCGCACGAAGTAGGCTTTGCCGATCGCCTCTTTCCATCGGGCCTTGGTCCTGGAATAGCCCCGGTTGATCACCTGCACGCCGCCATCCTTTCGCAGTGAATATTCGGCTGAAACCCGATTCAGACCGCGTTCGAAGGAATGATCCAGCCGGGCGATTTCATACCATTTGCCCAGATACCGATCCAGCTCGAACCCGGAAACCGGCCTTACCTTGTCCGGCATGCCCACACAGGCACCAAGCCAGCATGCCGCGGCAAGCGTGACTAAAAATGTCTTCAGGTCCTCAACGCGCATCGTTCACACTCCTGGCTGGCCGCAGCGCCGCCGCGGCGTCGGCCCAGCAGTTTGCCACGCAGGCCGTCAGGCTGCGTGTAGCGTAGCGCGCCACCGGGCGGACCGGATGCCCGGCTGCAATCCACCGCAGGTCGAAGCGGTTGATTCCGTCAGAGACCATGCAACCGCCATCGCTTCGCCGAACATGGCGCCGGCACAGCAGCGGTGGCTGCCGGTGCTGAACGGCCTACCTGTCGGCGCAGCGGCCTGGCTTGCGGCCCGGGAAAGCGGCTCGGCTCGCATTCGTCGGGAGGGGGAAAGAACTCCTCAGCAGGCTTGGCCAAGTCGATGGCCTCGGGGCCGAACAGACAGGTCATCTCCAGATGCAGGATGCGGATACCAAAGGCGTCTGCGTCAGTCGCCCGGACTGAATGAAGCACGCCAGAACATCGTCGAGCAAGGACCCCGTGCTCCGGCCCAGGGCAACGACCCTGCCATCAGCATCAGGAGCATGGTCTGAAGCAGGCCATGGTCTGGGTGGGGTGGCCAAAATCATCGTCAAGCGCCATGGAAAAGCCAGCGTTCTTGGCCAAATCGCGCAGCATTTGCTCCGAGTAGTGGTAGGGATCGCTGTTCGGGTAGGTTGCAAAAACACGTCCCCACTTGTTCCGGTCGGCAGGTCGGGGCCAAAGCGCCTCGTCAATGTTGAAGAACGTTGAGTAGTACACCCCGTTTTCGCTGAGTACACGTCTGACGCTGGTCAAGCACAGGCGAATGGAATTCAGGGAAAGATGACTGAATAGAGAATTCGAAAAGGCGATATCGATGGGCTTGTCCACATCATCCAGTTCGAAATTTTTTGTCTGAATCAGGGTGAATCGCTGCGAGTTCACGTCGTGATCCAAAAGCACCTTTCGCCCTAAATCCAGAGTGTCTTGATTGATATCAACGCCGTAGTACCAGCCCGTCTTGATCAGCGGAATCACCTTTACGCCCAGTCGCATCGGCCCACAGCCCACATCAAGAAAATGGCAGGACGATGCAAGCCCTTTGGACAGCAGGAACTTGATCTGCATCTCCTGATGCGCTTTCCACTGGCGATTGGCCTGGTAGTCGGGTTTTTCGAATAAGCCGGATAAAAAAACGGTCTTTTCGTAGTGATTGTCCATATCAAGTCTTCTATCTTGGGCGACCCACCAACGCATAGGGCCGCTAACGAAGCGGCGGTTAGTGCACCCTTCTTTGTGTAATTTGGTCTGAGCCGGAAGAGCGACAGGCCACCCGCTATGCCTGCGTTAGATTCACTGGCATGAATTCGAAGAAGGAGTAACAGCTGACCTGTCGAGAACAGGATAACGGAGCATGGGCTGCGGTGGAATTGATCGCAGAAGAAGGGATCTCGGATTTGGCCGAGGCGATGCGCCTGAAGCGTGACCGGCACCTGCAGGCGCAGCGCCATGAGCGTACAAATACCCGTCAGGGCTATGCCAATGGCGACAGGCCCAAGACAGTGCGCTCACGTATCGGCGCCTTGGATTTGGCGGTGCCGAAGCCGTCAAGATCGTGGCTGCCATCGAAGATCCGATAGCTATCAGAACGATTCTGGATCACCTGGCGGATCTGGGCGCGGAGCCGCAGGCTTACTATCGGCCAGCGGTACGTGGCCCACCGCGACAGCAAGCCTTTCGACATCTGCAGGGGTGACTTCCAAGTGCTGCTCTGCCAGGTGCGGTGAGGTTCAGTTCGTCTTGAGATCACGGAAACGTTCAGCAGGGTGTCTTCGCAGTGCCGATTAAGCGCAAACTGCGTGCGCGGACAGATCACATGTCACGCATACGCCTCAGGTTCGCCTGGCGACGAGCATTTACCGAAAGTCAGCTACGAGCAACAGGGCGTTTGTCCTTCCTATACTCCGCCCATGCATTCCCCGTACTGCTCCGAATTTTCAGTTTCATGCGCGTACAGGGCCGAGCATGTTGACGACTCGGACTTATTCCACAGATTCAACGCCTGAGCTCAAGTGCGTTTGAGGCGAAGCCTGCTTTTGCGGCAGCCAAGCTGGGCAGCGGGCCAAATGTCCGGTGCAACGATCGTGTGGCCACAACGGCACCATGCTCTGAATTGAGCGCATTTTTTGTATTGCAGCCAGAAAACACCTCCAGCTGCGTGCTAAAAGATGTCGTCAAGATCTTCCAAAGCATCGATTACCATTCCGGTGCCGACACTAATTAGAAGCAAATCCATCCCAACCCGCACAATCTTTTGTCCCTCTGGCGTGCGGCCAAGTTCGTGCAACAATGTGGTCGGCAAATCATGGTAGACAACGTCTGCTGGCAGTGGCTGACCCTTACGCCACTTTTTAGCCTGCCCTGGTGGCTGGCAGCCGTTATTTTTCTTGGCTAGTCCTGGCGGGCAATTACCAGAGCCTCTTTTTTCAGAATAATGTTTTTTGATGAGAGCCTGGCGCTCACTGTTAAAGAAGCCGTGATACATGCTGTTGCTGTCGTCCGAAGACGACCCATGTTTGTGCTGATGCTCTGTCTTATCCTTTCCACTGTTGCCTGGCGAATCCGGCTGTTTAGCGAAGCAGGGGCCGGCGGAAAGCGCCAGGAAGACGGTAGAGATAGCCAGCTGTGTAATTTTAGTAGTCATGAACCCTTCCTTTGTCGCGGGGTAGAACCCACCGTGGTGTTGAGCGTCAACTGCACGGCGCTACGGAACCTGATTCGGACGGCGACAGCACGTACGACCGGGTTACAGCCTACGCCGCATGGGCACTGTTGAACATCAGTGGCTCAAGCACGATGCGCGAATATGGGAATACAAAGTTTGCCTTGGTCTGTTTTTTCACTCACACCACCTGCAACCAAAGATTCGGTATCTAGATTCGCGGATTTCACTTCTCGATTGAGGCGACGCCCGTTTTTGCGTTAGCAAGAATGGGCAGTGGGGTCACGCGTCACCTGCTGCGATTGGTTGGGCATCGCCAGCCGCCTTGCGCTTGACTTCACGTGATAAGGAACGCACCAAATTGACTTCCTCTTCAAGCGGCAAAGCTTTCTCAGCATAACGAACGGCCAATTTTGAATGCTCCTCTGCAGCCGCGGTCATTTCGTCGATGCCCATGCGTGACAAGGCGAGATAAGCTTTCTGCAAGCTTACCGCCACTTCGACCGATGACGCTCCATCTCTTGCGATAGCTCCAAATGCGTCGTCAAACATACTTCGCATGGCGAGCGCGGGTACGGAAATGCGATCGAACTGCACCTGACCCGCTTTCGGTTCTCCACATGCCGTCGTCCATCTGACAAAAAGTCGAATCATTGAACCTATGATGTCAATCGCCGTGCCAGGATCATTCACGGCAGGGGACAGCGCCCGACTGGCGATTTCCGACAATACGACCAACCCGTATCGCGGGTCTGATTCAAAGGTTCGTTCTCTGCCGATTAGGAACGCAGCAATGATCTCCTCGCCGCATCGAGACTTGCCTTGACCCTGTACAAGAGCAATCGGGATGTCGGGAGTTACAAATGATCCCGGCGTTGCACATACGCTTATTAAGCAATCCGAATCCTCGGCAACCCGCTGAAGCTTGAATAGGTCAATATTCTGGACGTACCCGACCTCGCCTGCGAATAATTTCTCCCCTTTATCCGATGCGGCAGTCCGCTTGGCGCCCATAGTCGGAAGCTCCGCCCACAACTGTAACGCCGCATCTGCAGCACTCTCCACTTTCTCAATCGTATGTCCCAATCGACCTAATCTGGCGATACGATCTACCCAATGGACAAACGCCAGCACGACGATGGAAAAGACAAACAGTGTGACAATAAACAGGATAAATCTGCCGGTGCTGCCGTAATAACCATTCAGCAATGCGACCAATCCGACAATGCTGAAAATAAATGCCCCAATGAATGTCGACAGTGCATTCTGTGACACGTCGTCACTCACAACCAAAGGGAACGAGCGGGGGGTCGCCGTGCTGCTTGCAGATGCGTATGCAGACAACATCGCGCCGACTGCGAACATTGCGATCACCAGCATGCTCGCAGAGATGATGGTTAGCAATGTCTCGAGCGATTTAGCGCTGACTTCGGGCAAGCGCGTCGTAGTGACGAAACTTTCGGAGAGTCCAGCCACGAGAACTGCGGCAATCGAAAGAAAGCAGCTAACCAGCGGTTTGAGCCAAAGGCGTTCACGCATGCGGGCCAGATAAAATCTGGCGATACTGCGGATTGACGAAATTGAACCCGATTCTTGCCTCATGACGCCCAACGAATCTGTAGAAAAACCCACCCAGGGGTCTGTTCTGTGGTGGGCGGATCGAATCTGTGTGGATGTCTCAGCATGATTGACTCCGGATGTTCAGAATTGTCAAAACGGGCGTAATCGCCAGTATCGCCCGCTCAGGCCCCATTGTGGGCGGAATATCGCTCTGTTTTTCGCCCTGTTGGCCCCTCATGCGGCCAGTTTCCCGCTGCTGTGCAGCTTGCCGATGTTGTGCACCAAAGAGTACAGCGGCCATTGGGCGCGGACCTTGCTTCGACCGGGCAGGGTGAAGCGGTCGCGGCCGTGAAGGCGGTGATGACCGAAGACGGGTTCCACGGTGCCTAGGCGTTGGCTGTATATGGCCCCGCCGGGCACTGGCAGGTGCCGGCGAGCGGCTCAAAGACAAAATCCTTAAGGCTGACAATCACCGGCTCGGGCGGAAAGGCTTTGCTTGCTTCGCGTTGCCGCTCCTGGCGGTGGCGGGTCTTGTGTCGATCGCGGCGATCAAACGCCTCATCGCGCTGGCGCATGTCGCGATCGGCCACGTAAGCCTCCACGCCTCGTGCTTTGAGTTCGTCCAGGGTTTGCTTGCTGTGGAAGCCACTGTCTGCGTTGATCACAGCCTGCGCCAGTCCGTTATAGCCCTGAAGTCCCCCCGTGGCTGGTGCTCATTTTGGCCGACTCGTTGTCGGTGAGGTTGCTTTTCACTGCCTTGCCGCGCGC
>JBFJVB010000002.1:0-86116 GCA_041624435.1 Oceanococcus sp. | reverse complement strand
GGTGTGGACTACGGGATCTACCTGTTCGAGCGGATTCAGCATTACATGCACGATCCACGCATGAGCTTCCGCGAAGCGTTTGCGCGGTCGATGCGTGACCGCGGCAGCGCCATCGTGTTTACCGCGGCGACGATGTCGATCGGGGTCCTGACCTGGATGATGTCCGCCCTGAAATATCAGGCGGACATGGGCTTGCTGCTTGCCTTCCTGTTCCTGGTCAATATGTTCGGGGCGATCTGCCTGCTGCCCGCCCTGGGGTCCTGGTTCTATCGCAAGCGGGACGACGCCCTGGCCAGGGAGGCCCTGGCTCAGTCGAGCTAGCCGCGCCAGGCGCAGGATCCAGGCTTGACTCAGCATGATGGGGGCGATGGCAGCATCGCCCCCTTTTTTTGCGTGTGATTCCAGCAAGGCGCCGGGGTGATCCTGAACGCTTGCCAACGTCGCCTTGACGAATTTTCAGTAAAGGCTTGCGGACTCTCACATTCCGTTCACCTGCGGCCGCTTACGCTAGGTCCATGGAACCAGCGTGCTCAGGTGGACGATCCGCAATGCAAAATCTGCTGACCAACAGAAACTGGCGTCGGGCTGCCGACCCGGCACCGGAATTAAGCGGTTTCGATCCGCTCACCGGTCTGGCCACCCGCAAGTTGTTCCAGTTTCGCCTGGACCAACAGTGGGAACATGCGCGCAAAGCCCATCGTCCGCTGGGCCTGTTACTGATCAATTTCGATCATCTGCGCCAGTTCCGTCAGAACAATCACAAGGCGAAAGTGAATGCCGCCCTGATCGAGTCCGCGCGCATCCTCAGCGATGCGTGCAGACGCCGCGCCGATTTTGCCTGTCGGATGCGTTCGGGTGAGTTCGCCGCCTTGCTGACGGAAATCAAGCCCGAGGGTCTTGGCCACGTCGCCGAACTGGTGCGACGAGGGATTGAACTGGCGGGAATCCCCATGTCCACAGTCGCCGACTCCGACTCCGACTCCGACGTACTGACGGTTTCCGTCGGCGCCTTAGGCGTCGTGCCGCCACCCTCCCACTTTGCCCACACTCTGCTGATCGGCGCCGACCAGGCCCTGAAGGACGCGAAAGAGGCCGGGCGTAATCGGGTCGAGTTGGCCAGCCACCTCTAGGTCTGGCCGGGTTTGCGGTCGCCTGCCAAATGCTCAGAGCGACCAGCCTCTAATCCATATGTGTCAGGAGCCCATGGGCCGGCACGACTAAATTGATTCGAGTGCGACGCTTGGGCGACGCTGTGACGGCGTGGTCTGCCTTTTCATGCAGGTTCCAGCCGCTCATGGTGGGCTGGTGGCGACGCGCAACAGAGTCACTTCGGGACCGCTACCGCGGTGCTGGAGGGAAAGACCACAAAATCAAATAGGTGAAGTAATGGCAGGAGTTCTCGCAGGCGTTAAGGTCCTGGATCTGTCCTGGGGCATCGCAGGGCCGATGACCACGATGCAGTTGGCTGATCACGGTGCGCAAGTCACCAAGATCGAACCGCCAGGCGGTGATCCGTTTCGCGATCAACTGGGCTACAAGGTCTGGCAGCGCGGTAAGCGCAGCGCCGTCCTGGATCTGAAGTCGGCAGCCGACAAGGATGCCTTTCTGGCGCTGATCAAGACCGCCGATGTGCTGGTTGAGTCCTACGCGCCAGGAACGACCAGTCGTCTGGGTATCGATTACGCGACCCTGAAGGAGCTCAACCCTCGTCTGGTGTACTGCTCGATCACCGGCTACGGTACTGGCAACAAGCATGCCGACCGACCCGCTTATGACGCTCTGGTTGCGGCGCGTTCCGGCTTGCTCTGGGAACAAAGAGGCTGGCCGGAAGGTGCACTGAACCACATCAGCGGGCGCGAAGATCCCTTTGCCGACGCGGAAGTCGATCCGGACTGGTGTCAGGGTGCGAACCGCGAAGGTCCGCTGTTTCCCGCCTCATTCTGGCCCAGCCTGGGGGCCTTCTTCTCGGCATCGGTCGGGATCGCGGCGGCCCTGCGCGTTCGCGAAACCACCGGGCGCGGACAACTGGTCGAGACCTCCTTGCTCCAGGGCGCCATGGCCGGTGCGGCCGGGGTCTGGCAGCGCGTCGCCGCGGACAAGGTGGATTTTCCAGGGTTTGATTCCTGGATTCTCAGCAGCCGGGCGCCGAAAGGGCAGTTCGAATGCAAGGACGGGCGCTGGATTCACAACTGGGTGCCCAATCCGCGTTTCATCCTGCAGGCCTCCGAAGGCGATACCCTGGATGCCAGTCCGAATCTCACCGTGCAGAACGACCCGGATCGCTTCGGCACCGGACCTGAAGAACTGCTGGTCATGACCCATTATCAGCCCCAGCTGGCTGAGCGGATCAAGAAATTCGATGCCGCGCAATGGGTGGAAGCGGCCGAAATCGCCGGGATGACGATGCAGGACATTCGCTCTCCGGAAGAATCCCTGGCCGATCCCCTGTTTCTTAAGGACGGCTGTGTCGCCGAGGTCGAAGACCCCGAACTGGGCACGA
This sequence comes from Oceanococcus sp., assembly GCA_041624435.1. Taxonomy (GTDB): domain Bacteria; phylum Pseudomonadota; class Gammaproteobacteria; order Nevskiales; family Oceanococcaceae; genus Oceanococcus. Next base: position 83,616 of record JBFJVB010000002.1, on the reverse strand, counting down.
TTCGGCAGGTGGGGATCGCCTACAAGATGAGTGCGAACCCGACCCAGATCGGCGCGCCGCCAGTCGCTCCTGGCAGCGATACCGCAGCGGTCAAGGCCGAAGCCGAAGCCGCCAAGGCGCTGGTCCCGCCACAGGCCGGCACGGCGCAGATGAAGCGTCCTCTGGAGGGCATCAAAGTGCTGGACCTGGGGCTGGCGATTGCCGGACCTTTTGGTTGCCAGCTGCTGTCCGATCTGGGCGCCGAGGTGATCAAGGTCAACGGGCTGTATGACATGTTCTGGCACCGGGTGCACATCGCCTACATGGCGAACCGGGGCAAGAAGAGCATCACTCTGAACCTGAAAGACCCGCGGGCGATGAAGATTCTGCTGGATCTGGTCAAGGACGCCGATGTGGTGCACCACAATATGCGGTATGACGCCGCCGAGCGCCTGAAGATTGATTACGAGAGCCTGAAAAAGATCAAGCCCGATCTGATCTACTGCCACACCCGTGGATTCGAAACCGGCAAGCGGGCGGGTCTGCCGGGCAATGACCAGACGGGCGCCTGCCTTTCCGGCATTCAGTACGAAGACGGGGGCATGGCCAACGGTGGCAAACCCTTGTGGAGCCTGACCTCCATGGGTGATACCGGGAATGGGTTCCTGTCCGCGGTGGCGGTCATCCAGGCTCTGTATCATCGCGACCGGACCGGTGAAGGGCAGATGGTCGATACTTCGATCGTCAACGCCGGTTTGCTCAACACCTCGTATGCGATCGCCCGTCCCGACGGCAGCGGTTTCGAACGGCCGAGAATTGATGGCCAGCAGTTCGGTTTCTCCGCCGCCCATCGGATTTACCAGACGGCCCAGGGCTGGATCTGCATCGTCTGCGCCAGCGAGGAGCACACCCGCGCTTTGCTGGAGGCTACCGGAGCGCAGGCCAATGCCGAGTCTCTGGAGGCCGCGTTCAAAACCCGGGATGCCCAGACCTGGTTTGAGCAGCTGGATGCGGCAGGCGTGCCGGTGGAAATCGTTTCCGAAGACTTCTCGCTCAAGGTTCACGACGACCCGGAAATGCAGGCCCGCGACTGGGTCGTGTCGATGGATCATCCGCATGTCGGCAAGCTGGATCAGGTCGGACTGTGCGTGAATCTGTCGGAAACCCCCGGAGCCGTGCAGGGCCGGCCGGTCATCGTCGGAGAACATACCCAGGAGATGCTGACGGCGATGGGCTATTCCGAGGAGGACATCAACACCATGGAAGAGCAGTTCGCGGTCGGTTTTGCCGGCATGCCGCGTATGCCCCCGCGGCCCGCACAATAAGTTTCATTCCCGCTCTACCCGACGCCTGGCGCCCCGTCGAGATCGACGCGGGCGCTGGGGTGATTCGTGGAACCAACTGAAGACTACTTATGACGACTGAAACAGCCTCACCAAAGCCCACTCGGCTGGCTCCGATTGTGATGCCGGATAACCAGTTTTTCTGGGATGCGGCCAAGGAAGACAAGTTTGTCGCCCAGCAATGTGGCGACTGCGGGCATTTCCGCTTTCCGCCACGGCCGATGTGCCCACAGTGCCACAGCCTCAACACCCAGGTGGTTGAGCTTTCCGGCAAGGCCAAGGTGGTGAGCTGGATTCGCCCGCGTCACCCGGTGCCGTTCGGTTTCAAGGAATTGCCGGTGGTCGCCGTGGTGGAAGTGGCAGAGGGGTTTCGTTTCGTCAGTAATCTGGAGGGCATTGCGTACGAGGATGTCACCGCGGAGATGCCAGTGGAAGTCGCTTTCGTCGATACCATGGGCAAAGCCAAAGTGCCGGTGTTCCGGCCGGCAGGAGTCTGAGCAATGAGCAGAAAATTTACTGAAGCGGCCATTGCCGGCATCGGCCAGACCGAGTTTTCCAAGGCATCCGGGCGCAGCGAACTGCAGCTGGCCGCCGAATGTTCCAAATCCGCACTGGATGACGCCGGAATTCATCCCTCGGAAGTGGATGGAATGATTACCTTCACCCTGGATGGTTCGGATGAGATTCATCTGTCCCGCTGTCTGGGGGTCAAGCAGCTTAATTACACGACCCGGATTCCCGGTGGGGGGGCGGCGGCAGCGGCCACCCTGTATCAGGCCATGGCCCTGGTCAACGCAGGTCTGTGCAAGACCGTGCTGATCTGGCGGGCGATGAACGAGCGCTCCCAGTATCGGTTTGGTCAGCCGCATACGCAGCAGGCGGCTTTCCAGCCCGGCAATGGTACCGGTTCGCTGCTGTGGTGCATGCCGTACGGGGCCCAGACGCCGGCCACCTGGGAGTCTCTCAACGCGCAGCGCTACATGCAGAAATACGGGGTCAGCAATGCAGACTTCGGCATGGTATCGGTCCTGCAGCGCAAACACGCGGCGAATAATCCCAATGCCTGGTTTTATGGCAAACCGATCACGCTGGAGGATCACCAGAATTCAAAATGGGTGGTGGAGCCGGTGTTGCGTCTGCTGGACTGCTGCCAGGAAAGCGATGGCGGCGTGGCCATCGTGGTCACCAGCCTGGATCGGGCCCGCGATGGCCAGCAGCCGGTCGTGCGCCTGCCCAATGCCGTGCAGTGCATCCCCTACGACGTCGAAGTCATTTCCAACTATTACCATTCCTCGGATCTGTCCGTCATGCCCGAGGCCGAAGGCACGGCCAAGGCGCTTTACGCCCAGGCGGGGATGCAACCCCGGGATTTTCAGGCGGCGATGCTGTATGACGCCTTTACGCCGCAGGTCTTCAAGCAGCTGGAAGCCTTCGGCTTCTGTGGCCGCGGCGAGGCGCGTGACTTCATCCGTGATGGCCAGATCGAGCTTGATGGTCAGATTCCGCTCAATACCAATGGCGGACTGATCGGCGAGGCCTATATCCACGGCATGAACAACATCACCGAAGCCGTCCGCCAAATCCGCGGTCAATCGGTCAACCAGGTGGAGAAAGTCAGCAATGTGCTGGTCTCATCGGGCATGGCGGCCGCCGTGCTCAGCGCGGATTAGTCCTTAGCCGCGATGCTCAGTTTGCGGGTGCCAACCGGCTTGCAGGTTGGGGAATTCGAGGATCTGCATCTGGGCGTGGAAATCCACGGCCCGGCTGCGCAGTATCCGGATCGCGCCTGCAAGCTGGCGTTCTACTGCCTGCCGGGGGGCGGGATGCAACGGCAGTTTTACGATCTGTCGGTGCCGCAGGATGACAGCTTCAGCTTTGCCCAGGCGATGGGCGCGCGGGGCTTCAGCAGCGTGCTGGTGGATCACCCGGGCATCGGTGGCAGCGATCAGCCCGAGGATGGCTATGCGCTGACTCCAGAGCTGCTGGCTCAGGCCCATGGGAGGGTGCTGGAGCAATTACGCCAGCGCGTGCCGGCCTTGCGCGACACGCAAACCGTGGGCGTGGGCCATTCGATGGGGGCGATGATCAGCTTGCTGCAGCAGGCCAGGGCGGCCCAGCACCGGGGTTTGATCCTGCTGGGTTTTGGTTTCGACGGTCTGCCGCAATACCTGCCGCCCGCCGCCAAAGCCTTGCTGGCCGACCGGGCCGCCCTGGAGGCGGCGATTCCCGAACTGGCACGGGCGATGTTCCAAACCGATTACCCGGTGATTCGAGGTGGGGGTGAGACAGCGGATTTATACGCCGGAGCCAGCGCCGATCCGGCGGGAGTCGAGGCGATCAGGCCGGTGAGAACCCATATGCTTCCGGTCCCGGCCTTCGCCTCGCTGCTGCCGGATCACTGGCAGCAGTATGCTCAGGTGATTGATGTGCCCGTCTTACTCGCTTTGGGTGATAAGGATTTGGTCAAAGCACCGGATAATGTCGCTGCGGTGTTTGCCGCCAGCCCGGCCGCCGAGGTGATGGTCCTGCCTCAGACCGGGCATAGTCAGTTTCTTTTTTCATCGCGGACCAGCTTGTTCGCGAAGATCGGTGAATGGGCCGATCAGCTGCTCAACCAGGAGATTTACAATGGGAACCGTTAGCTTAAAAGCCGGCGCGCGCTTCAAGAGCGCGGTATGTGATACGCAAGTCATGGTGATCAAGGCTCCGGCCGGCGATTACGCTCTGGAATGCGGCGGGGCTTTGATGCTTGCGCCCAGTGAAGAGGGTGGCGGTGAAGTCAATGCGGATTTGGCCGGAGGGACTCTGATCGGCAAGCGTTATGTCGATGCTGCGGAAAATTTCGAGTTGCTCTGCACCAAGGGCGGCAAAGGCAGTCTGGTGCTCGATGGAGTGGCGCTCGAGGTCAAGCAGGCCAAGCAGTTGCCATCCTCGGACTGATGAACCGTCTGCTCGGACCGGGCCATGGCGGTTCGGTGTGAATCCGGCCCCCACGTTTGCTGCAAGGCGCTTGTGCAGAACCCTCTGGCTCAAGCCGTGCAGATTCCCTGACCCTAGGGTGTTGATATGAACATTACAATGCTACTGGACATGGCGGCGGACGCTTTTGGCGAACGCACCGCCGTGGTGTGCGGAAACCGCTCCTTGACCTATGCCGAACTGCGCCATCAGGCCCAGCGGGCGGCGGTCAGGATTCGCGCCAGCGGGGCGCGTTATCTGGCGCTGTTGGACGTGAACAGTCCGGTGATGCCGGTGGCCATCTATGCGGCGGGCTATGCCGGTATTCCCTATGTACCGCTCAATTATCGGCTGACGCGCGATGAAATCAATGCCTTGCTGGAGCGGGTGAATCCGGCATTGCTGGTGGTTGGCGATGCCTATCGGGAGTTGGTGCAGCCCAGCGCAGGTCTGGAACTCATCAGCAGCCAGGAGTTTGTTCAACAGCCGGCGGTCGCCTTTACCGAGATCGAGGTGGATCCGGCCAGCGTGGCGGTGCAACTGTTTACCAGCGGTACCACCGGCAAACCCAAAGCCGCGATCCTGCGCAATGAAAACCTGATTTCCTATATTGTCGGCACGGTGGAATTCGCCGCTGCCCAGGAGCAGGATGCGGTTCTGGTCACGGTTCCGCCGTATCACATCGCGGGGATTTCGGCGGTGCTCAGTTCGACCTACGCCTGTCGGCGGATGGTGCAGCTGGAGAACTTCGATCCCCAGCAATGGCTGCGGGCGGCGCAGGATGAAATGGTCAGCAACGCCTTTCTGGTGCCCACCATGCTCGGCCGGGTGATGGACTCGATGGCGCAAAGTCGCGACCCCATCGAGTTGCCCAATCTGCGTGCCATCGCCTACGGCGGCGGCAAGATGCCTCTGGCTACCATTCAGAAGGCCATGGAACTGCTGCCCCAGGTTGATTTCACCAATGCCTACGGCTTGACCGAGACCAGCTCCACGGTTGCGGTCTTGACGCCCGATGATCACCGGCTGGCGGCGGCCAGCGATGATCCCCAGGTTCGCAAGCGCCTGAGCTCGGTCGGCCAGCCGACGGGCGCCGTGGAAATTGAAATCCGGGACGCCGCAGGTCAGGTTCTGGGCACCGACCAGCCGGGAATGATCTTCGTGCGTGGCGGACAGGTGTCCGGCGAATATCAGGAAATGGGCAGCACCCTGAGCGATGACGGCTGGTTCTGCACCAAGGATCTGGGCTATCTGGATGCCGACGGTTATCTGTTTCTCGAAGGGCGCGAGGATGATGTGATTGTGCGTGGCGGTGAGAATATCTCCCCGGGTGAGATCGAGGATGTGCTGATCGGTCATCCGGCGGTGGCGGATGCCGCCGTGGTAGCCATAGCCGATGAACAGTGGGGCGAGGGCGTGGCTGCGGCCGTGGTCCTGGAAGCAGGACAGCAAGTGAGTGCCGAAGAGTTGCAGGCGCTGGTCAAGAGCGCCTTGCGCTCATCCCGCGTGCCGCAGCAGATCGTATTCAAGCAGGAACTCCCGTATAACGAATTAGGCAAGATTCTGCGCCGGGTAATCCGGCAGGAATTCGCCGAGCAGCAAGAGGTGAGCGCGTGATGAATCAGTTCGTGATTGACAATGAAGTCGAAATCAATGCCTCGGCCGCGGAAGTCTGGAAGGTGATCACGGATTTCGACCGATATCCGGAATGGAATCCGTTCGTAGTGGCGGCGCAATCCAGCCTGAAGCCCGGAGATCCCATCGACATGAAGGTCAAGCTGCTGGGGCCGGTGCAGCGTCAGGTTGAAATCATTCTTGAGGTCAATGAGGGCAAAGGCTTTTCGTATCAGATGAAACCGTTTCCCTGGGGCGCTTTATCCAGCCGCCGCAGTCACGAGATCATCGAGCTTGATGCGCAACGTTGCCGTTACAAATCGCATTTTCAGCTGCAGGGCTGGATGATGCCGCTGGTACGCGGGCTGATGAAGGGCCCTTTGCAGCGCGGCTTTTCCGGCATGACCGACGCGATTCGGCAGCGTGCCGAAGTGGCTTTTGCCCAGACCGCCTGAGCAGCAGGGTCGCCCAGACTCCTAGACCGCGGCCAGCTGGTCGGCGAACATCACGAACAGCTGGAAGAAGCCGACCGCCAGGCCCAGGGCCGCGCCAACCGCAATCAGCAGCCACTCGTCCTCTTCGAAGGCGGGGCGCAGCATGCCCTCGAACTGGTCTGCCGGTAGGGCCGCCAGGCGTTCGATGATCGTGTGCTTGAGGTCCATCGCATCTTCGGCGTAATCGACGATATTGCGCATGGTTTCGGGTAATTCTTCCACGACATTGGCGACGATGTCCGACTTGATTTCATTGTAGGTCCGGCTGCCCATGGTCAGCGCCATGAAGGGCTTGGCCAGACTGGTGGTCTCATCCAGCACGGAACTGACCCGTTCCTGAATGAAGGCGAACAGTTTGTCGGAATAAGGCCCTTTGAGCAGGGCTTCGAAAATATTCGCCGGTGTGATCAGTTCCTGGGAGACCAGGGTGCCGTAATCGCGTGCGACCTCATCCTGGCGTTTATGGAACAAACCGTGAAAGGTGTAGCCCATGATGCGTTTGGGCTGCTGGGGTTCAAAGATCATCTTCAAGGCGATCCAGTTGGTGAAATAACCCACCAACAGGCCGGCCACGGGCAGCACCCAGGCCCCTTTGTAGAACAGCCACAGACTCATTTGCGCAATGCCGAACAGGAAGCCGAACACGAAGCCGGAGCGTTCGATGAACCGGAATTCCGGATCTGCCGCTTCCTTGAACATGCGATTCAGCAACTGCTTGTCGCGAACCAGGCTGGTGATCACCATTTCGGAGATGTCGAACATGCGATCCATGTTCTGGCGCACCTGATCGAGCATCTCGTTCACCGTATCCGGCGCTTCGGCTTTGATCTTGTCGTAGACCATTTGTTTGATCGCGTCGGGCGTGGACGCCCAGATCAGCGGCGCGTGTTTCTGCATGATGCGTTCGGTCAGGGGCGCGACAATCTTGTTCAGCGGCTCCTCCATCTCGTCGGCAATGCGATGGGCATCCAGGCGGGAAAACATTTCCTGCGGCGACACCAGGTTCTGGGTGATCACGTCAACGGATATGGACGCCATCTTGCCGGCCCGGCGGGGAATGATGCCCTGCCAGCCCAGCAGCGGAGGAATGCCCCAGAACTCCAGCGGGTCGAACAGCATCCGTACCGCCACCACGTTGGTGACATAACCAACCACGCCGCTGATCAGCGGCATCGATAGATAAAGCCACATGTGGCTGCGAAAATCGGCAAGAACTGAGTTCAGAAATTCCATGATTTGACCGGTTCCTGTGTGCGCGTTGAGATCACATGCAAAGCTTGATTGCTGGGAGGGCTTAGATGACGGGCTGGACGCTCATGCCTGCCGGCAGGCAGTCATGCCATAAGTGGCGACCCAGTTCGGTGGCGCGGATCGTGCGACGCAGGATACGCGGCGGAAAACGAAATTCTTTTTCGATTTTCTTGCCGATGGCACGCACCGTCTTGTCATGCGACATCACTTCGTATTTGACTTCCAGCGACTTGTCTTCCGGGCCGCTTTCCGCCAGACCAAGGCGGATCAGATGCTCCAGATACTGGGGGGTCATGTCTTCCAGGCGAATCGATGCGGATCGACCGATGTAGGAATAATTGTTCAGCACGCGCTTGATGATCGGGCCGATCGGCGGGCCTCCGGCGACATGAATCATGGCATGGGTGCCGCCATCCGACAGGGCCGAAATGATCCGGATTTCATCCGGTACCAGCTGTTTCAGCAGCAGGGCATAGAGATGCTGCTGCGCATCTTCCCTGGTCTGGGAATTGGCCTGCCTGATCAAATCGCTCATCAACGAACCCGCCTGCGCTGCCGGACTGGCGGAGACGGCCAGGCTGTTCGCCCCACGGGAAGAAACGGCCAGCTCCAGGCGGTCCTTCAGTCGATCGATGACGGCATTTTCCGCCATGTCGATGGCGCCGTTGATCCGCTCGCCCATCGGCAATTTGTCGATCGAACCGCGCAGCGTCTTCATCAGCTCCGTGGCCTGGTTCTTCCGCCACTGCATCAGGTCCGCCATGTCTTCCCCTCCGGTTGTTTATTGTTGTGACACATCAAGATCCACTGCTGGATCAAGCACTACAGCTTGGCTGGTTTTGCGTGTGCAGTGTTCTCCTCAACGCGTTCAGGCCGCCTCATAAGGTATAGGTCAATTCGAGGGCGATATGGTCCTTGTCGCGACGAATATTATGCCGGGACCCGGCGAAGCCGTTGTACTGGATCTTGCCCGACCATTGCTGACCGGCGAAGATCTCGGTGCCGAGCAACCATTCCAGACGGCCCTCGAGAAAATTCTGCATCGGTGCAGGCGCGTAGCCTTCCACATCATGCTGAAAAACGACGAACGGCTTCATGTTCAGATTCAGGAACACATCGTTGTATTCCAGCTGCGCCAGGGCGCGATAACCCCAGGAAAATTCCGTCACGAAGGCATCGGTTTGCTGGGTGGGATTGAACGTGCGCGTGTCGGGCTGGCCGCCAGGCTGACCGGTGCCATCGGCACCACCGCTGTAGTGCGTGCGATTCGGACTGCCGCCATCGAACTGCAGCAGGTCCAGCGAGGGCAGGTCCAGGACGTGGGTCACGCCGCCCTCGATGAGCATGATGATCTGCTCTGCTTTGATCAGCGAGGACACCGGGTGCGAGCTGCCGAAGATGCGAATGCCGGTCACGGCCAGTTGTCCCACCTGCAGCCGTTCATAGCCTCGAATCAACTGATTGGCCTGGACCGTATTGCCACGGTAGATGGTTTCCACATAATCGGGGGCGGCGTTGCGGGCGCCGGGCACGGTGAGATCAATGCCTTGAGTAATTGGTGTGTCGCTGCCAATCACGATGTCCTGTGCGGGGAAGGCGGGTTGCAGACCGGCGAAGATAATATCCGGGGCGGAAATCTGGACCGGCAGGTTGGGCCGGAACGAGTATTCTCCGGCCACCGACCATTTGCCTATATTGGTATTGAAACTGACACCGAACATGCGGATGTCTTCGGGATAGTCGATGAAGACTTGCAAGGTGTCGATCGGCAACGGTTCGCCACCACCGGCGGCGACGAAACCCTCGCAATTCACCGTGGCATCGAAATACGCATCGCCGGTATTCGAGACCCCATTGCGCAGGCAGCTCTGATCCGCGGCAAACACCGAAAGATAGGGCAGTCGGCTATGGTAGTTCATCGCGTAGAAACCGAATTCGGTGCCGGTGCCGATAAAATCCGCAAACCAGTTGACCCGGACGCCACCCTGGCCCCCGTCGTCCGGATAGCCGAATTCCTGATCCAGCACCTCAGCGGTCACCGAGGTGTCCGTCAGGAAAGCCGCGGCAGGATGCTGAAGTCGATTCTGACCGTTCGGATCTTCGGGAAACTGACCCAGGGCGAGAATTGCGTAGGCGCTGTCGCGATACAGGGGATCGACTTCGCCAAGAAAGCTGCCGCCCGGGTCGGCAATGACCGGTTTCCAGCCGAACTGGTAGAAGGCCTCACCGGTAATGCCCTGATCGGGAAACAGATCGCCGGAGACCAGCGCCATCGGCACCGGTTGAAACAGTTCGTTGATCTGCGCGGTGGGCTGGCGCAGCCGCCGGCCATCGGGAGGGTTGATTTCATTGATCGAGTTCAGCGCGATCAGGTTGGCTTCACCCCAGCGAATTTTCTGCTGGCCAATCGAGGCGCTGACGACGCGCTCGCCCAGATACCAGGAACCTCCAAGCACCAGGTCGTGCAACTCGAAATCATAGCCCACCAGACGCTCGACGCTATCGTCACGGCGGCTGACTGCGGGCTGGCAGCAGTTCCGGTTGCTGGAGTCAAAGTTGAACGGATGCGGCTCGTCGAAATCCACATTGACCACATCATAGAACGCGATGCCGCGTGCCTTGAAGCTGTAGTCACCCCAGCTCATGGACAGGTCAGAGGTGATCTTGGCCAGGCCGGCAGTCATGTCGCCCCGGTCATAGTTCAGATTCCCGTCGTCCTGGGTATGGGCGAAAAAAGCGCCGGGCGCATCCACCAGGCGTTGATTCGGGCCGGGGTCGCCCGACAGGGACAGACAATCATCCTCATCGCAAAGGTGCGGATCAAGATTGAGCTTGCCGATCAGCGCCGGGTCGCGTTCTTCCAGGCGCCACGCCGCGCCCAGGCTGATTCGATTGTTCCAGGTGATGGCAATATCGTGAAAATCAAATTCCAAGGCCTGGACCGACCCGCACCCCAGTACGCCCAGCAGCAGCCATGGCAGTCGATTGAATCCCATTATCCGTTTCCCCATTTGGATGGAATTAGCGCATTGTAAAGTCAAGCTCTTGCCGGTTCACCCCGGTGGGCCGGCAGGACAACGCCTGACCAGCAGCCAGCCCTCTCGTCCGTTGCCCAAGTGTCGCTCGTCTAATAATGGTTGGTTCTTGTCCGTGTGTATAGCGTCGGTCCCGCAATTCCGTCAGGCTGCGTCCCGTTGCGGGCAAAATGTTGCGGTGCAAGATTGACGAAAATTTCACCGGTCTATAGTTTCCGCAAGCTCTGCGGTACTTGTCCGAATCCTGGGGGAAATCGAACCATGATGGATCGGCCATGGGGTGTATTGCACGGAGTGACTAACAGAGTGACTATGTTTATTCGGAGAGGCATCACGATGAAGATCTGGGGAATTTTGTCCGCTGCACTGCTCGCCTGCGCAAGCCTTCCAGCCGCAGCCAAGGTTTCGGCAAGCGAGGCAGCCAAACTCGGGAACGAACTGACCCCGGTTGGCGCGATCGCCAAGGGCAATGCGGACGGCAGTATTCCGGTCTGGCAGGGCGGGGTGCTGTTTACCGAAGAGCAGAAAAACTTGACCCGGGCCCAGCTGGAGGATTGGCGGGTCAACACGCCGCAAAAGGTCGAAGACCTGGTGTACGAGCAGCTGAGAAAAAGCGAGGCCAAGATTGGCCAGGTGGTGGACCCCCTGTTTGAAATCACCAAGGCCAACTACAAGGAGCATGCCGACAAGCTCAGCGCCGGCCATCAGGCCATGTTTGAACGCTACGCGGATTACAAGATGGTGGTGTATCCGTCGGTGCGAACCGCGTTTTATCCCCAGGAAATTTACGACGCCACCAAGCTCAATGCCACCAGCGCTGAACTGGTCGGAACCGATGACGTGAACGGTGCCAAACTCGGTTTTCCATTTCCGATTCCGGGCAATGGCGCTGAAGTGCTGTGGAACCACAAGCTCAAGTACAAGGGTGACGCGGTTCAGCGCTATAACAATCAGGCCATTGTCAAGCCCGATGGCAGCTTCAAAATCTCCAAGCTGGTAGAGGATGTCAAGTTCAAATACGGCAATATTGGCGAGCCGGGCGGCACCGAATTGCTGGCCTATTACTTGTCGAATGTAATCGAGCCCGCTCGTGTGGCGGGGCAGCTGACCCTGGTGCATGAAACCGCGGATGAAGGCTCCGGCGGCCGTCTGGCCTGGATCTACAATCCGGGTCTGGGACGGGTCAATCGAGCCCCCGATGTCGGCTATGACAATCCCTACATCGGCACCGATGGCGAGCAGTTCAACGACCAGGTCGATGTTTTCAATGGTTCCCTGGATCGTTACAACTGGAAGCTGGTCGGGCGCAAGGAAATCTATATTCCCTATCATAACTATCGCTTGAACAGTCCGTTGCTGAAGTACGCGGACATCATCAAGGCCGGCCACATCGACCAGGAAGTCGTGCGCTACGAGCTGCATCGGGTCTGGGTGGTGGATGCGGTGCTCAAGGCAGGCACTCGGCATCAGTTCGCGCGGCGTACCTTCTATCTTGACGAGGACTCCTGGTCGATCGCCTCCGTGGATTGCTATGACAATCGCGACGAATTGTGGAAGATGCAGGAAGCCTATCTGCTGACGCTGCCGTTCATTCCTACGGTCACCGGGGCGCCGGAAGCCATTTATGATCTGAAGACGGGGCGATATTTCCTCACCGCTCTGACCAATGAAGATTCGATCAGCGATTTTGAAATCGAATACAAGGATGCGTATTTCAAGCCTGCCAATCTGAAGCGCCTGGCACGCAAAAAATAAGCCGCTTAGGGGCGATTATGAATTTGATCAAGATCTGGCCGACAGCGTTTGCTGCCGGCCTTCTTTTTGCGGGCCAGGGGATGGCCGATTCCTCGCTGCTGCCCAAGCCGGCGCAAATCATGCCCAAGGCGGCGCAGTCGATTCTGAACGATGTGATCCAGGTTGGTGACACTCTCTTGGCTGTTGGTGATCGCGGCCACGTGCTGCGTTCGCGCGATGCCAAGACGTGGACGCAGGTGGCCACACCGGTGCAGGCGATGCTCAACCGGGTCCGGTTTCTGGATGAGCGCACCGGTTGGGTGGTCGGACATGATGCGACCATCCTGAAAACCACGGATGGCGGGAAGAGCTGGCGCTCGATTCATTCGGATACGCAGTGGGGCAAGCCGTTCTACGACATCCTGTTTCTGAACGAACAGCGCGGGTTTGTCACCGGCGCGAATGGCGTGTTCAAGCACACCCGGGACGGAGGCCAGAGCTGGGAGTTGCTGGAGCCCGATTTCACCATGCACGGGCTCCATCTGAACAGCATTCTGCGATTGGCAGACGGCACCCTGGTGATCGGTGGCGAGAAAGGCTTGATGGCGCGCTCGGGGGATGCAGGGGAAACCTGGGAGCAGGTGCAGACCCCGTATGCGGGGTCGTTTTTCGGTATGTTGCCCTATGGTGATTCCGGGGTGTTCGTGTTCGGTTTGCGGGGCAATGTCTACTCGGCCGAAGCGATCATGGCACTGCCGGTTCAGGATTCCATGGAATGGGACGAGTTCTCGCTGGAAACGATTACCGATAATGCCCAGTTGGCTAAGACGGGCTGGCACTACTACCCCAACACGCTGAAGGAAAGCCTGTTTGGTGGCACCCCGTTGGGGGCCAGGGAGGTGCTGCTGGTCGGAGTGAATGGCGCGGTGGTGCGCACTGCCCAGGGCCGCATGAGCACCGTCAGTACCAGCCTGGAGCACACTCTGGGGAGTGCTCTGTTACTGGATCAGGGATTGATCACCGTGGGGTTGACCGGTGTTCAGGCCATTGCCTTCGAGCATCGATAAAAACAAGAGCGGGAGAGAGTTGTGACTGCGCAAACCAAGCCGGGAACCAGTTGGACAGACCGTATCTTGCGGGTCGTCGAACCGCCGATCTTCCAGTATCGGATGATCACCTTGAGCATTCTGATCGGGATCACCGCCATTCTGGCGGTGCAGGCTGCACGCATCCAGCCGGATGCCGGATGGCTCAAGTCCATCCCGCTAGATCACCCGTATATGCAGACCTTCCAGAAGTATTACCGCGATTTCGGTGGGGCGAACTCGGTGCTGTTCGCGCAGATTAAGGAAGAGGGGGAGATCTACAATCCGGGCTTCATGGAGAAGCTCGAAGAAGCGACCAACGATATCTTTTTCATGCCCGGCGTGGATCGCGCCCGGGTGATGTCGCTGTTCACGCCGAACGTGACCTACGTCGAAAATATCGAAGGCGGGCTGGCCGGCTCCAATGTCATTCCGGCTGATTACGCACCGACCCCGGACATGCTGGCCAAGGTCAAATCCAATGTGGGCAAGGCCCAGGTCATTGGTCGGCTGGTGACCGAAGATCAGCGCGGCGCCCTGGTAATGTCCGAACTGCTTGAGTTCGATCCGGAAACCGGCGAGAAGCTCGACTATCGAGCGGTCGGCGAGTATCTGGAAAGCCTGCGGGCCAAATACGAACGCGATGGGGTCAAGGTACACATCATTGGCTTTGCCAAGATCGTCCATGACATGACCAACGCGGCGCTGGAGGTCGTGGGCTTTTTTGTTCTCGCCCTGGTCATGACCGGTCTGCTGCTGTGGTTGTACTGCGGTTCCTTCAAGCTGGCCATGTTGCCCCTGGTGTGCTCGGTGGTGGCGGTGATCTGGGAATTCGGCATGCTCACCACCGTGGGTTTCGGCCTGGATCCGTTTGCGATTCTGGTGCCTTTCCTGGTGCTTTCGGTATCGGTGTCCCACGGCGTTCAGTATGTGAATGCCTGGGTTGCCGAGATCGATCATGGGGCCAACAAGTTTGATGCGTCTTTGGAAACGTTCCGGCGACTGGCGATTCCCGGCACCACGGCCCTGATCACCGACGTGGCGGGTTTCGCCACGATCTACATGATCAATATCCAGATCATTCGGGAGATGTCGCTGAATGCCGCATTCGGGGTGGCGGCGATCATCATTACCAACAAGATGTTGATGCCGATCTGGCTGACTTTCATCGAAATCAAGGACCTGGAGTCCTTCAAGCAGAAGCAGCTGCGGCGTGAGGCGCTGGGTGATGGTCTGTGGCAGGTGCTGGCCAAGATCACCCATCGTGGGCCGGCCTTGATCACGCTGGCAGTCTGCGGTGTGTTGCTGGGGCTGTCGCTTTGGAAATACCCATCGCTGAAGATTGGCGACGCGATCGAAGGGGTGCCGGAGCTACGGCCGGAATCGCGTTTCAATCAGGATTTTCGGGAGATCATCGGCAACTTCGAAATCGGCGTTGATCAGCTTAAGGTGATCGCGGAAACGCGCCCCAACGGCTGTGTCGATTTTGAATTGATGGAGCAGATCGATCGCTTCGCCTGGCGGATGGAAAATCAGCCCGGCGTTCATTCGACGATGTCACTGTTGACCTATGCCAAGCTGGTCTATCAAGGACTGTCGGAGGGGCGATTGAATGCGCTGATATTGCCGCGCAACCGCTTCGCCCTGGCTCAGGCCACGGCCCTGGTGCCGACCACGACCGGCATCCTGAATGATGATTGCGACGCCATGGCGGTGTTCATATTCACCACCGACCACAAAGCGGAAACGATCGCGCATCTGGTGAGCGAGATCAAAGCCTTCAATCAGGAGAACGAGGCTGCTTTTTACTCCATGAGCGAGGATGCATCGCCGGAGTACTGCGCCGCCAAGCGGGCTAAATTCTCCGCCTTGCGTCAGGCCGAACGGACTTCCCTGGAACTGGCACAGGCCGGTGCGCCTGACGCGGATAGGGATGCGGCCAAAGCCGCGATAGCGCAACTGGAGGCCGACTATGCCGGCATGGAACAGAATTGTCCGGTGAACTTTGCCCTGGCCAGTGGCAATGTCGGGGTGATGGCCGCCACCAACGAGGTGGTGGAGGAGCAGGAACTGATGGTCGTCCTGTGGGTTTATGTGGTCATCCTGATCTTCATGTGGTTGTCGTTCCGCTCCGTTTCCGGTGTGCTGTGCGTGGTGTTGCCACTGTCCCTGGTTTCGACCATGGCCTATGCGGTAATGGCCATGCTGGATATTGGCTTGAAAGTGGCTACCTTGCCGGTGGTGGCGCTGGCGGTCGGGATCGGTGTGGATTACGGTATCTATGTGTATTCCGAGCTGGCCGGTGCGGTGAAGCAGGGCATGAAGCTGGAGGATGCCTTCAAGTTCACCCTGCATCGGACCGGAAAGGCGGTGATTTTTATCGGGGTTTCCCTGGGCCTGTCGGTGGCGACCTGGCTGATGTCGGAGCTGCAGTTCCAGATCGATATGGGGATCATGCTGATGTTCATGTTCACCGCGAATATGTTTGGCGCGATACTGGTATTGCCAGCTCTGGCGCGTTTTCTGATGCGGATTCCGCCGGAACAGCTGGAGTAAGACAAACAAAAAGGGCGCATCGAGCGCCCTTTTTTATCGATACTGGGTTTAGGATTGAAGTCGCCGGTGGGTGCCGGTACATCAGAACCGGAGTCGCTTGGTCATGCAGGTAATCAGAACGATGTGTTACCCCGGTTTCATCGGTCTTGCGCTGGTGCTGTCGGGTTGCTTCACCGGGACGCAGGGCCTGATCGACGAGGGGACGGGCGAGCAATTGCCCCAATCGGCGGATTTGTGTGTGGACTCAACTTGTGGCGAAGTGGCCCGGCTGCTGGCTATACCCGACGCTGAAAACATCCATTTTTCTCCCAGCGGTCGCCTGTTCGTCAGCGGTGGTCTGAATGTCTATGAAGTGAACCGGTCGGCAGCCGGGGCGTTCAGCGCGACTGCGCTGGCCGATCGTGAATGCAGTTTCACCGGGATGGCGGTCATCGACAATATATTGTATGCGGTGGGTTGCCAGGCCCTGTTTGCCGGGGAACTGACCGAGAGCCCGAGCCTGACGCCGATTTACGCTTTCGTGGATATGTGCATACCCAACGGCATGGTGGCGGGGCCGGAGGGACGCCTGTATGTGGTCGATGAGCCTTTGCTTGCGGATGGAGCCTGCGTGCCGCCCGATCCGAAAATCGTGCGACTGCGCTTTGCTCCTGGCGATCCGTACCAGGTGCTTGATCAGGAGGTCTGGGTTCAGGGCAGTGCCACCGGACAGCTGCATCTGGGACTGGACAATGTACTGCGCTTTCCCAATGGCCTGGTCCGTGACGGTTTGAGCTTTTATGGCACGGATGGCGGCAGCGTGTTTTCGGTGGCCTATCAACCTGACGGCACGGCAGGCGAGGTTACACCGGTGTTTTTTGAAGAGGCGGTGCACGATGATCTGGGCTTGAGCGCTGACGGTATTCTCGTGACCCATTTTGATCAGGGGCGCATTGCGCTTTGGAGTCGAGACGGTCGACCGCTTGCGCAAACCAATGCGATGAGCTTTGTCGAGCCGTCTTCGGTTCGCCTGGGTCGGCCGCCGATGTTCAAGACGACCGATATCCTGGTCACCGAAAAAGGAGTCATCACCGAACAGAGCCTGCCGCTGGATTATCTGAGTCTGTTTCAGCCGCGCATGGCGAACTGATCGATCAGGGCGCGGCCAGGCGTCGGCTGCACAGCCGAAGGATTCCTGCTTCAGTCCTCAGCGAGCAGCGCGTTGAGCGAGGCGTGCAGGCGTTCACGCGGATCAAACACGCAGTCCAGATGGCCCAGCAGCATGTAGACTCCGGCCAAACGACGATGCAGAAAGATGATCTCCCGTGGCGGCATCTTGAAATGCACCGTCGTCGCCGCCCGCGACAGCAGTTTTCCGGCCTCGACGAAAACATCGCCCTTGGCCCAGCGATAGGCGCCATCGGCGGTAAACATGTCCGTGCGCACATCGATCTGATCCGCGCAGAACGGCTCCATGATCTGGCAGATCATCTGGTAGAAATCCGCGTGTACCGCCGGTGGAAAATCGGCTTCCATCAGGCCGATGCCGCAGGCGCCATCGATGACCGCCTGAGGCTGGCGCTGGATGCCGCCGAGCAGGATGCGGGCGTAGGATTTAACGAATGCGCTGGGAAATTCACGGGTGGCGCCGAAATCCAGCAGCACGATTCGCTCGCCCTGCGCATCGATGCGAATACGGTAGTTGCCGTAATGGGGGTCGGTTTGCACCAGTTTCCAGTCGAAGAATTCGGTACAGAACAGATCGAAAAATGCTTGTCCCAGGGCGTTGCGGCGCTCCTGTGGCAGGGCCAGGACCGCTTCACTGCGCAGGGAAACGCCTTCTTCAAAACTCATTAAAAGCAGTTGCGCGGTGCAGAAGGCGTCTTCGATCTGGGGTACGATAAAGCGCGAATCCTGCGCCAGGCCAGCGCGAAAATGTCGGGTCATTCGGGCTTCGTGGATGTAATCCACCTCACGATGCAGCATCTCGCGAATCTCGGCCATGATCGGCTGGGGCGACAGGTGCTCGGGGATCAACTGGCCCAGCACCAGCAGGCGCGCGATGGTGTTGATATCCGAATCGATCGCGGCGTCCACGCCGGGGTACTGCACTTTCAGGCACAGTTTGCGCCGGTCGGTCTTGCGATACGCCACATGCGCCTGGCTCAGTGAGGCCGCGGCAATCGGTTCCTTTTCGATCTCGAGTTCGGCCAGTCGAGACGGACCCAAGGCATTTTCGATCACCGGCTCGACTACCGCCCAGTCCACATGCACGGTGTCATCCTGCAGGCTTTGCAGGATGGCGACAGCTTCCGGTGGCATGAAGTACTGCCCGTACAGCGAAAACATCTGCCCGGCTTTCATCACGCTGCCTTTGAGCTGTCCCAGCTTGTCGACAAAATTCTGAGTTTCGCGAATCACAAAGGCCTTGTTGGCCACGGCGCGTTTTTCGCTCTTGCGAAACAGGTTGCCGAGCCCATGGCCCGCCGCTCGAACTCCGGCCCCCACGCCCATGGTCGTCAAGGTGATATTGCGTTGCAGGGGCTTGGTCTGAAGCTTCTTCAGACTGGCTCGGGCTTTGTCCTGGGTGTCGCTCACGGTTCTCACTGGTTTGGGGGTGGTCGGGCCATTTTAGTCGCCTTATCTTGGCAGTTGCGAAATAAACCTGAGTTGAGCTGGGACATGGACAGACGAGTAGCGGTGATTCTGGGATTGGCAGGCGTCTTGTGCTTGAGCGCGTGCGGGCAGGGCGCTGTGTCCCCTGCCGAAGTCGCGGAGGTCGCGGATAAAGCCGGGGATCCGCCCCTGGAGACGCCGACTGAATTGCTGGATGCTGCGCTGAACTGCTCCGAATTCACCCATCCGGAGCGCCAGGCCGTGTTGCTGGTGCATGGCACCGGGACCTATGGCGAGGAGCAGTACAGCTGGAATTACCGCCCCTGGCTGGAGGCCCGGGGTTTTGATGTGTGCACGGTCACCTATCCCGATCGTGGCTTCGGGGATCAGCAAATGGCTGCCGAGTATGTGGTGCATGCGGTACGTAGCGTGTACCGCCAGACCGGCCGTAAGCTCGACATGATCGGACACAGCCAGGGCGGATCCATGCCGCGCTGGGCAATCAAGTGGTGGCCGGGCATTCGTTCAATGCTGGATGATTTCGTGATGCATGCGGCGGTCAATCATGGCACTTATCTGGGGGCCGGCGCGGGCACAACGCCGCTGCCAATGCCGGCCGCGTTCTTTCAGTTCAGTCCGGATTCGAATTTCGTCCGCGCCTTGAACGCTGGTGACGAAACGCCGGGGCAGATCGATTACACCTCGATCTACACCCTGTATGACGAACTGGTACAGCCGCAGCAGCCGGAATCGACGTCCGCCCTGGATCATGGTCAGGACAATCCCAAGGTCAGCAATATCCTGCTGCAAGACCTTTGTCCGGGCTACCCGGCCGAGCATGTCAGCATCGGCTTGACCGATGCCCTGACCGCCGAACTGACCCTGGATGCGCTGGTTCATCCGGGACCCGCCGATGCCCGGCGGGTCATGGAATCAAGTTCGTGCTTCGCGCTGAGCATGCTGGAACCCGGCACCGCCGTACCGGGCCTGTTCAGTGCAGGCGGTGGTTTTTTCGCCTCGGTGCCGCCCCAGTTCCACTCCAGTTATGCAGAGCCGCCGCTCAAGCCCTACGCCCAGGGTGAGGCAGGCGGGCGCTGAGCGAAATGCGCGCCGCAACTCCGGCGGCGCCGCTTGCGGGTCGTCAGTTCGCCTGGACCGATGCAGGAGCGGCCAGTCGCTATGCTGGTCGATGTCTGCGCAGCCTGGGCGCGGAGCTGGAAATGACCACAGCCGGAAGATCGGTGCGGCTGGATCTGAGTCCCGAACAGGCCTGGCAGGATAGCGGTTTGGCCGGCCTGTGCGGACCGGCAAACGGACCGCCGCTGCGCTGCGACTTGCCGCTGGCCAGCCATGCCGATGGGGTGATGCAGGCGCTCAATGCCCTGCTGCCCGCCGAGCGGCGCATTGCCTGGCTGGGGCGCCGACTGCTCGGCATTCGCCGCCTGACCCACCCGCTGCGTCGACAGGGGGCGGTGGCCCCGGGGGGCAGCTGTCGCTTGCTGGCCTGCGCCGATGGCTGGCTGGCAGTGAATCTAGCCCGTGAAGACGATTGGGCCATGTTGCCGGCCTGGCTGGAGGCAGAGGGGGTCAGCGATTGGTCAGCCGTGGCGGCGGCAATGCGCGCCCGCTCCTGCGCAAGTCTGCTGGAACGTGCCCGCTGGTTGGGCTTGCCGGTGGCCCTGGATCAATTGCCGCAGCAGCCTGCTCCTGCCTGGTATCAGCTAGAGGCTGGCGGCACGCCGCGTGGCGGGGCATCGCCGAGCGCGCCTCGGGTGCTGGATCTGACCGCCTTGTGGGCCGGGCCGCTATGCACCCAGTTGCTTCGCCAGGCCGGTGCCCAGGTGTGCAAGATCGAACATCCCGGGCGGCCCGATGGCGCGCGAAACGGGCCCCCGGGGTTTTTCCACGCCTTGAACGCGGGCAAGGACGAGCTGTCTCTGGACCTGGCTCAGGACTCAGATCGCGCGCGTTTTCTGGCCGAAGTCGCCCGCGCGGATATCGTGGTCGAAGCGTTTCGGCCACGCGCCTTGCGCCAGCTGGGCATCGACGCCCAGAGTCTGGTGCAGCAGCATCCCGGCCTGAGCTGGGTGAGCATCACCGGCTATGGTCGCAGCGATCCGGAAGCGGACTGGGTGGCGTTTGGCGATGACGCCGCGGTGGCGGCGGGCTTGTCTGCGCTGATTCATCAACGCAGCGGTGAACGGGTGATCTGTGGCGATGCCATCGCCGATCCTCTCACCGGCTTGCATGCGGCGCTGGTAGCCTGGGCCAGTTACAGCGGCGGCGGCGGACACCTGATCTCCGTGCCGATGCGCAACGTGGTGGCGCATTGCCTGCAGTAGAAGGTGGCTCAGGGCGAAGCCGCCGGCTGCGCCTCGAAATCGTCCAGCCAACGGCGCTGCGCCACCTGCGTCTTGATCAGTTCCAGCATGTCATTGACGGCCTGGGTCAGCTGGTCTGCGCCATCGGATTGCTCGGCTGCCGAAACCATTGCGGCCAGAATCGCGCCGCAAATTTCGTTGAACAGAACCTCGAACTCGGCGCTGGACAGTCGGCCGGATAACTCATCGATGACCCGGCAGACGATGTCGGTGATGGCATGATCCAGCAGTTTGCCGGCCCTTCCGCCGACCACCGGAATCTTGTCGATGCGCTTGATCTCGCGATTCTCGTGGACGGCCTTGCTGACCGTGTCGGTGATGAACTGGTGCAAGTCCTCACGGGCTGCGGCGTAGGTGCGCTGGCCGACGTGAATCAACCGACTGCGCAAGGCGTCGGCGATCACCTGCTGTCGGGGCGCGATGACCTGCGCCAGAATCTGCTGTTCCATCTTGTGCGAGGCGCTGATTTCGGCCTGCACGCCGCTCAGCACCCGGATGACGACGCGATCGGAGATTTCCTCCATCAGGATGCCGTACAGGCGCTGCCCCAGACGATACAGGGTCCACTGCGTGTAATCGATCAGCCCCAGACGCTGCAGCCGCAGCAAAACGGCGAAGACCCGGAGAATGCGCAGCCAGCGCAGTCCGGCGACCGGAATGCAGCCCAGGATGTCGTACCAATGCAAAATGGGGTAGGCGAACCAGAAGCTGTAGTAGCGCTTCCACACGGCCTCGAACCAGCGCAAACTGAATTCGGTTAGAAATATGCCGACGAAAATCAGATCGATACGATAGAAGTGTTCATGCACGACCGCGTAGTTCTGTAGCCAGTCCTGGGGCAGTACCCAGCCCATCAGGTAGCGCAGCTCGGCGGTCGACCAGGCGGCATCGAAAACAATCCAGCTCAGGTTGATGATGACCAGAGCGATCATCAGGAGATCGAGAATCAGCCCTGCCAGGCCCCAGCGTTCAGACCAGCGATGAGCCGCCGCTGCCTGGGTGTCCGATGGCGGCATGTTAAGCGGCTTCGATCTGGGCCTGAACCCGGGACAGGCCCTGGCTCAGCGCGCGGCGCATGATGAACGCGATCAGGCAGGTGGTGCCCGGAATGCGTCCCTGGAGGCGGATGCGGTAGTCGAAAACCGTACCCTGGGGATCATCCGCAAAGCGCATTTGTCCCAAATGGTTCTTGACCGGCGATCCTTTTGTGACGCGGTATTCGATCAGTTCATTGTCGACGAAGGTTTCGATGCGTTCTTCGAAGCTCAAGCCCGGTCCCATCGTGATACTGCGAACCGAACCCAGACCATTGGGATTGTCGCCGGCAGGCGCGTCCTGAATGCGTCGAATCTGATTATTGAACACCAGCATCAGATTTTCGTGCACTGCGAAGAATGCGAAGACCTTGTCGCGCGGTGCGGCGTAGCGCTGCTGGACGTGAATTTCACACAGGCCCTGATCGAGCCGGCGAATCTCTGCGATGGAGCTGGAAGACATGCCGCATTCTCTTTGCAAAAAACTTCGATTATGGCATCGAACAGCGGCGTTGCGGACGGTCATCCCTTACACTCCCCGGGGTGAAACAGACCGCCGCTGATCAGGCCCATTCGAGCGCCTCCCCATTGCTGATCCGGAACGCGACCTTGCTGGACGGAACGTCCACGGATGTACTGATCGCAGATGGCCACATCAAGGCTCTGGAGCCAGATCTGACGGCGCCGGGGGCCAGTCGGATCGAGGCACACGGTCACGCCCTGATCCCGGGGTTGCGGGACCATCACCTGCACCTGTTCGCCAGTGCGGCCGCAGCCCGATCGCTGCGCTGCGGCCCGCCGCAGGTCAACACGCGAGCTGAGCTTCAGTCCGCGCTGAGGCAACGCACGCCGGACGCCACGGGCTGGATCCGGGGCGTCGATTATCATCCCAGCATCGCCGGAGAACTGGATTGCGCCTTGCTGGACGAGTGGCGTGGGGATGTTCCGGTGCGGATCCAGCACGCCGGAGGACGGCTGTGGTGCCTGAATTCGCGGGCGATGGCCCTGCTGGGCGAGGGGCCCTGGGAGCGACTCAAGGGACAGCCCACCGGGCGTCTCTACGAGGCCGATGCCTGGCTGCGATCCAGGCTGTCGGCCACGCCGCCGGACCTGGCCGAGGTGTCGCGTCGGCTGGCCAGCTTTGGCGTGGTTGGTCTAACCGATACCAGCCCTGCCAATGATGCCGCGGCGCTGTCCGGGCTGCGCGCGCAAGTGCGCAGCGGTGCTTTGCTTCAGCAGGTTCTGATGATGGGCAATGCCAGCCTGGACCAGGCCTTTTCTCAACAGAAAGAGCCGGCTTGGCCCGATGGCTTGCGCATCGGGGCGCATAAATTCCACCTGCTGGAATCCGCGTTGCCGGATTTCGGCTGCTGCGCGGATGCGATCCGGCGCAGCCACGCGCACGGCCGCCCCGTCGCGTTTCATTGTGTGAGCCGGACCGAACTGGTGTATGCGCTGGCCCTGCTGCGTGACTGTGGCAGCCAGGCGGGAGATCGAATCGAGCATGCCGGGGTGTGCCCGGACGAGCTGCTGGGCAGTTTGCTTGAGCTGGGCTTGAGCGTCGTCACCCAGCCGGTTTTCATAGCCGAACGGGGTGATCGCTATCGGCGTGATGTCTGCGCGGACGATCGCCCGTGGTTGTATCGGCTGCGCGGCTTGCGTGATGCCGGGGTGGGGCTGGCCGGAAGTTCCGACGCCCCCTATGGTTCGCTCAATCCCTGGCTGGGCATGGCGGCGGCAGTGTCACGCCTCACACGCGACGGCGCTTGCCTGGGCAAGGCCGAAGCGCTGACGCCGGAGGACGCCTTGTTCCTGTATACCGGCGATCTGCTGCAGCCCGGTCGTCCCCGCAGGCGACTGCAGTGTGGCCAGAAGGCTGATCTGGTCTTGCTCGACCGCAGCTGGGAACTGGCCCGGCGGAATCTGGCCGAGGTCGGCTGTCGCTTGAGCCTGAGCTCGGGAAAACCCATTTGGCAGGAGTCCAGTGGCCCTTGAGGCTCACCCAAGTGGACGATTCGTCAGCGGCCTGAATTTGTGACATTGAACGTTTACGGCTGGCAGGTCGAGGTTTGACCGTGCCGCTTAGCTGGCTCGGCGCCTGGGATTGCGACGCGCTTTGAGAATTGTTCGTACAGAGTAAAGCAATGAAGAAATGGGTCTGCGTCATTTGCGGTTTTGTTTATGACGAAGCGCTGGGATTGCCCGACGATGATATTGCACCCGGCACGCGGTTTGAGGATCTGCCGGAGGATTGGGAGTGTCCGGAGTGCGGTTCACCCAAAGATTCTTTTGAACTGTACGAAGACTAGTTAAGCTAAAGCGTGAGCGAGTTCTGAGGGTGGGGGAATGAAGCATCAACAGCGGGCGAGTTATCCCGCCCCAGCGGGCGTGGTGTTGAAGATGTTCAGCGATCTGGGCTATCAGCGAAACAAACTGACCGCGCTGGGAATCGAGTTCGAGATTCTGGACTTTGCGCAGTCGCCGGCCAGTACCCGTCTGAAGGCCAGACGGTTCATTCCCATGCAGGTCTCCGGCATCGCGGCCAGGATACTGCCGAAAACCACGGTCGTGGTGAACAATGAAAACTGGGATCTGGTGAATCAAACCGGTTGGGTCGAAGTGACGACGCAGGGCGTGCCATTGGCCCTGGAATGCACCGCACGATTCGAAAGTAACGAAGAAAGTTGCGAAATAGTTTACGACTGGGACATCAAGGCCAAACTCCCAATGGGGGCCGGGGTGCTGGAGAAATTCATCGCCGCAGACATGGACGAAAAGGCGGAAAAGGAACTGGAGGTCGCAATCTCCTTCCTGGACGACTATCGTTAGGCGTTGGTCGATAATAATGAGCGTGCTGAGGAGAGATTTAATGAGAGTAAAGTCGTTGGTGAAGCTGGGTGGCATCGCGCTGGCCATGGCGATTTCCGCCCAGGCTGCAGCTAAGGCGACCGCGGAAGAAATCGCCAAACTCGGGGGGGATGAGTTGACCTGTATGGGGGCGGAACGCGCGGGCACCGAAAGCGGGGTTGCGGAATGGACCGGCAAGTGGTTCAAGACCTGGCCAGGGCAGACCAAACCACATGGCTGGGAGCCCGGACCTTATAAGGACGAAAAGCCGCTGTTCACGATCAGCGCGCAAAACATGTCCGAGTATGCGGAGCGAATGACGCCGGGGCAGAAAGCCCTGATGCAGAAATACCCGGATGCCTACAAGATGCACATCTACCCCAGCCATCGGGATTTCCGTTTCGTGGACTGGGTCTGCGACGTGGTAAAGAAAAACGCCGCCAATTCGGAAATCATCGACGATGGCCTGGGCATCACCGGCATTTCCGGAGCCCACCCCTTTCCGTTTCCGAAAAATGGCCTGGAAGCGGTCTATAACGCGATCGTCCCGCACCGCGCCTGGACCGAAAAAACCGTGATGGATATCGCTGATGTCTATGCGAACGGCACCATCGCCTGGGGACGGGCGCGTTTCATGACCATGAATCCGGGCAATAACCCCAAACCGAATGAACGCGGCTCCTATACCGATCATATCAGCGCGTTCTTCTATCAGGGCTTCCTGCTGCCCGATCGGGAAAAGGGTTTTGTCGCGGTTGGCTACCAGCCGAACAATTACAAATCGGACGCCACGCAATCCTGGCAGTACCTGCCCGGGATTCGCCGCGTGCGCAAGGCACCTGAGGTTGGTTTCGATTATCCGGTGCCGCCTTCCGGTCTGCGCACCGTCGACGATGATTATCTGTTCAACGGTTCACCGGAGCGATACAACTGGACCTTGATCGGCAAGAAAGAATTCTATGTGCCGTATCACAACTTCGAGTTCAATAGCCCGGAGTTGAAGTACGACGACATCATCAAGCCCAGCACGGTGAACCCCGATCATATGCGCTATGAACTGCATCGGGTCTGGGTGATCGAAGGCAACCTGAAAGACGGCGTGCGACATATCTACAAGAAGCGCCGGCTCTACGCTGACGAAGACACCTGGCTGACCATCTGGGCTGACAATTATGACGGCCGTGGCGAACTCTGGCGGGCCAATATGGCGGCCTTCTTCTATTCCCAGGAGTCCGGCACTTTTCACCGCGGCGCTTCGATCTATCACGATCTGACCTCGGGGAATTACGAAGCCACCTATCTGACCAATGAGAGTGACCACTGGTGGCGCCTGAATACACCCTTGCGCCCAGCCATGTTCAGTCCGGAGGCGGCGGCTCGCGGCGGCCACTAGTCTGAGCAAAATCATGACGGCGCATGATGAACTTCATGCGCCGTTTTTTTTCCACCGAAGTCCGGCTCGGCCGGACGGTTTGGAGTAGTTTCATGCCTAACGCGTTTATCACCGGGGCCGCAGTCGGTCAGGGCAATATGCTTGCCAAAAAGCTGGCGGCTCAGGGCTGGCGGGTCTTTGCCGGGGTGCTGCCTGGCGCCGCAACGGATCTGCGGGATCAGCCCGGTATCAGCGTGATCGAACAGGACGTGGCCAGCTATGACTCGGTCCGGAGCAGTGCTCTGCAGGTGGCCGAGGCGCTGGGCGACGAGGGGCTTGACCTGCTGATGAATGTGGCCGGCGTGGCCAATGTTGCCACCGGCACAATTGAAGGCCTGGAACTGGAGAAGCTGCAGACCTTGTTTGCGATCAACACCTTTGGCCAGGCGGCAAGCTGTCAATGTTTCTTGCCTTTGCTGCGCAAGACCGGAGCGCCGGCGAAAATTTTCAATTTTGGTTCCGGTGCGGTGGTGGCCAATCCGCCTGGTGCGGGTGCGTATAACATGAGCAAGCATGCGGTGCATGGACTGACCATGACCTTGCGTCTGGAACTGGCCCCATTCGGCATCCAGGTCACCTCGATCTGGCCGGGTGCGGTCAAGACGGCGATGACCGCCAATGCCGACGAAGTGACCTCCAAGGTCTGGGCTGCGCAGTCGGAAGCGGTGCAGCAGGCCTATGCGCCGCTACGCGCGGGCCTGTGTGATGAGTTGCCGAAGATGATCGAAAAGTTCGGCAACACCGCGGATTACGTGACCGACCAGGTGCTGGCTCTGCTCGCCAAAAAGAAGCTCAAGCCCTTTTATCTCGTGGGCAAGGACGCCAAACCTTTGGGTCCATTGGCCCAATGGCTGCCGAGCGGGGCTTTCGAAACGATCATCCGCAAGAGTTACAAGATTCCCAAGGCGAAATCCGCATGAGTACCGATATTCCACAGCTGATCCAGCAGCTGAAAAACAATGGCCCTGCCTTGCGCGCATCCGATGCGGCTTCCCGGGTGGCCAAGATCGAACGTCTGCTCAAAGCCACCATGGAGCGCAAGGAGCAGATTCGCGCGGCAGTTCGCGACGAGTTGGGCCTGTGCGATACGGATATCGACGCGCAGTTGATGATGGTCAAGACCGAGGCCGAATTCATCATCAAGCATCTCAAGGCCTGGATGAAGCCGAGCCCGATCAAGGGCTCACTGATGACCCTGGGCAAGAAAAGCTATCTGCAATATGAGCCCAAGGGCATCGTGCTGATTCTGGGCACCTGGAATGCGCCGTATGCGATTGCCCTGGTTCCGGCGTTCGGTGCGATCGCGGCCGGGAATGCCGTGGTGATCAAGCCGTCTGAGCTGGCACCGCAGTCGTCCAGGCTGGTGGCCGAGATCGTTGCCGCCGCGGCGGTCGAAGACACCGTTGCGGTTGTGGAAGGGGCGGCTGCCGAGGCCCAGGCACTGCTGTCCGAGCGGGTCAATCATATTTTCTACATCGGTGGCCATGCGGTCGGACGCCTGGTGATGAAGGCGGCCGCGGATCATTTCGCTTCCGTCACGCTGGAAATGGGCGGGAAGAATCCGGTTATTCTGGACAAGAGTGCGGATCTTAAGGATGCGGCCCGCAAGATTGCCTGGGGGCGCCTGTCCAATGGCGGACAGATCTGTATCGCGCCGGAGTATGTGCTGGCCCATGCCGAGGTAGCCGAGGAGTTCATGGTGGAGCTGCAAACGGCCATCACCGCGATGTACAACGCGGATGGCCGCGGGTTTGCTCAATCCGAAGAATATCCCCGCATCATCAACCAGCGTCATCATCAACGGATCGTGGGGCTGATTGAGGACGCCAAGGCCAAGGGGGCGAGGTTGGTGTTCGGCGGTGAGTCGGACCAGGCGGACCGGTATATCGCCCCGACGATCCTGACCGACGTAAGCGAAGCCATGCAGATCGACCAGGAAGAGGTCTTTGGTCCGGTTCTGGTGGTGATCCCCTACACCGATCGGGCGCAGGCGGTACGCTACATCGAGGCCAAGCCCAAGCCGTTGGCGTCGTATATCTTTGCCAAGGACCGCGCAGTGATTGATTATTTCCTGCACCACACGACCTCGGGCAGCACGGTCATCAATCACAATGTGATCCAGTCCGGGACCAATCCGAATCTGCCGTTTGGCGGCGTGAATGACAGCGGAATCGGTCGGGTCGGCGGGCATTACAGCTTTCTTGAAACCTCCAATGCGCGAGCCGTAGTGGAAGAGGGCCCGGTACTGATGGATCCGGATCTGATGTTTCCCCCGTACGGTGACAAGTACAAGAAGATGATTGGCGACATGCTGAGCAAGACCCTGAACGTGCCAGACGCAGTGATCAAGGGCATCAACGGCGTGATCAAGCTGAAAACGGTGTTTTCGCGCAATTGAGCCAAAGCCCGCAGCCGGGCGCATTCCACGGAAACAGTCGTAGCCCCCGAAGATGACTCGGGGGTTGCGCCGGCTCTCAGCTTAGTGGTTCCAGGACGGATGCGGGCGAGGGCGACAGGCGCGCCCTGCTCGGTCAGGCTAGGGTTTGGGCGGGTCTTCCCACAAGGTTTTGGCGTCCGGATCGATGGCGTCCAGCAAACGGATCAGCAGCGATTTCAGCACGCTTGAATCCGCATAGCCCAGTCTTTCATTGACCTGGGATTCGACCACCTTGCCGGCGGAAATCAGCCGTAGGGCCAGCTTGCGACCGTCGTCGGTCAACTGAAATGCCAGGATCGGCGGGGCGTCTTCGTCGTCGGCATCGATGTGCTCCGGATGAGCCAGTCCGCGGCTGATCAAGGACTGGATGGCCGAGGCACTGCTGGTATTGAGGATGCCCGCCATGGCAGTGTCCAACTCGACCGCGGTCATGGTCTGCTTCAGGGTCAAGGTGGAAAGCAGATAGAATTCCTCGTCACTCAGACGCGCGGCTTCCAGGTGCGGACGCACCTGATTGTAGAACCGGTAGTGGCTGCGGCCCAGCAGATAGCCCAGGAAATTCTCGTCAAAACTGCCCGCGAGGTAGGGGTGGCGCGGTTCGGCTTCGCCGGGTTGCCGATGGGTGGCATGGGCGTAACGGCCGCCGTGGAAGACCAGTGGCGAGGTGTCGGCCTTGGCGAAGGATTTGACCTCGCCAACGAAAATCAGATGGTCGCCACCTTCATACTGAAACGCCGTTTCACATTCGAATCGGGCGGCGCAGCCTGGCAATAAGGGCGTGCCATTGATGCCGTATTCCAGGTCCAGGCCGGCAAACTTGTCCTCGCCCCGGCTGGCGAAGCGGTTGGACAAAGGCTCCTGATCTGCGGCCAGGACATGGACCGCCCAATGGGTGGCCCGCTTGAAGGCATCATAGCCTTTGTAGGTCTCGGCCAGGCTCCACAAGACCATAGGTGGATTCAAAGACACCGAGTTGAAACTGTTGACGGTGAGGCCTAGAGGCTCACCGTCCGCAGTGCGCGTGGTGATGATCGTGACGCCGGTGGCGAAGCTGCCAAGGGCGTGGCGGAATTCGGTCGAATCAAGGGCTGTGCTACTCATCGGTTTACTGTACCGATATCAGCGGCGCCGCCCTTCGTCCGTCTGGATCAGAAGCTGTATTTGACGGTCAGTGCCAGCGTATCCCGGTCCTGATAGGGCCGTTCCGAAAAATGCGCCGTCCCGCCCAGATAGCTGTTGTACAGCATGCCCAGAGTCAGCTTGTTCAGACGGGTCATTTCCACGCCGATGCCGAAGCGGTAGTCAGATTCGCCCATCAAGGAGCCCAGGCCGCCAGCCAGGGCCGAGTGACCGGTGATCACGCCGGCAACCGACACCGGAACCCGCATATCCCAACCCGAGAGCACGTTGCGGTTGTCGATATAGGCCAGGAACTGCACTCCAGCGGTATCGCGGTCAAACGTCAGGGTGTCAAACATTTCCCCGTCGGTATTGGGCTGCGGCTGAATCTTGTCGATATGAATAAATGCGGTTTCGCCAACCCAGACGATGGAATCCCAGAACGGACCCGGGCCCAGCACATAGAGCCAGGAAATCAGGGCCTGCCAGGTGGTGGCCCGCGTCGGGGTCGGGACGTCGCCGAGGATGGCCGCATGGACGTCGACCAGAACATCGGCGCCGTCACGATAGATCAGTTCCATGCCGAAGTTGGTGCCGAACAGCACGGTGGAGGCGCTGAACGCTGACAGATGAACGCCATCGAAGTAACGGATATTGTAGGTCACCGGCACCAGCAGATCGAAGTACTCGGTGGTGATGTCCGGCTGTCCCGGCGCCTGGCTCTCGGCCAGCACCCCGTAGCCATAGTTCTGCACCGGCGCCGGCGTGGTGGCGTGATAACGCAGATGATAGGCGCCGACCGTGGTGATGGAATTCAAGGCGTAACGCAGGCCGAAGCCCCATTGGCCCGAATCGGAGGGGCGGATGTCATCCTCGCGATAAACATCGATCCCGCGCCCGGCGCCAGGAAACGCTGCACCGCTGGTGGGCAGCTGCGTGGCGGGCAATCCTTCCGGAATGATCGGAGGCACACCAGGATCGGTGCCGAATGAGAGCTGACCGATCAAATTCAGGGTTTCAATCGAATCGTTATTGCTGAAATTGAATTGCGAAAGATTATCGGCATGGAGCGGATTGCGAATTCCGTAGATGAATTCGGCACCGGGCCCGACCACATCGGCGGGGGAGAAAAATTCGCCGACCGGATTCAATTCAATTTCTTTGAATTCCAGCTTGTACTGGCCGAGAATAGTGAGCTTGTCCGTGGCCGCCAATTGAAATGAAACCTGATTGACCGGCAACAGGATGCTCTTGACATCGGCGCCCGGAACCGTGGCCTTGGTGGCGTCCGCTGGCGCTTGCGCCAGGGCCACCCCCGAGAAGAACAGGCTTTCGCCCCAGGCGGCGATGTGCTCGCCGACCCGCAGATTCAAAACCATATTGCCCGGCAGATACCAGCTGCCGTAGGCATAAGCATCCAGCAGACGGGCGCGTTTGCCGCTGAAAAAGCGGTTGTCCTCGGTAAAGCTGTTGAAGGGGTCCTGGGTGGTGCTGATGCTCTCTTCATTGTCGTTGGAATTGTGATCGGAGCGATACACCAGATCGTAGAACGCATCGCCGCGAATCAGGGCCCCGAAATCGTAACCCCATTTGAATTGCACTTCGCCGAGCATCGTGGCGCGATTATTCACCGCCTCCCACTGTTTGAAGTTGCGGTCCCCATCATCAAAGTTGTTTGACTCGGGCCACTTCAGATATTCAGGTGTTTCGACCTGTTTGCGGCCACCCGTGGCGACTACGCCGGGGTGGGGTTTTTCGGTTCGCACGGAATAGACATAACTGCCCTGCAGCTGCCATTCGCCCTCAATCGGTCCCAAGCCAAAGTTACCGGACCAGACCGGTGTGGCGACTGCACTCAATAGCAGCGTGTGAAGCGCCCACAAAGGCGCAGTGCTAACAGCTTGTTTATTCCCCAGCATCAGACGAATCTCCCCTTGACGTGTCTGAAAATTTTCCCAGCCAGCATGATAACGTGGATTATTGTCCACTATATCGTCCAAATTGATGACTAGAATACTGGAAATCGGGTCTGGATGGTGAGTGCGGCCTGGCTTGTTGAATATCAGTTCATGGGCTATTGCGAATTTGGCCCCAGGGTCGATGCGGCATGTAGAATTCGTCTGCATACGACTGAAAAATTCGACCGGCGAGTTTACTGGAGACTAGGGGGAGATGATGAAGCACAGATTGAGTCAGGTGGATGCCGCGTTCTTGCGGATGGAAACCAAGCAGGCGCCGATGCATCTGGGCTGTCTGATGACCTTCAAATTGCCCGCTGATGCCAGTGAAAGTTTCATTGCCGACATGGTCGAGCATTTACGCGCCAAACCGTTCATGCCCGAACCCTTCGGATACCGTCTGGTGCAGGGACGCCTGGCCGATCTGGCGCCGGCCTGGGAAGAAACCGAGATGGACATGGAGTTTCATGTGCGCCATCTGGCCCTGCCTCAGCCCGGTGGCGAGCGTGAACTGGGTAAGCTGGTGGAGCGCTTGCACTCCAATCCCGTCGATTTCACCCGGCCGCTGTGGGAATGCCACATCATCGAGGGCCTGGCGGACAATCGCTTCGCGATTTTCTTCAAATCACACCATTGCGCGATCGACGGCATGGGCGCGATGCGTCTGACCAAGCTATGGCTGACCGATGATCCCCAGGATATGCGCTGGCCGGGCGACAAGGATCTGGAAAAGCCCCAGACCCGGCTGCGTCGCGGCCTGGCGAAAAAGCTGGCGGCGGTGCTCAAGGACGCTGGCGAGCAAGCCAAGGGGCTGGGTCAGTTGGCGACCAAGTTGCTGGAGATGAGTCTGGGCGAGGGCAGCACGGTGCGCGCCTCCGCAGAAACGCCAGCGTCGATTTTCAATGTGGCAGTGACGCCGCATCGCCGTCTGGGCACGCAGCGTCTGGAACTCGCCCGGCTCAAGGCCCTGGCCAAGGCACTGGATGTAACGGTCAATGATGTCACCCTGGCGATCTGTTCCGGCGCGATTCGCCATTATCTGATCCAGAACAATGCCCTGCTGGACAAGTCCCTCAATGCCTCGGTGCCGGTCGCTCTGCCCCGCAGCGATGACAAGCCGGGCAACGCCGTGGCCGGTTTCGTCTGTCCCCTGGCCACCAATGAGCCCGACCCGCTGGAGCGGGTAAAAATGATCAATGCGACGACCAAACGGGCCAAGAAAGAGCTGCTGAGCATGTCCTCGACGGCCCTGGAGCAATTCACCTTGATGGGCCTGGCGCCTCTGCTGGCCGGGCAGATGACCGGGACCCTGGCCAAGTTGCCCCCGTTCTTCAATTTCGTGATGTCCAATGTGGTGCTGACCAAACACAAATTGTATCTGCGTGGCGCCGAACTGGAATCCATGTACCCGATGTCGATTCTGTTCGACGGCTATGCCTTGAATGTGACGGTGATCGGTTATGCCGAACATGTTTGTGTCGGCTTCATCGGTTGTCGGGACGCCATTCCCCATCTGCAGAACCTGGCCCTGTTCGCTGGCCAGGCCCTGGATGAACTCGAGCAGGCGGCCGGACTGTCCGGCGAAGCCGCCGCCGGGCCGGTGGCAGCCGCTTGATCGCCCGGCAGTCTTAGCTGGGCGGCAACAGGTCCGTCAGAGCCGTTGCGGGATCGCCCAGTGCCGAGGTCTCAGGTGCGACCCGGGCCGCGACCAGTTTCTTGGCGGCCATGAAATCCTTGGGATGACTAACCGCATCCGCGGCGATGATCACGCCGTCTTTGAGGTAGAACAGGGAAAAGCTGCGCTGCGCCGGGTCGCCCCGCAACACGGTTTGATCATAGCCTTCGGAAATGCCCACCATTTGCAGCTTGAGATCATACTGATCAGACCAGAACCAGGGCACGCTGTCGTAAGGCTTTTCCACCCCCAGTAAAGACGCCGCGGCGGTCCGCGCTTGCTCCATCGCGTTGTTCACCGACTCCAGGCGCAAGCGGCGCTGGTAGAAGACGCTGGGATGATTGGTGCAGTCACCCGCCGCGACGATGTCCGGATCGCTGGTACGGGCAAACTCATCCACCACAATCCCGTTGTCGACCGCGAGTCCCGCTTCGCTGGCCAGTTCGGTATTGGCAATCAGGCCAATGCCGATGACCACGAAATCAGCCGGAATCGTCTCGCCGCTGTCCAGGACGACCTGGCTTACCGGGTTGCCTTCAAAGGCGGTCACTGCGGCGTTGGTGCGGATGTCCACACCGGCTTCGCGATGGGCGGCTTCAAAAAACTCGGAAATCTGCGGGGCGGTGACGCGCGCCAGGACCCGGGGCAGGCCTTCCAGAACCGTCACGTTCAGGCCCAGTTTACGCGCCACGGCGGCCACTTCCAGACCGATAAACCCACCGCCCACGATCACCAGATTCCGGCCGGCTTCGCAATAGGGCCGGATGGCGTCGACATCGGCCACGGTGCGCAACGGCAATACATTGGCTGCCTGCGCGCCGGGCAGGGAGAGCAGCCGGGCCCGGCCGCCGGTGGTCAGGGCCAGCTTGTCATAGGGCAGAGTTTCGCCATTGGCCAGTTCCAGCTGTTTGTTGGCGCGATCGATGCGGGTGACGGCAACGCCGCCCCGGTACTCGATCTGGTTTTTCTCCAGAATCGCGGCCTTCATCACAAACAGGCTGTCACTGCTGGCCTCGCCGGCCAGATAGGCCTTGGACAGGGGCGGGCGTCGGTAGGGAATCTGCGGCTCATCGCCCAGGATGGTGATCGCGCCGGTGTAGCCCTGCTTACGCAGGTCCTGGGCCAGCGTCGCGCCGGCCTGGCCGCCGCCAATAATGATGATTTTTTCTGTACTCATGCTGGTTACTCTGGGTCGCTGAGCCGCGAAGGCCCGCGGCGGTGGATGGAAATTACTTGGAGTCGAGTTCGCCGCGGTAGACGGCCCAGTTCTTGTCGGTTTCCTGCACTTTGACTTCATACAGAAGCGTACCGAAGCGCTGTTCGAGAACCTGCCAGAACAGCACAACCAGGTTTTCAGCGGTGGGGTTGATGCCCGCGCAAAGCGGTGAATCGTGATTCAGATGGCGCTGATCGGTGTCTTCCAGAATCAATTCGTGCAGCGCATCACGCACCTGCGTCAGGTTGACGATGAC
This sequence comes from Oceanococcus sp., assembly GCA_041624435.1. Classification (GTDB taxonomy): domain Bacteria; phylum Pseudomonadota; class Gammaproteobacteria; order Nevskiales; family Oceanococcaceae; genus Oceanococcus. The sequence goes on along the minus strand of JBFJVB010000002.1, from coordinate 48,617 downwards.
GCCGGTCTTGGGATCAACCGGCCCGCGCAGGGTGACCTCCATGAAGTAATTATGGCCGTGGCCATATTGGCGGGCGCAGGGGCCGTACAGGGCCTGGTTCTCGGCCTCGGTGAGCTGATCTGACCAGAGCCGGTGAGCGGCGCAAAAATGTTCGCGGCGCGTGAGGTAGACGATAGGTCGGTTTGGGGGAGTGGAATTGGATCTCAAGGTCGCACCGGTTAATCGTTACAGTGAATTTCGATCGTCGTGCCGGTGATCGGGCCGGACTGTCGCCGATCCAGCAGGAAGGCGACCGTCGGCGCGATCTCCTGTGGCAGCGTGCTGGCGGTAATCCCCAGCTGTGCCAGCATATCAGTGCGCATCATGCCGGGGGCGATGGCATTGACCCGGATGGCATGGGCCCGACCATCCTGCGCCAGGGCTTCGGTCAGTCCCACCAGCGCGTGTTTGGACGCCGCATAGGCCGAAAAGCCGGGAAATGCCTGCATGCCGCGAATGCCGGACAGCGAACTGATGTTGACGATGTCGCCCGGTTGTTTATGGCTGTGCCACCAGCGCATCGCCGCGCAACAGGTATTGAAACTGCCGTTCACATTGATGGCCTGCACCGCGGCGAACTGCTCGGGCCCCAGGCTGTCCATGATATCGCCCTGGCCCAGGACCGCGGCCGAATTCACCACGGCCGTGGGCGCAAATTCGTGGATGGCCTGCTCGACCGCAGCAAAGTCCGCCACGTCCAGGGCGAAGCATTGCGCCGCGTGTCCAGCGTCAAGCAGGCGCTGGCGAGTGGCCTCCAGGGCCGTCTCGCGGCGGCCCGCCAAACCGATCCGCCAGCCGTCGCGGGCCAGTAAGAGCGCCACTTCGGCGCCCAGGCCACTGCCGCCACCGGTGATGAAAACTGCTTTTTCGCTACGCATGCTCGTGCTGTCTATGGGCGCGAATAGCCGCGCGATCGACCGAAGTCCGACTAGGCTGGTTGCGGATAGCCCAATCCCTGCAAGGCTTGGGCTATTTCAGCCAGAATGTCGGGGTCGTCAATGGTAGCAGGGACCGGGCAGTCTTCGCCGTTGGCCAGCTTGCGCATCGTGCCGCGCAGGACTTTGCCCGAACGGGTTTTGGGTAAACGGGCGACGACCGCGGCCTGCCTGAACGCGGCCACGGCGCCAATTTCCCGTCGCACCTGAGCGATGAGTTCGGCCACGATGCTGCCATGGCTTTGCTCCACACCCGCTTTGAGAACGACCAGGCCGAGTGGCACCTGACCTTTCAGCGGGTCAGCCACGCCGATCACCGCGCACTCGGCCACGGCGGGATGGCTGGACAGGGCTTCTTCCATCGATCCGGTCGACAGGCGATGGCCGGCGACATTGATGATGTCGTCAATTCTGGACATGATCGACACGTAGCCGTCGGCATCGCGAAAGCCGGCATCGCCAGTCAGATAATAGCCGGGATAACGGCTGAGATAATTTTCGATGTAGCCAGCCTCGTTGTTCCACATGGTGAGCAGGCTGCCCGGTGGCAAAGGCAGGCGCAGGGCCAGATTGCCAATCTCATCCGGGCCCAGCTCACGGCCTTGCTCATCCAGGACCTGCATGTCAAAACCCGGCACCGGAACCGCAGCCGATCCCGGTTTGACCGGCATTGGCTCTATCCCCATGCAGTTGGCGACCGCCGGCCAGCCCAGCTCGGTTTGCCACCAGTGGTCGATCACTGGCACCTTGAGGTGTTGCTGCGCCCATTCAATGGTATCGGGATCGGAGCGTTCACCTGCGAGGAACAGGGCTTTGAGGCTGGAAATGTCGTGCTCGCCCAACAGACGTCCCTGTGGGTCCTCTTTCTTGATGGCGCGAAACGCCGTCGGGGCGGTGAACAGCGTCTGGATGCCGTATTCGGCAATCATCCGCCAGTAGGCGCCGGCATCCGGGGTTCCGACGGGCTTGCCCTCAAACATCACGGTGGTGCAGCCCAGCAACAGCGGGCCATAGACAATGTAGGAATGACCCACCACCCAGCCAACGTCAGACGCGGCCCAGTACACTTCCCCGGGCTGCACCTGATAGACCGCCTGCAAGGAATACATCATGGCCACGGCGTGACCGCCATTGTCGCGCACCACGCCTTTGGGCTTGCCGGTGGTGCCGGAGGTGTAGAGCACATACAAGGGGTCGGTCGCATTGAGACTGACGCAGGGCGCCGCGGGTGCCGTTGCGCTCAGTTCCAGCCAGTCCAGATCCCGTCCGGGCTCAAGCGTTGCGGCGCATTCGGGGCGTTGCAGGATCACGCAGTGCTCAACTGCATGTTCAGCCAGCAGCAGTGCTTCATCCAGCAGGGGCTTATAGGCGATCAGGCGGCCCGGTTCGATGCCGCACGATGCCGACAGGATCAGCTTGGGTTCGGCCGCATCAATCCGCTTGGCCAGTTCGGGGGCGGCGAAGCCTCCAAAGACCACGGAGTGGATGGCGCCGATACGGGCGCAGGCCAGCATGGCAATCGCGGCCTCGGGCACCATGGGCATGTAGATCACCACGCGATCGCCCTGAACCACGCCCAGTTCCTGCAGGGCGCCGGCAAAGCGGGCCACGGCATCGCGCAGTTCCCGGTAGGTGTAGCGGCGCTTGTTGCCGGTGACGGGCGAGTCGTAAATCAGCGCGAGCTGATCGGCGCGGCCGTTTTCGACATGCCGGTCCAGGGCGTTATAGCAGGTATTGAGCTTGCCGCCGGGGAACCAGCGGTACATCGGCGCCTGGCTCTCATCCAGCACCGCGTCCCAGGGTGCATCCCAGTGCAACTGGGCGGCCTGCTCGGCCCAGAAGCCGGCCTTGTCATGCAACGAACGGGAATAGGTGTCGTGGTAATTCATGGCAGCTCCTCACGGGCAATGGTGGCGTCAACGGGGATCGAGGTGTGGGCGCGAATGAAATCGATCATGTCATTCCGCGCGGTCAGGGCCTCGGGCAGAATCCGGATGAACAAGGGAAAAGCGTGGGGCAGGATGGGCCAGACATCGACACGAGTCTCGACCCCGGCCGCGCGCGCGTGTTCAGCGATAATCAGCGTGTCGTCGCGCAGTACTTCGGTTTCGCCGACCAGAAAAAACAGCGGTGGAAAGCCGCGGCAGTCCGCATAAATCGGTGAAATCTCGGGGTTTGTCGCATCCTGGTCGCCGACATAGAGTTGCATCATGGTCGCCATGGCATGGATCGGGATCAGCGGATCCTTGCGTCGGTTGGTGACGCGAGACAGCGGCACATGCACCCGGGCCAGTTCACCCACTGGCGAAATGGGGATGGCGCAGGCCGGCATCGGCCAGTCATTGGCGCGGATCCGTTGCAGCAGGCCCAGGACCAGATTGCCCCCGGCTGATTCGCCTGCAACCACAATCCGGTCGGCGGCAAAGCCCGCATTCAGCAGGCCGCGGTAGGCCCGCTCGCAATCATCCAGGGCTGCGGGGAACTTGTGCATCGGTGCCAGTCGGTAGTCCGGCATGAAGCCGACGGCATCCAGGCGGCGGCACAGCCGCGCCAGCAGTTCCAGATGCGTTTCCGGCACGGCTGGAATCAGGAAGCCGCCGCCGTGCAAGTACAGGATGGCGATCTTGCTGGTCTGGGAAAAGTCTCCGACGAGCGGTCCGGGCACCCCATTGGTATAGCGGTCGTAATCCACTGCAAGATCCTGCAGGCGGATTTTCCAGCGTGAGGCCAGACGCACCTGATTCTTCACGATAGTCAGAATCGAAACGCTGGAGAACAGGCGAATCAGTGGTTTCAGTACCCATTTGAGCAGGCCCACCACGAGGCGGCTGCGGCGGCTGATGGTAACTTCAGTGACGGTATAGTTCATCGCCTGAGTCTGGTAGTGGCCCGGACCGGAGACTTCGTCCTTATAGGCGAGATGGCGGTCTGGGTCCGAGGATGCCGAGCAGGTTTTCAATCACTTTGTCCGGCGCATAGTAAGCGTGCTCCGGTCCGGTCAGATCGCGGTACAAGGGCTTGATTCCCAGGCTCTCGACGGCCTCGGGTGGAAACTGCTCGCGCTGACCATGGTCGAGCAGAAGATGGCTCAGCACAGCCTTCGTAGGCAGAGAATCACCGGTGCTTTGGTGGAGTGTCTTGACCAGGAATCCCAGGGCTTGCAGCGGGGTGCGGTCGCGGAGCTCCGGATCCAGGCCCAGATTGGGGATATAGATCTTCACGCCACGGTTTGCGGCAATCGCCGCGCCAACCCCACGTGGCTGAAAATGCGCCATCAAACTGGTGTGAAAACTTCCCGGCGCATAAATCAGTGCATCGGCGCTGATGATGCGCTGGTGGTTGGCCGCAGGCAGATCGCAGTGCCGTGGTCGCGGGTCTTCGAGTGTGGCGCTGAGCCAGGTTTCGCCAATGCCGGACTGGAGCGGGTGGACCTCCTTGCCGGTCAATCGATGCTGGCCCAGGATGATTTCACCAGAATCCAGGCGTGCGCTCAGATGCAAGGCGTCCGCAACCGTGCAGCGGACCGTACCCAGGGTGCCGAGTATGGCCGAGACCCGCTCGCTGGCGAGTTCCAGATCCCGTCCGGCTTGCAGATAGGCTCCGGTCAGTACCAGATTGCCCAGACAGGCTCCGCGCAAGGAAAAACTCGCGGGCATGCAGTCGAGAAAACCTTGGAGAGAGCAACGCAAACCCTCGAAGCGTTCGGGGTCCTGGTACGCCAGCGCAGAGCCCAGGGTTTCCAGCTGGGTGTTGATCCGCAGGCGCAGGCTGGCGTTATCCCCCTGCTCGGGCAGTCGGTATTCAAAAAAAACTTCCAGCTCATGGGCGCCAGGCAGGTCCGGCGAAGCCAGGGCGATCAACCGGCTGCGCAGGTCGCCAATGGCCGGCATATCGAAAGCCTGGCGCAGTGCCCCCGAACTGCCGCCAGAATCGAACGGGGGAACCAGATGAATGCTGTTGTGGGTGTGCAGCCTCAGTTCACGGGCGAGCCCGTGCATGGCGCTGCCGCCGCTGAAAAATAGCAGGCGCGGCCCGCGCCCCGGGTCAGGCGCATCGACGCTCTGGCTCCCTGGCGCCTGGGCGGCCAGCGATTCAGGGTGCTTGGCAGCCCGCCCGGCAGGGCGTGGCTTGGAATGCGATTTGGCCTTGTGCATGATGGCGCATCATAGTCATAAATTGCCTTTGACCCTAGTGTGCCGTCGGCAGGCTGGGCTTGAGATCTGCCAAGGAAAACTCATGGAGCGTTGTCTGTATCTGTTTCGTCACGGGCAAGCCGAGGATTCGGCGGGCGAGGGCGATCATCGCCGCGAGCTGACTGCGCGCGGGGCGCAGGATGTGCGCCGTGTCGGACAGTTTTTCGCCCGCCAGCCCTGGCCCCTGGACCGCATCTTGGTTTCCTCTGCGACCAGAACGGTCGCCACGGGTGCAATCTTGCTGGCTTGCCTGGAGTCCTTGCAGCCCAGACCGGTCGTGAAGACGCTGGACAGCCTGTATCTGGCTGAGGCCTCGCAATTGCTGACCCTGATTCGTAGCCAGCCCAGGGACTGCCGGTCATTGCTGCTGGTCGGGCACAATCCCGGCCTGTCGGAACTGGCGGCCAGCTTGCTGCGTCCGGTGCGGCTTGCGGGCTTGCGCACCACCGGCCTGGTCGTGATCAGCCTGGCGGATGACTGGAGCAGCCTGGCGCCTGGCCGTGGGCAGCTGGTTTACGCGGGAGATGCTCAGACCGTAGGGGCTTGAGTTCCCGGGGGCGCCGATTGCCTTAAACCAAGCAAGCCAGGGTCGCTGCGGTTAGAATGCGCCTCGCGCACATTCCGAACAGTAAGGTCATCATGTCTAACTCACTCCGGGATCAGCTGGTCAAAGCCGGTCTGGTGAGCAAGAAACAGGCTCACTCGGCCAAGCAGGGTAAGCCCCGTGGCAAGCAGGCCGTGGTACAGAAGTCCAAGGCGCAGCAGCAGCGTTCCGCGGAACTGGCGGCGCTTGCCGCGCATAAGCGCGAGCACGATCGGAACCTGAATGCCCAGCGCGAGCAGCAGCGCAAGGCGCGCGAGCAAGCCGATTGGGTGCGTCAGCTGATTGCCGCCCATGGCGTCAGCAAGCAGGCGCCGCAAGACAGCGATCCAGCGTTCAACTTCAAGCTGAACCAGGCGGTCCACCATATCTATGTCGGGGCCAGGCAGCGTCGTCTGCTCGGCGCGGGCGAACTCGGCATCGTCTGGTTCGATGGCGTGTATCAGATTATGCCTGCGGCCATCGCCAGCCAGCTGGCCGAGAAAATCCCCCTGCGGGTCTTTCTGAATCCACGGGTCGTTGAGGACAAACAGGCCGTCGCACAGGATGACCCCTATGCGGACTACCAGGTGCCTGACGATTTGATCTGGTAGTCAGCCGCAGTCCTTGCGAGCGCTTGGTGCCGCAGCAGCTGGACCTGACGGTAGCGAAGCGGGGTCGGATCAAGGCCAAAATCTACCCTTCGTCGTCCCATGAAAGCCGCTTGGCTGTGGCCTGGCTGTTCAGGATTGTTTGCCCTGTGCTGTCAGCGTACCGTCTTGTCTGATGGTGACCGATTGCCATCGGTCAATGCGACAGGGGCCTGAGTTGGGACAAGACGAATGTTAAATCACACGGTGGCGGGCACACGCACTGAACCGAGTCTGCTGGATATGGCGGCTCAGGCCGACGCGCAACTGCTGAGCACCGTCCGAGCGGAACTGGGCGCTTTGTTCGATCACTTTGTGGGCGCCACTCAAGCCGAGTTGGCAAGTTCACACGGAAGTGCTCTGGCCGCCAATGGCTCGCCAAAAAACAAGGAGCTGGCGCGCTCACTCAAGCAACAGGCACACGATTGGCAGCGGAGCTTCATGGCTCAGCTTGAGGCACGTCTGTGCGCAGCCGATGCCGATCTGGACTTTCAAGCCACGCCAGGCAATGACCGAGTGAGCGCCGGCCTGATGGCCATGGCGAAGGCCTTGTTGCTGGCTGAAACGCAGTATTTCAAACTCATTACCGAGATCGATGCCAGACTGAATCGGATCCGCCTGATTCTGGCTTTGCACTTTGACGCCCGGGTGCTTGGGCCTACGGGCTTGCATCAGGTACTGGAGCGCAGCGCGGACGAGATGGGCTGGTCTGTGGCGAACCGCCGGGTGCTGATGAATAATTTTGAGCGCCATTTTGTTGTTGGGCTGGAACCCCTGTATCTGAAGCTGCTGGCGGAGCTCAAGGAAATTGGCAGCAAGGCGGCAACCTGGATTGTCGATCATCAGTCCGTGCAGCCGGAAACAGCAGAGCGCAAGCCCGCACGGCCTTCAAATTGGATGCAGCCGCCGAGCGATAAACATGCCGTTGACTCGGACACCACCGCGATGCTGACTCATTTGGCCTTGAGCAACGACGGAGACGGTTATACCGATGGTCTGCTGGCCGCTGACCTGCTGGCTCTGATGGACCGCCGACCCCTGCCCGGGCTCACCCAGGAGCAGGGTCAGATCTCAGTTCAGAAAACGGGTCTGGCCGGCCATTTTCTGAATCAGGTGAAAGCCGATCCGATGGTGCCGCAGGCTCAGGACGCTCAGCATGAAACCTTGCGCATGCCGCTGGTGAAGTCCGCCCTGGCCGATTCATCGGTGTTTACTGATGCGACCCATCCCTTGGCCAGTCTGATTGACGAACACATGACCCGCGCGGCTCGCCAGCGCTTGATCGATCCCGCGCAGGCGGATCAGATGAGCGAGTCCCTGAACGAGATTCTCTCGCTGTTTGATCTGGCCCCTGATTTTGTGCGTGACTCCATGGCCAGCGCGGTACCGCTGGAAGATGGGCAGATTGCACGCTTCTACGAGTTGCAGCGTGAACAGGCGGCGCAGCGACGGGAGTTTGTGATCAGCGAGGCCAAGCTGATGGTCGCCGAAGAAGTGGAACGCAGCACGTTTTGTCGCAGCGTGCCTGCGCCCGCCCGGCGTTTCCTGAGCCATACCTGGGGCGCCTTGCTGACCCAGCGTCTGTTGAAGTATGGCGCTGCCCATGGGCTCTGGCGCGACGGGATCGACAAGATGGATCAGCTGGTCGATCTGCTGGAGGCGCGCGATCCCGGCCAGAGGCCGCCGAAAGAATGGGTGGCATTGATCCGCAGCATGTTGGGCGATCTGGTCCAGGCCGGGCTGCCGAGCGAAAAACGTGGCCAGCTGATTGCGGTTCTGGAAGCGGCGCGCAAAACCCCTTGAATATCAGGCTGGTGCGATGCGGCACCGGATGCGCTGGTAGTAAAAACGCGCATTGCTCGCTTGACAAAACCTGAGTAAGGTATGGTCGTTTGGGAGGGGTGCGCCCGTTCGCGGGTGAGAGAAAGCTGTGTCTAGAACTGGAATATCAAGGTCGAAATGACCGGCGACCAAAGCATCGTCGGTGAACTGGAGGACCTGGCGAAACAAAGCGCTGAGCGCTTGCGTCAGCTGGTGCGGCCTAAACTGCGCTCCACCTACAACGGTTTTCTGATCGAGACCCAGCTGCATCTGATCAGTGGTGGCGGCACCGTGCACCGGGATGTGGGCGAATCTGTCCGGCAGGATTTGCTTCGCGCCATGAAGCAGCAGACGCTGGAATGGACGTCCGGGTTTGTCGGTCTGGTCGAAAAGCGCATGCTGACTCCGGGTGTCAACACGGCCAACGGCCTCATCGGCGGCCACGGAATCAACGGGGTACAGGCGCCCAGAGGTGCCAGGATCAGTGGTGAATTGATCACGGTGGGCAAGAGCCTGTTGCAGGCCGAAGACCGGTATTTCAAGCTGTTGACCGAGATCGACGCACGCCTGAATCGAATCCGTCTGGTCTGCGATGTGCCATTCGATATTCACGCACTGGCGCCGACCGGCCTGCATGCGGCGCTGATGCACACCGTCGATGCATTGCGCTGGCCATCGGTCGGCCACGAGATACTGCTGTTCAACTTCGAGCGGCATTGCATCAATAACCTCGAGTCTCTCTACCTCAAGGTGATTGACGGCGTGAAAGAGATCGGCCGCGATGCCACGCAACTCAAGTACAGTCGGCCTGTCGCGCCGGCGGCGAATCCGCGTACGCGACGTTCGAGAGCGCAGTGGATGCAGCCGCCGGCCGATGAGACGCCGCTGGACACCGCCACCATCGACATGCTGACCAAGCTCGCGCTGGAGGCCAATGAAGACGGCTACAGCGACGGGCTATTGGCTGCCGATCTGCTGGCCCTGCTGGAAAAACGTCCGCTGCCAGGCGTGAAGGAGGACCGCGGCGAGATGGCGCTGCAGCGCGCCATGCTGGCCGGGCACTTCTTTAACGAAATCAGCGCTGATCTGCGGGTGACCAAGGACGAACAGAAACGTCACGCACTGCTGCACATGCCGCTGCTGAAATCAGCGATCGCGGATAGTTCGCTGTTCACCGATGCGTCCCATCCCTTGTCCAGCCTGATTGATGACTTGATGACCAAGGCCCTGCAGCAGCGTCTGAGCAGTGACCCGGATCACAACAAGATTGCCAGCTCTCTGCGCCAGGTTCTGTCCACCTTCGATCTGGCTCCGGATTTCGTGCGCGCCTCCATGGCCGGTGCCGAGCCGCTGGAAGCTGAGCAGATTGCGTGCTTTTATGAGCAGCAGCGGACTCAGGCCGCACTCCGTCGGGAGCGCGTGCTTGAAGAGGCCAAGCAGATGGTGGCCGAGGAGATCGAGCGCAGCAGTTTCGGTTATGCACTACCGCCGCAGGGAGACCGCTTTCTGCGTAAGGTCTGGGCGGCGGTATTGCGTCAGCGCCTGATCAACTACGGAGCGGTCCATCCTTCCTGGAAGGAGGGCGTTGACAAAGCAGATGAACTGATTGCTTTGCTCGACAAGCGCAGGCCCGAGGCAGCGCCGCCGACGCAATGGCGGGTTCTGGTCGAGTCGCTGTGCGACGATTTGATCGCGGGTGGTCTGGCCGTGGAGCAGAGTGTCAAGGTCAGGGCCTTGCTCGATGCCGCCTGGAAAGCCCCGCTGGAGCCTGATTAGCTCCGGCCAGATAAGGCCTACATCCGGAAAACGCCGTAGGACGGCTCCTTGATCGGCGTGTTCAGGGCGGCCGACAGGGCCATGCCCAGCGCGTTACGGGTGTCGACCGGATCCAGGATGCCATCATCCCAGATTTCCGATGTAGACCAGTAGGCGCTGGATTTGCGCTGGAATTCCTCCAGCACGGGTTGGCGGATGGCCTCGATTTCGGCGGCGCTGAGTTGTTGGCCGGCGCGCGCAAGTTGTCTCACCTTCACGTCGGCGAGCGTGTTGGCGGCTTGCTCTGCGCCCATGACCGAGATCTGATGCTGGGGCCAGGTGAACAGGAAGCGCGAATCGAAGGCGCGCCCGGACATGCCGTAGTTGCCTGCGCCGAAGGAGCCATGGCACATGACCGTGAACTTGGGAACTTCACAGCCGGTCACGGCCATGATCATCTTGGCCCCGTCCTTGGTAATGCCGGCACGTTCATATTCCCGCCCGACCATATAGCCGGTGATGTTCTGCAAAAATACGATCGGGACCTTGTTCTGATTGCACAGCTGAATGAAATGGGCGCCCTTGAGGGCCGAGTCATTGAACAGCACCCCGTTGTTGCCGATGATGCCGATCTTGTAGCCCCACAGGTGGGCATAACCGCAGATCAAGGTGGTGCCGTATTGCGGCTGGTATTCGTGGAAGCGGGAGCCATCGACGAGGCGGGCTATGACTTCGCGGATGTCGAATTGCTGCTTGATTTCCTGGGGCAGGATGCCGTACAGCTCATTCGGGTCGTAGTACGGCGCTTCGGGTTCCTGCCAGCCGATCGGGGTTTTTCGCGGGGTCTTGAATTGGGCGACGATGTCACGGGCGATCGCGATCGCCTCATCTTCGTTGGAGGCCGGATAGTCCGCCGTGCCCGACACCGAGGTGTGCATATCGCAACCGCCCAGTTCCTCGACCGAGACTTCTTCCCCGGTCGCAGCCTTGACCAGGGGCGGGCCCGCCAGAAAGATCGCGCCGGTGCCCCGGACGATCACGTTGTAATCGGATAGCCCCGGCACATAGGCGCCACCCGCGGTGCAGTGGCCGAGCACGACGGAAACCTGCTGCACGCCCATCTTCGACAGGATGCACTGATTACGGAAGATCCGCCCGGCAAAATATTTATCCGCGAACAGACCGGCCTGTTCGGGCAGAAAGCCGCCTGCCGAGTCGCATAAATGCACCACGGGCAGGCGGTTTTCGATCGCGATGTCCAGCGCCCGAATGATCTTCTTGATGGTGATCGGGTACCAGGCTCCACCCTTGACGCTGGCATCACCGGCATTGATCACCACCTCCCGTCCGGAGACGATGCCAATGCCGGTGACCACGGCCGCGCCGGGCACGCCACCGTCGTACATTTCGTTGGCGGCCAGCGAGGATAGCTCCAGAAAGGGGGTGCCGGGGTCGAGCAAACGCTCGATGCGCTCCCTCACCGTCAGCTTGTTCTGTTTGCGCAGCCGATCAATGTCGCGTTGCGGACGGTCATGCCGAACCGCGCGTTGCCGTTCCTTGAATTCCTCGGCCAGGCGACGATTGTGCGCGGCGTTGGCCTTGAAATCAGCGGAATGGGTGTTGAGAGAAGATTGAATTCGTTTCATGGCTGTTTCGGCGTTTCGGTGGCGGGGCGACGGGGCTGATTCGGGCTGGACCTGCCTGTCTCAGTCATCGGGTTGCGCTTCCAGAGTGAGCAGCAGTGCATCCTTGTCGAAGCTCTGGCCTGGCGCCACATGTAGCTCCGCTACAACGCCATCGCGAGGGGCCACGATGGTGGTTTCCATTTTCATGCTTTCCATCATCAGCAGGGTTTGTCCCTGCTTGACATGATCGCCCACGGCGACGTCCAGGCTGATCAGGTTGCCTGGCATGGCGCTGCGGATGACGTCGGCGGCCGAACTCTCGTTCAACTCGGCCAGCCGCTGCAGGGCGTGTTCAAAACGCAGCTGATAGGTTTCGCCGTCCAGATGAATGTGCACCTGATCGCCATCCACGGCGATGGCCAGGTGATCCACCTCGCTGCCACTGGCCAGAATCCAGCCACCGGCTTCGGCCGGCCTGAGCTGAAACGCGAAGTGCTCAGATCCCAGATGGAGACAGTAACCGTCGGCGGTCCGGGACAGACCGATATCGTAGTCGGCATCGCCGACCTTGAATCCATGCTTCATGCGAGTTTTCCGGTGCGGCTCAGGGGTGGTTTGCTCAGGCCAGTCAGGCGGTGCCCATGGTTTGCGTGGTTCATCAATTTCTCCAGGCGCCCATCGCCGCGTGCATGTCCGGCACCGCGTCGGCCGCATCGCGCAGCGGGCGGGTCATCAGCGCCGCCGTGGCGAGCAGTTTGAGCAGGCTGGGGTGATCCAGTTCGGGGCCGGCCGCCAACTCGGGATGGGCATCCAGAAAGCCGGTATGCACCTGGCCGCTGACAAAGGCAGGATGATTGAGCACGCGGCGTAAAAACCCGATATTGGTCTGGCAGCCCAGCAGGATCAGTTCACGCAAGGCCTGATCCGCCCTGGCGATGGCCTGTTCCCGGTTTGCGCCGGTGATGATCAGTTTGGCCAGCATGGGGTCGAAGGCGGCGCTGATGTTCTGGCCCTGGGCGATGCCACTGTCCAGGCGCACGCCGGGGCCGGTGGGCGGTGTCCATTGCAGGACCGGACCGGTGGTCGGGGTGAAACCGGCAGCGGCATCCTCGGCATAGATACGAAACTCCAGGGCATGGCCCTGAGCCTGGATATCAGCCTGGCTGAAGGGCAGTGTCTCGCCGGCGGCGATGCGCAATTGCTGTTCGGCCAGGTCGATGCCGGTAATCTGCTCGGTGACCGGGTGCTCCACCTGCAGGCGGGTATTGGTTTCGAGGAAATAGAACTCGCCGCCGGCGCCGTAGATGAATTCCACCGTGCCCGCATTGCGGTAGTTGACCGACCGCGCGATGCCGGCGGCGGTGTCACAAATCGTCTGGCGCTGTTCCGGACTCAGTGCCGGCGAGGGGGTTTCCTCGATGATTTTCTGAAAGCGCCGCTGCACCGAGCATTCGCGCTCGAACAGATGCACCACATTGCCATGCGCGTCGCCCAGAACCTGTACCTCGATATGCCGCGGGTTCTCGATGTAGCGCTCCACATAGAGCCGGCCGTCACCAAAATAGCGCAGGCCTTCACTGCGGGCGCGTTCGATCTCCTGTTCGAGCAGAGCCGGGTCGCGCACCACGCGCATGCCCTTGCCGCCGCCGCCGGCCGCGGGCTTGATCAGAATCGGCAAGGCGACCTGCCGGGCCCGCTCTACAAAGCTCGCGGGGTCGTCATCCTCGATGGCCGACGGGGCGACCGGGAAACCGGCCTTCTCGACGAAAGCCCGGGCGCGGACCTTATCGCCCATCAATTCGATCTGTTCAGGCGTGGGGCCGACGAAGATCAGCCTGGCCGCCGCGACCGCCCGGGCGAACTCGGCATTTTCGGATAGAAAGCCATAGCCGGGGTGGATGGCGCCCGCGCCGCTGCCCAGGGCCGCGTTGATGATTTGCGCGCCGTCCAGATAGGCGGCGACCGGGGTGTCGCCGCTGATTTCGATGGCCACATCGGCCAGCGCAACGGCGGGGCTGGCCGCATCGGCCGCGTGATAGACCACCACGCCTTTGAGGCCCAGAGCCTTGATGCTGCGCAGGATGCGCACGGCGATTTCGCCGCGGTTGGCGACCAGTACCGTGTCGAAGGGCCAGGATGTCGTGGAGGATTGCATAAGGTTCAATTCGCTTGTTGGGGCGTCAGGCAGCGGGCGAGTCATGCCCGGGCAGCAGACTTTCGATCTGCCGGACCAGGGAGCTGAGGCGCTGGGTTTCAAGGGCGAGGCCTGCGGTTGAAGGCATCACGCTGATGCCGTCGCAGAAAATCCCGGTGATCTGGTCGGCGGCCTGGTCGATGTTCAGATCGCCTTGCCCGGTCAGATAGCGCCAGCAGTAATGTTCGATGCCGCCATACACCAGATCGCGAAACAGCGGGCCGGCGACGTCGCCGCGAAATTCACCCAGCTCGACGCCTTCGTGCAGAACATCCACCAGGAAGCGCGTGTAACGCCGGTTGAGCTGGCGCAGTTCGGCATTCGCTTCACCGATGTCGTCTCGGGCTTCACGGAACATCAGACGGCAGAGTTCGGGCGCTTCATGAATGGTGCGCAGATGGCGCCAGATCAGCAGCCGCAGACGGGAACGGGCGCCGCTGACCCCCGCCAGAGCGCTGGCATAGTCGCCAAACATCTGCTGATACCAGTCGGTCAGAACCTGAATCAGCAGTTCGTGCTTGCTGTCGAAATACCGATACACCGTGCCTTCAACCACGCCCACGCGGGCGGCGATTTCCGACACGGCGGTGTGTTCGTAACCGTTTTCACAGAAGCTGTCACGGGCGGCCTGCAAGATGTCACTGCGGCGCTGCTCGCGGGAAGGGCGCGCGCTGCTCACCCTTCAACCCAGCCCTGTGTCAGCCATTGTTGCGGAATCCGCATCGGGAAATCCAGCAGGATCTGGGCCAGCATCTTGCCCTGCGGGTCATGCCGCAGCGAAGCCATGCCGCCGCCACCCAGGGCTTCATGCAGCAGGAAATTGAAGCCATCCAGCCCCGGCCACTCAAACCGCTCGACTTCGCCTGCGCAGAAATGCGCGAAGTAGGTTTTCACGGCTGGGGCGGTGAGCTGTCCGCGCAACGCGGGGAGGAATTCCGGACGTCGGGCCAGAATGCCGATATTGGCCGAGTTGCCCTTGTCGCCGCTGCGCCCATAGGCCAGGCTGATGAGCGGGACTTCCACGTCGCCGCTGCTCAGGCTCGAGGAGTCGAGCTTCAGTTCGGGGGCGCTCTGGGTTTCGCTTGAGGTCGGCGGGGCGGCGTAGCTGATCTGCTGGTCACCGACCCGCACCTTGATCTGCGGCAAGCTCTTGTCGACCAGGCAGGAAAACAGGCGTACCACCGGAGAGGGTGCCGGGCGCCCGCCGGAGAAGCCGGTGATACTCTGGGCCATGGCGGTGGCCGGGGGAATGCATTCACGGCCAAACAGTTCCAGCGCCTTGCGATCCGCGTGATGCACGGCCAGTTTCAGAATCACCTCGCGGCAGTCTCGCCGCCGCGACTGCGCGCCCCAGTTGGCTTCAGTGCCGAGGACTTCCACATCGGTGCGAATGAAATCCGCCAGGCCGCGCTGGGCAAACAGACGGCGGCAGCGTTTCAGAATGGCCTGCGCCACATGCTCGGCGCGCTCTGCCGCATCGCGTCCGCCAATCATCATGTTGCCGGTGGCGCGGAAGCCATCCTGGTAGGTGATGGAGGCTTTGTAATGGCCGCCCGGGGCACGGCCACGGGCGCCCGAAACCCGAACCAGGTTGTCGCCGCATTGTTCCAGCTTGACGCTGCGGAAATCACAGCACACGTCCGGCAGCTGGTAGGTGCCGGGATCGCCGATTTCATACACCACCTGTTCTGCGGTGGTTTGGGGGACGATGCGTCCGCCGGTACCGGCAGGTTTGCTCAGCACGAAGCTGCCGTCGGCGTGGCAATTCGCGATCGGGAACCCCATATTGTCCCAGTCCTGGGCGACCAGTTTCCAGTCGGTGGTGATGCCGCCGGTGGCCTGGGCGCCGCATTCCAGCACGTGTCCGGCCAGACTGCCGGCAGCCAGGAGGTCGTAGTCGGTGGCTTGCCAGCCGAATTCGTGAATCAGTGGCGCCAGGGCAATGGCGCTGTCGACGCAGCGCCCGGTCAGCACGATGTCGGCGCCCGCATCCAGGGCCGCAGCGATCGGGAATGCGCCCAGATAGGCGTTCGCGCTCCAGGCCTGCTCGGGCAGGGGGCTGCCATCGAACATCTCGCGAACATCCCGCAGCTGGTCCAGTTGCGGGAGCAGGTCATCGCCTTCGACGATGCCCACGCTCAGTTCGATGCCCGCTTCGGCCAGTTTGCTTTCGATCATGGCTTTGCAGGCAGCGGGGTTGACCCCGCCTGCATTGGTGACCACCTTGATCCCCTGCGCCTTGAGCTGGGGTGCCAGTGCGGCGATCACCAGGGGAAAGTCGGTGGCGTAGCCCAGTTCCGGGTTCTTGCCGCGGGCCTTGGCCAGCAGCGACATGGTGATTTCGGCCAGGTAGTCCAGTACCAGATAATCGATCTCACCCGAGTCAACGAGTTGCCTGGGGCCTTCGGCGGAGTCGCCCCAGAAGCCTGCGCCGCAGCCGATTCGGACGGTTTTGTCAGTCATGTAAGTACTCGTGGTGGGTTGGGATCAACGGGGCCTGGCGGAACTCAATTGCCGGTCCACACCGGGGCGCGTTTTTCCTGAAACGCGGCCAGTCCTTCGGCCGCATCCTGGGTGCTGGACATGACCGGCACCATGGCCTGGGCGTATTCCAGAGCACTGCGCAAATCCATGTCCCGGGTGGCCGCGAAGGCCTGCTTGCCCAGCCGAATTGCGGTCGGCGAGCGCGGCACGATGCGCTCCAGCAACCAGTCCAGCTTGCTGTCCAGTTCCGCCCGTGGCACCACGTAGTTGAACAGGCCCCACTCGAGCCCTTCGGCAGCGCTGAACTGTTCGCCGGTAATGCACATCTCCTGCAGTTTGCGCGGCGGGAGTGCGCGGATCATGTAGGGCAGGATCATCATCGGGGTCAGGCCGATCTTCGATTCCGAGGTGCCGATCCGGATGTCATCGGCGGCAATGGCCATATCGCACGCACACAGCAGGCCGAAGCCGCCGGCCATGGCATGGCCATTGACCCGGGCGATCACGGGCAGGGGGCATTCCTGCAGCTGTTTGAACAACTGCACGATGTAATGGCGGGGGCGCGAGAAATCCACGTCGAAGGCAAAGCCCTTGACGCCTTTGGTGAGATCCGCTCCGGCGCAGAACGCCTTGTCGCCAGCGCCGGTCAGGACGATCGCGCGGGCTTCGCTGGCGACGGCATCGGCAATGCCCTGTGAGATGATGCTGATCACTTGTGCGTTCATGGCATTGCGCCGCGATTCCCGATTGATCGTGATCCATTGCACCGCGCCACGGCGCTCCAGGAGTACTTCGTCCGACATGATCATCCTTTATTCGTGAGTCAGCCTCATTGTTAGCAAAATTGCATTGATAATGCAAAATGCGCGATTCTGGCCAAGGCAAACAGAACTGTAGCGCAAATTAATGAGGCATCCTCATCCATCTGTGTGAGGGCTGTGCTATACGCCTTTGTTAGCTTGGGAGGAGTCGAAGATGCAGATGAAGACAGATCAACGCTTGGCGATGGTGACCGGCGCAAGTGGCAATCTGGGCCAGGCCGTTGTCGCCGAGTTGCGGGCCCGCGGCGATACGGTGGTGGCGCTGGGATCAGACCAGGCGCGTCTGGAGGCCCTGTATGACGATGCGCAGATCGTGCCGGTGGCCTGCGATTTGCGTGATGCGGCTGCCGTGGAGCGCTTGGCCGCGATGCTCAGGCAGCGTTACGATCGGATCGACAGCCTGATCAATCTGGTGGGAGGTTTTGCCATGGGCAGCCCGGTTCATGCAACGGCGGCCGAAACTTGGGAGCGGATGTACGTGTTGAACAATCAGACCATGATTCATGCACTGCAGGCGGTGGTCCCGCACATGCTTGAAGCGGGCCGCGGCCAGATCGTGAATATCGGCGCCGCGGCCGCGGCTCATGGTGTGCCCGCCATGGGCGCCTATATCGCCGCCAAAGCGGCTGTGGAGCGCTTGACCCAGACCTTGTCTGAAGAACTGAAGTCGCAGGGCATTCAGGTGAATTGCGTGGCGCCGGGGGTGATTGACACGCCGCAGAATCGGGCGGCGATGCCTGCGGCCGATGCCAGCCGCTGGGTGAGCCCGCAGGCCCTGGCTCGTGTGATTGCGTTCCTGACTTCGCCGGCATCCGCTGCGATTCATGGCGCCTGCATTCCGGTGCGGGGTCTGAGTTGATTTATCGTGCCGAACAGTTGCGGCCCTGGGTGCTGACCGGGCCGGCGCCGGTCGAGTTCTCTCCCTACGGTGATGAATCGGCCGTGTTGCTGGATCTGGCCAGCGTTCCCGGCGAGGCCGAGGCACAGGCGCTGGCCCGCTGGCTGCCTACTCTGGTGTGCCCGGTCATCGGGCTGCGCAACCCGGATTTGAATCAATGCCGTGAGCCGGTGGCCTCGCTGTGTGCTCAGGCCTGCGACGTGGTCGTGGACAGCCTTGCTGACGGCGAATTGTTGTTGCAGCGGATCGCGGCCAATCCGGTGGCGGCAACCAGCTTCGTCGAATTGTTGCGGGTCACCGAAGGCCTGTCCGTGGCGGCCGGTCTGTCGGTGGAGTCGAGCGTGTACGCCAGTTTGCAGGGTGGCGCGGAGTACGCCCGATGGCTGGAGAAGAATCGGGTGGCTGAGCCTGCGGTGCTGCCGGACCAGGGACCTGCGGTGCTGCATGAACGGGTTGGCCGCAACCTGCATCTGACCCTGAATCGCCCCTCCAATCTGAATGCGATGTCGGTCGAAATGCGCGATGCCCTGGTGGATGCGCTGCGACTGATCATGCTGGATGAGTTGATCGAGGAGGTGCATCTGTTCGGCCGCGGGCGCAGTTTCAGTACAGGCGGTGATCTGGCGGAATTTGGCCAGGTCCCGGATGCCGCCAGCGGGCATATCATTCGCATGCTGTCGGTGCCTGGGAAATTCTTGAACTATGTGGCGGATCGGGTGCACGCCCATGTGCATGGAGCCTGTGTGGGCTCCGGAATCGAATTTCCCGCTTTCGCCGGCCGGGTCGTGGCCCACCCGAAAGCCTGGTTTGCGCTCCCTGAGGTGAGCATGGGCCTGATCCCCGGCGCCGGTGGTTGCATCAGCATTGCGCGCCGTATCGGTCGACAGCGTCTGGCCTGGATGGGCCTGAGTGGGAAACGCGTTCGCGCGCCTTTGGCCCTGGCCTGGGGTCTGGTGGACGAAATTTCAGAATAGACCGCGGCGTGGGTCGCGGCCTGGTAACCAGTGAGAAATGATGATTAACAAGAGCATGAGTGTGATGCAGGCCTTTACCGGGCTGTCTGATGATGAAGCCGAGATTCTGTATCAGGCCAATCGATTCGCGGAAAAGGAGTTGTATCCGCTGGCCCCGCGGATGGATGACGAGGAGTGGTGGCCGGAACAGGCGTTTCCCAGCATCGGCGAGAACGGTTACTTCGGCGTGACTGCGCCAGCGGAGTTCGGCGGCGCGGACATGGACATCATGGCCAGCGGCCTGGTGCTGCAGGCCATGTCGCGCTGGAACTATGCCCTGGCCTTGTCCTGGGTGGCACACGAAAACCTGTGCCTGCACAACATCCTGCGTAACGCCAATGAAGCGCAGAAGCAGAAATATGTGCCGGGTCTGGTCAAGGGCACTCTGATCGGTGCTCTGGGTCTGACCGAGCCGGGGGCGGGGTCAGACGCACTGGGCGCCATGCGCACCACCGCGCGGCGCGAGGGCAACGATTACATCCTCAACGGCCGCAAGATTTTCATCACCAACGGCCCGGTGGCCGATGTGTTGCTGGTCTATGCCAAGACGGATACCAGCAAGGGGGCTCAGGGCATCTCGGCGTTTATCGTGGAAAAGGACATGCCGGGCTTCACGGTGGCGCAAAAGCTGATCAAGATGGGGTTCCGCGGCAGTCAGACCGGCGAACTGGTGTTTGATAATTGCCGGGTGCCGGCCGAAAACCTGATCGGCGAAGAGAACCGTGGGGTCAAGGTGGTGATGAGCGGCCTGGATCTGGAGCGCTCGATGATTTCGCCGATCTGCCTGGGCATCGCCGAGCGGGCTCTGCAGCTCTCCATCGAATATGCCTGCCAGCGCGAGCAGTTCGGCCAGCGCATCGCCAACTTCCAGATGATTCGGACCAAGATTGCCGATATGTATGTGTGGGTTGAATCGATGCGCCTGTTCACCTACCAGACCCTGCGCGCCGCCAGCGTCATCGGCGAGGAAGACGGCGGACGGGGCGATATCCACAAGATCACGGCCGCGGGCGTCATGTATGTCGCCGAAACCCTGAACAAGGTCCTGAACGATGCCGTCCAGATCCACGGTGGCTACGGATACATCTGGGAATCGGAAATCAACCGCCTGTATCGCTCGATCAAGTTGCTGGAGATCGGCGCCGGGACCACCGAAGTGCGCAAGATGATCATTTCCGATGATCTTTTGGGCAAATGAGGCGCGGCTGAGCTTCGCCTGAGGTTTGACCAGGCGCGTGAGCTTGCAGGCGGCCCTGGCGGCAGACCTGCCTGGCGGCCTGTGTCTGGCCCGGCCAGTTTCAGGCCGGGTTCATCCATGCATAGCGAGATTGAGACAGACGATGTCCGAGACTAACACTTGGCTTGAAGATTATTGGCAGGCCCCCAGCGTGTACCGGCCCGACTTGTTCGACGGCCGGGTCGCGCTGGTCTCCGGCGGGGGCAGCGGTATCGGGGCGGCGACCGCCCTGCTGTTTGCCCGGCTGGGCGCCACGGTGGTGATCTGCGGCCGGACCCAGGCGAAGCTTGATGTGGTCGCCCAGTTTGCCCAGGACCAGGGCGCGAACATTCTGCCGGTAGCGGCCAATGTGCGCGAGCCTGAGCAGGTTGATGCGCTGTTCGCTCAGGTGCACGAGCGGTGTGGACGCCTGGATTATCTGGTCAACAATGCCGGCGGACAGTTTCCCCAGGAGGCCATCGACTTTTCCGACAAGGGCTGGAGCGCGGTCATCAATAACAATTTGAATGGCACCTGGTTCATGATGCAGCGCGCGGCGCGGTACTGGCGCGATCATGAGCAGCCCGGATCCATCGTCAATATCGTGGTCGTGATCGAACGCGGGATGCCCGGCGTGGCCCACACCGCAGCGTCCCGTGCCGGGGTGGTCGGAGCCGCCCGGACCGTGGCGGTGGAGTGGGCGCCGTTGAACATCCGGGTCAATTGCGTGGCGCCCGGCCTGACCGCGACCAAGGGGCTCGATGTGTATCCGCCCGAAGCGGTCAAGGAATTCCCGCTGGCCAATCCGATGCATCGGCCGGGTACCGCCATGGAAATGGCCGAGGCCTGCGTGTACCTGTCCGCCCCTTCGGGCAGTTTCATCACCGGCGAAGTGCTGACCGTTGATGGGGGCGGCAAGCTGTGGGGTGAGCTGTGGACGGCGGGCAGGCCGGAGTACTTCACAACTCCCTGAGTCGACGCCTTACTCCACACTGATGGTGGTGGTCTGATCCTCGCCGGGATACGGCTCCGGGCTTTTCAGAATGATTTCGACCCGACGGTTCTTGGCGCGATTGGCGGCACTGTCGTTGGGGGCGATGGGGCGGGTGTCGGCATAGCCGGCCACCGTCATCAGCTTGGGGTCGATGCGGCCAAATTTCAGGATGCTGTCGGCAACCGAGGCCGCGCGTGCGGCGGACAGTTCCCAGTTCGAATGGTAGGCGCCACCCACCAGGGGCCGGTCGTCCGTGTGGCCGGCGACGACAACCATCTGCTGCGGCTTGACCAGTTCGACGATTCGCTCGACCAGCGGCGCAGCGCCGGCGACCAGGGTCGCGCTGCCGGAGGCAAACGAGACATGTTCCGGAAAACGGATCACCACATCGTCGCCATCGCGTTCCAGGACCACGCTCTGGCTCTGTAGCTCGGGTGCCAGCTCGGCCGCCAGCTCGTCCATCAAGGCCTGGGTCTGGGCTTGCTGAACCTGCTGCTGGAGCACGCGGGCCGACTGCTCATCAAATTTGATCGGCGTGCTGCCTTCTTTGGAGACGATGCCCGCCTCCATGCCCTTGACCGCGTCCTTGCTGTTGCTCTTGATGAACTGGATGCCGCCAAAGGCTTCGGCCAAGGAGCCGGCAATCTGTTCAAACTTGTGCTTCTCCACGCTCGAGGTGGCGAATAGCAGGACGAAAAAGGTCATCATCAAGGCCATCATGTCGGCGAATGTCGCCATCCAGGCTGGCAGTGGCGCGTTTTTGGAGCCGCCGGCTGCGGGGTCGCTCATGCCGGTTCGGGCGCGCCGGCGGCATCGGCCTGGGCGCCGGCGTTCTTGCCGAGTCCATCGGGCAGGCCGACGAGCAGGGTCTCCTCCAGGGCCCGTGGAGAGGCCCCGGAATTGATGCCCAGAATGCTGTCCAGAATCAGCTGTCGGCTGCCCAGCTCCTGCTGGGCCCGGGTGTCGAGCTTGTCGGCCAGTGGCAGGAACAGCAGGTTGGCCAGCAGCGCCCCGTACAAAGTGGTCAGCAGGGCGACCGCCATGGACGGTCCGATCGCGCTGGGGTCGGACAGCTCCATCAGCATCTGCACCAGCCCGACCAGGGTGCCGATCATGCCGAAGGCCGGGGCGGCGTCGCCCAGGGAGCGGAAAATCTTTTCCCCCATCATGTTGCGGGAGATGGAAGCATTGATTTCCTTGCTCATCATTTCGCGGATGAAATCGGCGTCGCGGCCATCGGCACAATACTGCACGCCTTTGGCCATCAGCGGATTGGCGACCTCCACCTGTTCCAGGGCGATCAGGCCCTTCTTGCGTGCGATATCAGCCAGTTCCTTGGCGGTCTCGATCAAGGCCAGCGGATCGTCGACGCCTTCCTTGAAGGCGCGGCCGAAGCCGGTGCCCAGGGCGCGAAAGCACTCCTTGAGAGGGAAGCGCATCAGGGTGGCCGCAAACGAGCCGCCGATGACGATCAGAATACTGGGCGCATTGATAAACGGCCCGGGGCCGCTGCCGCCCAGCAGGATGGCCATTATCACGAACGCGGTGCCGACGATCAGGCCGACTAGGGTTGCGAGATCCATACTCAATCTGGTCCGGACTGTGGGGGCATAGGTCGTTTACTCGGTTGTCGGCAGCTCAGGTCCCAGCTTTAGCGGGAGCTTGAATCCCGCCGATGTCTTGGAAATACGTCAGGGCTCAGTTACCTTGCGTTCATGCAAAATTCATACTCAAAGTCGGTCGGGTCTGAGCGTTCGCAGACCATCAAGGGCCTGACCTATCCCTGGGGCAGCGGGGTGGCGCCTGAACTGGGCGGCGTACAGGAAGTTGCCGACGGCGTCTGGTGGGTGCATATGCCCTTGCCGTTCTCGCTCAAACGGATCAATTTGTGGCTGCTCGAAGACGCCGATGGCTGGACCGTCGTGGATACCGGTATGGGTATGCCACAGGCGCAGCAGGTCTGGGAGGATCTGTTTGCCACGCACATGCGCGGACTGCCGATCAAGCGCGTGATCGTGACCCACATGCACCCGGATCATGTGGGCCTGGCAGGCTGGCTGGTGGAGCGCTTCGCTTGCGAATTGTGGATGTCGCGCACGGAATTCCTGATGTGCCGCAATCTGGTTGCCGATACCGGTCGTCCGGCGCCTCAGCTGGCGATCGATTTCTACCGCGAAGCGGGCTTTGATGCCGATGCACTGGCGCTGTATCAATCGCGCTTCGGGGATTTTGGTCGCTATATCACCCCCCTGCCAGGGCAGTTCAAGCGTCTGGCCGACGGCCAGACCATCGCGATCAACGAGCGTTACTGGCAGGTCGTCATCGGTACCGGCCATTCGCCCGAGCATGTGTGCCTGTATTGTCCGGCGCTCAAGCTGCTGATCTCCGGCGATCAGGTGATTCCCCGAATTTCCTCCAATGTCAGCTTGTTTCCCACCGAGCCGGACAGTGACCCCTTGTCCGAATGGCTGGCCTCCTGCCACAAGATTCGGGCCCAGATCCCCAATGACGTGCTGGTCCTGCCAGCGCATCAGGAACCCTTTTTCGGCCTGCACGCGCGCCTGACTCAATTGCTGCGCTCCCATGATCGCAGCCTGGAGCGCCTGTTTGACCACCTGCGCCAACCCCGGCGGGCGCTGGATTGCTTTTCGGTGCTGTTCAAACGCAGCATCCGTGGTCCGCATGTCATGCTGGCGGTTGGGGAAACTCTGGCCCATCTGAACTGTTTGATCGGCCGGCGTATGATTGCCAAATCCGTTGATCAGGCCGGAGTCGCCTGGTATCAACAATTGCCCGAAGTGGGTCTGGTCACGGAGCCTGATGAACCCGCCCACTAACATCCTGAAGTCGAGAATGTCATGTCCAGCGAACTAGATATCCCTTTCCTGTTTCAACCCCGTCCCGATTTGCTTTGCGCCGGGCAACCCGATGAGGCCGGTTTTCGTGCGGCCGTGGCCAGTGGTGTGCACGGCGTGGTCAATCTGCGTCCGGCCGCGGAAATGGAGTGGGATGAGGCCGCTTTGCTCGCTTCCCTGGGCGTCGATTACCTGCAGATTCCGGTGGCCGGACCGGCGGACCTGAGCCAGGACAATGCCCGCACTTTGAACGCGTGGATGCAGGCGCATGCAGGTCAGAAGGTGCTGGTTCATTGTGCCAGCAGCAACCGGGTCGGGGCCTTGCTGGCTTTGGGCGCGTTTCTGCAAGGCAGTAGTGCCGATGAGGCCTTGCAGTTGGGTCGGGCGGCCGGATTGACGCGCATGGAGCCGCTGGTGCAGAACCTGCTCGGCCAGTGGGGCCAGCAACAGCCGGGAGAGCGCGCATGAGCATTGCACCCGGTGAGACCATGCCCGATGTGACCGTGCAGATCATGGGCGATCAGGGGCCCAAGCCGATTCAGACCAGCGCCTTGTTTCCCGCCGGTGAAAAGGTCGTGCTGTTTGCGGTGCCGGGTGCGTTTACCCCCGGGTGTTCAAATACCCATCTGCCCGGTTTTGTCGTCAATGCAGACAAGATTCTGGCCCGCGGCGTCAGTCGCATCATCTGTCTGTCGGTCAATGATGCCTTTGTCATGCACGCCTGGGGCAAGGCCCAGAATGCTCAGGCGCTGACCATGGTGGCTGACGGCAATGCCGACTTTTCCGCGGCGCTGGGATTGACCATGGACGCTCGCCAATGGGGCATGGGAACCCGCAGTCAGCGTTTTGCGCTGATTGTCGAGGACGGCAAGCTCAGCCATCTGGCGGTCGAGCCTGCGGGCGGGATCACGGTGTCTTCCGCCGAAAGCATTCTGGTCCGGCTGTAAGTTCCGGGATGGGGCGGGCGGCCGCTGGCGGCGCCCGCCCAGTTCTGGTGCGGTGCAATATGAAAGCGCTGCAAGTGGGCGATTGAAGGGTGTGTAAAAACCTAAGACACTGATTTAAAACACTTTAAAAGTTGGCATACGGATTGCTTTTTGGTCGTGAAACGCGCGGCGTGCCTGGCCTCAGGCTCATTGCGTGGATTGTTTCCAATTTCACCCAAGTATCCGGAGAATCGGTATGGACGTTGCCAACAAAGCCACCCGCATCAGATTGTTTGATTTCAAATCGGTCCAGATGCGCGCCTTCCACATGACCTGGCTGGCCTTTTTTATGTGTTTCTTTGGCTGGTTCGGGATTGCGCCCTTGATGGCGGTCGTGCGCGAGGATTTGCTGCTCACCAAGGCGCAAATCGGCAATACCATCATTGCTTCTGTCGCCATCACCGTACTGGTGCGACTGCTGATCGGCCCCCTGTGCGACAAGTTTGGCCCCCGCAAAACCTATACGGCGCTGCTGCTGCTGGGTTCCTTACCGGTCATGTGCATCGGTTTTGCGGATAGTTACGAATCATTCCTGCTGTTCCGTCTGGCCATCGGCGCCATCGGCGCGTCTTTTGTGGTCACCCAGTACCATACCTCGGTGATGTTTGCGCCCAATGTCGTGGGCACGGCCAACGCCACAACCGCAGGATGGGGCAATCTGGGCGGTGGTGTGACGCAGATGGTGATGCCGTTGATCTTCGCCGCGATGATGATGTTCGGGATCAGCGAATCACTCGGCTGGCGACTGGCCATGGTGGTTCCGGGCGTGGTGTTATTTCTGGTCGGCCTGGGTTACTGGTTCCTGACCCAGGATGCACCTGAGGGCAACTACCAGGATCTGCGTGCGCGAGGCGAATTGCCCGAGGCCAAACGTGAGCATTCGGCCAGCAGCACCTTTCTGGCTGCGGCCAAGGATTATCGGGTCTGGGCCCTGTTCGTGGTCTATGCCGCCTGTTTCGGGGTCGAACTGACCATCAACAACATCGCCGCAATCTACTATTTCGACAAGTTCACCCTGGATCTTAAAACCGCGGGCATGATTGCCGGCTTGTTCGGGCTGATGAATCTGTTCGCCCGGACCATGGGAGGGTATTTTTCGGACCGTTTCGCCCAGCGTTCGGGTTTGCAGGGCCGGGTACGTTTTCTGTTTATCGTGCTGTTCTGTGAAGGCCTGGCGCTGGTGCTGTTTTCCCAGATGAACGTGCTGGTCCTGGCGGTGGGCAGCATGATTCTGTTCAGTCTGTTCACCCAGATGGCAGAAGGGGCCACTTTTGGTCTGGTGCCGTTCATGAACCGCAAGGCCCTGGGCTCGGTCGCGGGCATCGTCGGCGCCGGGGGCAATGCCGGTGCGGTCGCTGCTGGCTTTCTGTTCAAGGCCGAATCACTGAGCTATCAGCAGGGACTGTTCTACCTCGGCTGCGCCGTGACCATGGCGGCGTTCTGCGCCTTCCTGGTGCGCTTTTCAGAAGATACCCTGCGTCAGGAGGATGCCGCGCTTCAGACCGCCTTGGCTGCTCGCGCCGCAGCCTAGCTCGAGTTCCGCTGCGCCACAGGCCGGCGCCGGGCGATTCGCCCGGTGTCGGCTGATGTGTGTCTGGCGCGCGCAGTGACGTTCGGCCAGGAACCGACGGACCATGACCTAGATTTCACAATCCGCCTGCCAGACTTCCAGGCCATGGGAGAACTTTGGGACCAAAACCGTGCCCAAACAGGCAGACGGGCCCCCTTCAGCCTGATAATTGAGTCACACTGGGGGCTTTGCGAGCAACATCGCGACGTGCGCCAGCCACATTGAAGAACTTATGGCAGCAATACTGAGTTTCTGGGCCAAGGCCACGCTGAAAAGCGACTTCGAAAAGCGGCTCGCGCCGCATATCGATGCGATGTTTCGGCTGGCGTGTCGTTTGACCAATAATCCACTGGAAGCGGAGGAATTGGTCCAGGACGTTCTGGTCAAGCTGTATCCTCGCCGCGCCGAACTCGAGGCCATCGAACAAATTCGACCCTGGGCCTGCCGCGTCCTGTACCGCATGTTCATTGACAAATGGCGGCGTAAGCGGCTGGAACCGCTCAACGAGTCCGATCTGGGCGAAGATCAGGAACTCGATCGCGACAGCGGTGCACTCGACGCTGCGGATGACCTGCAGTTGAAAGCCGAGATTTCCGATGTTCAGTGCGCTCTGGACAAGCTCAGTCTCGATCATCGGACCCTGATTCTGATGCATGATGTCGAGGGTTATACTCTGGTGGAACTGGAGCAGATTCTGGAGGTGCCTCTGGGCACGCTGAAGTCCCGGGTGCATCGGGCCAGAGCGAAATTGCGAAAATTTTTGTCTGACCCACAGGAAGTGGAACCTTTTGACGCCGACAGGCGTGTCAGTGTGCGATAAAGGGAATCAATCGAGATGCGCTGCCAAGACATTCATGAATTGCTCGCCGAATTAGTCGGCGATGAACTTAGCCCGGTAGCACAGGGCTTGGTGGAGGCGCATGTTTCCAGATGTAAGCCCTGTGAGCAGGCCCTGGAGCGTGAGCGTGCCCTGCGAGGCTGCTTGCGCAGCCTGCCGGTTGCAGCGATGCCGGAAGGCTTTGCGGCGCGCGCTCTGCGTGCGGCACGCGAGGCCGACGCGGCAGCCCAGGGGCGCAGTTCGGTCCAGCGGCTGAAACAGGGGTTGTCGATAGCCGCCTCCGTGCTGTTCGTTTGCGGCGTTGGGTTCATGCTCGGACGTGGGAGTCAGGATTTGCCAGATCAACTGGCGATGGTCGAAGTGCCGATGGGGACAGCCCAGATGGTCGCGCTCAAGATCGATGCGCCGCAGGCCTTCTCGCAGGTGGAATTTTCGGTTTCTCTGCCCCACAACGTGGCGTTGCGTGATCAGCCCGAACTGCGCGAGTTTGCCTGGACGGGACAATTGCGCGCCGGCATGAATGTATTGAGCCTGCCCCTGGTCGGCGTCGTGCCGGAGGGGGGGGAGTTGGTAGCGACGGTTCGATTTGGCGCCGCGACAAAATCTCTGCGTATTCCTTTGCGTGTGCCTGCGCAGGGGTGAGGATTTAGCATGATGAGAACACTACTGATATTGTCCTTGTTGCTGGCCCCGGCCTGGGTTTGGGCCGACGAATTTGACATCACCATGGACGTGGTTGGCGCGGAAGAGTCGTTCGATGAGGTGATCGTTAACCGCATCGCATTGCCGTTTGCGCCCGCGTCGGGTCGACACCCGGACGCTCCACCTCGGCTTGAGTCGGACGCTGCCAGTCTGAGCGAGCTCAACCATCTGGTCGATGATGGTCTGTATTCTACGGACCAGGAGCGCGGCGCCGATATGCCGCGTATTGACGCCGATACCTTGCCATTGGGTGGTGATTCGATGAGCGTGGTGCTGCCCTCGCTCTAGGGATAGGGTCAGGTCATCGGGCGTCGCACGGCGCCTGCGATCCGAAATGTCCGGGTGTCTGATTTCGTCTGAGCGTTTCAAACCACCGCATCCGCACCGGGAAATGTTGCGGATTGCGCACTCGGCCCCGGCTTGCGATTAAACTGGGCAGATGCCGCGGCACTCCTGGTTGATTCCTCACTTCAGTTTCCTCTTGCTGATGCCGCTGGTATTCGGTGCGATGAGTTATGCGCCTGCGGCGCAGGCGAATCCTGGTCAGGATGCTCTGCGCGCGGGCATTGCCGCCTTTCGCGACAATCAGTTGGTGCAGGCTCGGGCCCTGTTCCTTGATGCGCTGAGTCAGGGGCTTGACTCCGCCAAGCTTTACTACAACCTGGGCGTGGTCAATTACCGACTGGGCGACTATGTCCAGGCCGAAAAATACTTTGCCCGGGCCGCTGAGTTTCCCGAGTCGAGTCAGATTGCCCATTACAATCTGGCCCGGTGTGCCGAGCGCAGGGGGGACCGGTCCACAGCCCGGCGCTGGTATGCCAAAGCCATGCACGGCGATGAAGTCCGCGTGGCGGAACTGGCCAGGCAGGCGCGCTCTCGCTTGACCGCCGCGCGACGCGGCCGTCTGCACAGCGGCTTTCTGCTCGCCGGCGGGTTCGATTCTGGTGTTGTCGGGCTGGTCGATCAGGTGACGAGTCTGCCTACCGACATACCGGATATCTATTACGAAGCAGCCGCTCGCGTTGGTTTCGAGAAAATGCCCTGGTACGACGGCGAGTGGTTGGGGGAAGTCTCTGTCTATACCCTGGGTTACGATACCGTGAAAGCGGCCAATGTCGATTCGGTGGGAGGTCGACTGAATTGGGGGACAGACCTGGTGGGTGGGCGCAATTTCGTCGCCCACGGGCTGCTGAATCATGAATGGCTGGACGCGCAACCGTATCAGCTGCGACTGGGGCTTGAGCTGGATTATGGGGCCCTCTGGCGTGGGGGCTGGTTTCGTTACGGGATCAAGGCCGAGTGGCTCAATTCGCAAGCCGCCGCCGCGGCGGAAGTCGAGGGACTCTTGCTGGACCTCAAGGCTTCGGTCCTGCGGCGCCTCGGCAGCGGTGTCGGCCTGATGCGGGTAAGCGTCCAGCACAATGACCGGCGCGTGCCGAACAAATCCCCGCTACGCCATGGCATTGAAGTCTATTGGCGCAGCCCTGCACTGGGTCAATGGGAGCTGGGTCCTGGCTTGCAGTGGCGGCGTTCCGATTACTCAGCAGGCAGTCGAGCGCCCGAGCGCCGCTTGCGGGCGCTGCTGCGTCTGGAGACCCGGCTGGACACGACTTGGAAAAGCCGGACGGAATTCATCTACGAGCACAATCGCAGCGCAGATTCCGCCCGAACTTACGAGCACTTTCGCGTCGTGCTCAATCTCATTGGCAAACTCTGAGCCCTACAGGCCCAATCGCTGCGAGGCCGGCAGTTGCGGCATCTCGAAACTGTCAAAGCCCCGGCTGGGGTCCGTCGGTGTGGCTTCGTTCAGGCGTTGAGTCTGTTGCTTGGCGGCTCTGTCGGCGGCCATGACATCGCAATCGGTGACGGCCATGGGCTGGCCAGAACTCGTGGTGCCAGCGCTGGGGCTGATGGCCTGGCAGCGCGCTTCTTCATCCTGCTGCTGTCTGGACTGATAGCGCTCATCGTTCAGGTCGCGCT
This sequence comes from Oceanococcus sp., assembly GCA_041624435.1. Classification (GTDB taxonomy): domain Bacteria; phylum Pseudomonadota; class Gammaproteobacteria; order Nevskiales; family Oceanococcaceae; genus Oceanococcus. The sequence goes on along the minus strand of JBFJVB010000002.1, from coordinate 18,468 downwards.
CGCTGCGCTTGGAATCGGCCACCTGGGAGCCGGGCTGGTGGGCGCAAGCTGCCAGGAGCAACACAAGGGGGCAAAGCGATAACAATCGGTACATGATATTCATCCCTGAGGAGGTTTCTTAAACGGTATCCCATTGACGATGGATGCCGTCACATAGTTCCATTTTCACCAATTACTCACGTCTCGACCAGTAGCTTGGCATGTTGAATCAGCGGCCTGGGAGCAGGATGTGGACATAGTTATCGTCGCGGCAGATACGATTATTGGCGAGATTCTGGCACGGCAGTGTCAGGCGGCTCTGAGCGGAGCTCGAATCCGTCAACATTCGGCGGACGAAATTCTTTCGGATCAGCGGCCTCAGGAATCAATTGATCTGATCATTTACGCCGAGGAGGACGCAGGCCTGGCGCATGAATTTCTGCAAACTCAGGCGCAGCGGCATCGGCCGGTGATTCTGGCGGGGGGCGGCCAGGCTGCCGAAACCCGGTTACAGGCGATTCGCTTGGGTGCGGCAGAGTACCTGGCCTATGAGCAATTCTGGCCGGAATTGACCGCGCGGGTCGTCCACTACGTTCTGGAAAACGCCGCCTTGCAGCGCCGGAATCGGGATCTGCATGCGCGCAACGAGTTTCTGCAAAGTCACGACGGTTTAACCCGGTGTCGCAATCGCTCGAGCTTCTACGGTGATCTGGCCGAGGCTACCGAGGAGGCACTGAGCCAGAATCAGCAATTGGCGATTGGCCTGATCGGTCTTGACTCGTTTCGCAAGATCAATGACAGCCTGGGGCAGCAAGCCGGCGATACCGCCTTGAAGGTTCTGGCCCAGCGCATCAAGCACGTGCTGCGCGAAGAGGACACGCTGTATCGTATCGACGGCAATCAGTTTGCGGTTTTGCTCAATCAGTCCACCACCGAGGCCAGCGTGACCCAGGCGGCGCAACGGATACTTGCGGTCGTGGATCGACCGCTGAGCATCTATACCCAGGAAGTGCAATGCCTGGCCAGTATCGGTGTGGCGCGCTGGCCAGGTGATGGGGACTGCGTGGAGGCGCTGGTCACTGCTGCCGATGCGGCCATGCGGGCGGCCCGCAGTGGCGGTGGCGGGGTGCGTGTGGTCGATCCCTCGATGGTGCCTCCGCGCCTGTCCGGTCAGACGGATTCATCCTTGATTCGGCACTGAGAAACGTTCACAAAGTCAGCCGATTCCTCGCAAAAGGGTAAGAATAATTACCTTTTTGCGGTGATATATTAATTAGAGTCATATTCGAACCATACTTTTATGGGTAACTCTAATTACTACAGGAGTGGGCCGTGAAGCGACCCCAGCTTGAGAGTGAACTGGAATTGTTTCGCGATTCCGCCCGGCAATTCTTTCAAAAGGAAATCGGCCCCCACCGCGAAACCTGGCGCGAGGCCGGGATCGTTGATCGGGCGGCCTATCTGCGGGCCGGTGAGATGGGCTATCTGTGCATGTGGGCAGACGAGGCCTACGGTGGCCTGGGGCTGAAAGATTTTCGTTATGAACAGATTCTGATCGAAGAAAATGCCGTGCACGGTGACGCCGGCTTCTTCATGACCCTGCATAGCCGACTGGTCGGGCCGTACTTCGAACATTTCGGCTCCGCAGAGCAGAAGCAGCGCTTTTTGCCGGATTTCATCAGCGGGCAGAAGATTCTGGGTATCGCGATGACCGAGCCCGATGCCGGAACCGATCTGGCCGGAATCAAGACGCGTGCGGAAGATCACGGCGAGTACTGGCTGCTCAATGGCTCGAAAACCTATATCTCCAATGGCATCAACGGCGATGTGTTCATCGTGGCGGCGCGGACCAAGCCGGATCAGCCTCACGCGGTCAGCCTGCTGATCGTGGAGCGGGGGATGGAAGGGTTTGAACGCGGGCGCAACCTGAAAAAAATGGGGATGAAGTCACAGGACACTGCGGAACTGTTTTTTCATGATGTGAAGGTGCCCAAGAGCAATTTACTCGGCCAGCCGCATGCCGGTTTCTATCATCTGATGCAGGGTTTGGCGGAAGAACGCTTGATTGCCGCGGTCGGCAACCTGGCCGGAGCACGCCACGCGTTTGCGGTGACGCGCGATTTCGTCAAGGAACGCAAGGCCTTCGGCAAGCCCCTGTCGAAATTCCAGAACACTCGCTTCAAGATGGCCGAGGAAGATGCACAAATCGATATGGCGCAGGTCTATGTGGACAAGCTGGTCGAGGCCCATAACCAGGGGCAGCTGACCCCGGTGGATGCGGCGCGGGCGAAGTTGATTACCAGCGAACTCAATGGCCGCATGGTGGACTTAGGCGTGCAGTTGCACGGCGGGGCAGGCTATATGGACGAATACCCCATCTGCCGCATGTACCAGGACGAACGTATCCATCGCATCCTGGCGGGCACCTCGGAAATCATGAAAGAGATCATCGCGCGCGATGCCCTGGATTGACGACCCGCCGTGGTCACGCGGCAGACCGCCTGGATCAGCTGGCGAGCTGATCCAGGTACCGTTCCGCGTCCAGTGCGGCCATGCAGCCGCTGCCGGCGGAGGTGATCGCCTGCCGGTAGACATGATCCATGACGTCGCCGGCGGCAAAGACCCCGGCGATTGAGGTGGCCGTCGCATCGCCCGCGGTGCCGCCCTGAACCTGCAGATAGCCGTTATGCATTTCCAGTTCGCCGGCGAAGATGGCGGTATTGGGGGTATGGCCAATGGCGATGAAAACCCCATGCACATCGAGTTCCTGCGTCTGGTCCGTTTGCTTGTTGCGGATCCGCGCGCCGGTGACGCCGCTGTTGTCACCCAGGACTTCATCCAGTTCGTTGAACAGGTGCAGGGTGATCTTGCCATCAGCGACCCGCTGCATCATTTTGTCGATCAGGATCTTCTCGGCGCGAAACTGATCCCGGCGATGGATCAGATCGACGTGCGAGGCGATATTGGCCAGGTAAAGCGCTTCTTCAACGGCCGTGTTGCCGCCGCCCACAACCGCCACGCGCTTGTTGCGATAGAAGAAACCATCGCAGGTGGCGCAGGCTGAGACGCCCTTGCCTTTGAAAGCCTCTTCAGAAGGCAGGCCCAGGTACTGGGCAGAGGCGCCGGTGCAAATGATCAGCGCATCGCAACTGTAAGTGGCGTTATCGCCGTGCAGAATGAACGGTTTTTGACTCAGTTTCGTCTTGTTGATGTGGTCAAAAACAATTTTGGTATCAAAGCGTTCGGCATGCTTTTGCATGCGAATCATGAGGTCTGGTCCCTGCAAGCCTTCGACATCGCCAGGCCAGTTGTCCACGTCCGTGGTCGTGGTGAGTTGGCCGCCTTGTTCCAGGCCGGTGATCAGCACAGGCTCCAGATTGGCGCGTGCTGCATACACCGCGGCCGTATAACCCGCCGGGCCGGAGCCCAGGATGATCAGACGATGATGTTGGATATCGCTCATGGGTGCAGTTCTCGTTCAAGAAGGCGGTGACGCCGAAGCGTCACCACCCAGGGCGGGTGCGTCGATTTACAGTTTTTCAGCGTTGCCGGAAAGATATTCAGCAACACCTTCGGTGGTGGGTTTCATCCCGGTGTCGCCCTTGTGCCAGCCGGCGGGGCAGACCTCACCGTGCTCTTCGGTGAATTGCAGCGCGTCGACAAGCCGGAGCATTTCATCCACTTCACGACCCAGCGGCAGGTTGTTGACCACCTGATGCTGCACCACGCCGTCACGGTCGATCAGGAAGGAGGCGCGCATGGCAACGCCGGCATCCGGATGGGCGATGCCATAGCTGGTCACGATTTCGTGGTTGATGTCGGCGACCAGCGGGAATTTCACCGGGCCGATGCCGCCTTTGTTGACCGGCGTGTTGCGCCAGGCGAAATGGGAGAACTGCGAGTCGATGGAGACACCGATCACCTGCACGCCACGCTCTTCAAAGGCGGCGACCCGGTGATCATGGGCAATGATTTCCGAGGGGCAGACGAAGGTAAAGTCGAGCGGGTAGAAAAACAGGACGACGTATTTGCCCTTGAAATCCGACAGCTTGAATTCTTCGCTGATCGTGCCATCGCCGAGAACGGCGGCAGCGGTGAAATCGGGGGCGGGGCGACCTACAAGTACGCTCATGGGGAAACTCCTAGATGAATACTGCGAGTGAATGAAACCGGATCGGGCACGCTGACGCTGCCACGACCGTGTGGGCGCAGTTTAAAGCGGCCCGTTCAATAGCTCAAGACAATTATTGCTATTGAGTAGATAGATAAAAACAATCGAAGCCCGGTGCCGGGAAGGCGCTGGGCGAGCACTAAATGAGTGCGCGCCGTACACTGCAGCATCATCGCCCGTATATCAAGCTCATGTCCGATCAAAAATCGCTGTTGCGTCGTGTTTTTAGTGCCATCGGTGCCGGTTTTGATTTCCTCCGCCGCGCGCTGTTCATTCTGTTTCTGCTGTTTGGCCTGGGAATGGCTTATCTGGTCTGGCAGGGCGGTCCTCCGGTCAAGGTCGAGGATGGGGTGGCCCTGGTCATCGTGCCCTTCGGCCGGATCGTCGATCACGACGATGCCGATCCGCGTGCGCGGGTAGCCGAGGAATTCCTGGGTGAGGAACCGCTTTCCACCGTCCTGAACGATCTGCTGGATGCGATTGACGCGGCGGCGGTTGATCCCCGCATCAAATTGTTGTTTCTGAAGCTGGACACCGGGTTTTCGGCCGGCCAGGCGCAGCTGGAGGAACTGGCCAGCGCCATCGTGCGCTTCAAGCTCAGCGGCAAGCCGGTATACGCGTACTCGCCCGACATGGGCCAGCAGGAGTATTTCCTGGCCGCGGCGGCGGACAAGATCTTCGTTGACCCGATGGGCATGGTGTTCTTTCCGGGCTTCGAGAATTACCCGCTCTATTTTCGCAGCGCCCTGGACAAGCTGGGCGTGACCGTCAATGTATTCCGGGTCGGACAATTCAAGTCGGCGGTGGAGCCGTTCACCCGCGATTCCATGTCGGAGTCGGCGCGGGAAAATGCGCAGGGCTGGCTCGACGGACTCTGGCGTGGCTGGCGCGAGCAGGTTGCGGTCGCCCGCGGGATCACCATCGATGATTTGCAGCGTTACAGCGACGAGTATGCCGCCCTGCTCAGAACCCACGATGGTGATCCGGCAAAGCTCGCACTGGCTTCCGGTCTGGTGGACGCGACGCTGGATCTGCACGATGTGCGTCTGGCCGCCGGCGAGATTGTCGGCATGGACAAGAAACACGGCAGTTTCCGGCAGATCAGCCATGGCCGCTATCTGCGCGCCCTGGATCGGGAAGACAAGCTCAATGGCGATGGCAAGAAGGCCGAGCCCGGTCCGGGTCGGGACGCCATCTCCACGATCGTGGTGCAGGGTGAGATCGTGTCGGGTGAAAGCGCCCCGGGCTATGCCGGCGGTGACTCGGTACATCGGCTGATCGATCAGGCCCGTGAAGATAAGCATTCCGCCGCTCTGGTGTTGCGGGTGGACTCCCCCGGAGGCAGCGTGTTTGCTTCGGAGCAGATTCGGCGCGCCGTCGTGCGCTACCGGGACAGCGGGCGTCCGGTGGTGGTGTCGATGGCGAGCGTGGCGGCCTCAGGGGGCTACTGGATTGCGATGGATGCCAACCGTATCCTGGCGCATGCGACGACCATTACCGGGTCCATCGGCGTGTTTGGTCTGGTGCCGACGTTCGAGCAAAGTCTGGACAAGCTCGGCATCAGCACGGATGGGGTGGGGACCACCCGTTGGTCCGGTGGCCTGAGTCCGATGCGGCCCTTGTCCGTCGCCGCCAGGGAAGGATTGCAGCTGCTGGTGGAAAAGGACTACAAGCAATTCATCAATCAGGTTGCGGCCGCGCGAAATCTGCCGGTGGAAGACGTGGACCGGATTGCCCAGGGGCAGGTCTGGACGGGCGCCGCGGCGCTTGAACGCGGGCTGATTGACGCCCTGGGCGATTTCGATGCGGCGGTCGAGCAGGCGGCGGAGCTGGCTGGTTTGGACAGCTTTCATGTGGACCCGCTGCGCCCGGCCCTGGACATCCGCCTGCGCTTCCTGCAGCGGTTCTCCTCGATTCGCAGCCTGCTGCCGGACGGTCTGGCAGGCTGGGTGGGTTCCGCCTTGCAGCGTGTGGACCGGGCGATCCGGGTGTGGTCGGACCGCCGTGGGGTGTATGCCCATTGTCTGTGCGTGCCTTGAGCTTTCGACTGTCGCTTAAGACCTGATGTCGACTTGCGAGATTCGCGGCTTCCCCCTGCATTTTGTCGATGAAGGCCAGGGGCCGGTGGTGCTGTTGCTGCACGGCCTGGGCAATAGCGGGCGCGACTGGGAGTTTCAGAGCCCGGCACTGCTGGACGCGGGCTATCGGGTGGTGCGGCCGGATTTTTTCGGCTTCGGCCGCTCGGGGCAGCCGCCCCAGGGCTATGGTCCGGTTGCCATGGCCAGCGATGTCCGCGCCTTGCTTGAACACCTGCGAATTGATTGCGCGCATCTGGTGGGCTATTCCATGGGTGGGGCCGTCGCCTATCAGATGGCGGTGGATGAGCCGCAGCGCTGGTCCAGTCTGGCCATCATCAGCAGCGTGCCGTGTTTTGTCCCCCAGCGGCTGTACGACCACTGGCAGTTCTGGTTGCGGCATGTGCTGAGCCGGGTGCTCGGCATGCAGCATATGGCCCAGCGGGTAACCGAAAGCCTGTTCGGACACCGGCCCGAGCTGGCCGCCATCATGTTGCCCCGTTATGCGGATAACGATGTCGAGGTGTATCGGAAAGTGCTGGCGGCTTTGGCGGGCTGGGATATTCGCTCGCAGCTGGGCCGGATTGCCTGCCCGGTCTTGATCATCGCTGCCGAGGAGGATTATTTCCGGCTGGAGGACATCGAGTCCGCGATGCAGGGCCTGCCCGCCAGCAAATTGCTCATCGTGCCCGGCACGCGTCACGGCTTGCCGATGGAGCGGCCTGAAGCGGTGACTCAGGCCTTGCTGAGATTCTTCTCCCGCTCCAGCAAGTTCTGAAGCTTCAGCGCATCGTTGCTGAACACCCACTGCGTGCCCTGGCTCAGGGCAAAACGCAGGCTGTTGCGACAGGTGGGAAACCCGACGCCGATGTTCTGCCTGGCGCCGTGATGGCGTTGCACCACGTTGCGACTGAGCAGGGCGTAATGGCCGGTGAGCGCGGCGCAGCGGTGGACCAGAGCGTAACGACTCATCTGTTCCACATTGCTGCGAGCGATTGCGACCAGGCACTCGCCAAAGGCGGGGCGAAGCCAGTCCAGGGTGGCGGTATCCAGGGAAAGTGCATGTAAATCGCGGCGCGGTTGCAGGATGGACAGTTCCTGGCGGAGGGTCTGCAACTGCACCTGCGGCTGAGGGCGTGGCTCGGCCTTGAATTCGATCATGAAATGAATGCGTCCGGCATAGCGTTCGAGCAGTTCGCGCAGACGTGGAATCTGCGGAAAGCGTTGCCGCAGGGTGGCCCAGTCCAGGTCGCAGAGCCGTTCCCGGGTCCCCAGAACGCGCAACAGATCCGCATCATGAAACACCACCGGCACCAGATCGCGGGTAAAACGGACATCGCATTCCAGGCCAAAAACCTTACCCGGCAGGGGGTCAAAGGCGGCAAAGCTGTTTTCGATCACGTCGCTCGCCTGACGTTCCCCTCGATGGGAGATGATCCGCGCCCTGGCCAGGGCCTGCGGCGATGGGGCGGGGCGCGGCACCAGCCGGTAGTAGGTGTCTACGCCCGCGATCAGCAAGGGGTCTAGCCAGGTCAGTGCCATGGTGTCAGAGTTTGCCCATGAAAAAACCAATTCCTCCGCGGCGCGCCCGAACCGGCTTGCGCCATGCCGGCAGTACGCCGAGCCAGTACGCTGGAGCGGTCAACCCGCCGGTCTTCCGGGCCTCCACGGTCCTGTTTGAAAGCTTACGCCATTTGCGCGAGGCCAGCGCGCGACCCTTCGAGCAATTTTACTATGGCCGTTTCGGCACTCCGACCCATGCCGCCCTGGCGGAAGCGCTCGAGGAGATGTCCGGCGCCGCCGGGAGCGTGTTTTTCCCTTCGGGTCTGGGCGCAATCGCCGGCGTCATGCTGAGCTTTCTGTCCACCGGCGATGAGGTGCTGGTGGCGGACTGTGTCTACGGCCCGACCCGTAATTTCTGCGATCAGCAACTGGCCCGGATGGGTATCACGGTGCGCTATTTTGCTCCGGATGTGGGCGCCAAGATCGGTGCCTTCATTGAGCCACGCACCCGGTTGATTTTCTGTGAATCGCCCGGTTCCCTGACGATGGAACTGCAGGATTTGCCGGCGATCTGCGCCGTGGCCGCCGAGCGCGATGTGCCGGTCGTGGTCGACAACACCTGGGCGACGCCCTGGCACTGCGCGGTGCTGCCGATGGGCGTTGCCGTTGATATTCAGGCCGGCACCAAGTACCTGGGAGGCCACGCCGATTTGATGCTGGGTGTGGCCCTGTGCGCGGAGTCGGTGCTGGACCGGGTGCGCCGCAATGCGCAGTCTTTCGGTTACTGCGTCAGCCCGGATGATGCGTGGCTGGTCTTGCGCGGCCTGCGCAGCCTGGATATCCGCCTGCGCCAGCACGTCGTTCATGCGGAGCAACTCAAAGACTGGTTGCTGAAGCAGCCGGAAGTGCTCCGGGTGCTGGATCCCAGTCATCCCGGGGATCCTCAGCACGCACTGTGGCAACGCGATTTTCACGGCGGCAACGGGCTGTTTTCGATCGAGCTCGAGCGCCTGGACGATCACGCCCTGGCGGCCCTGATCGATACCCTGCGGCTGTTCGGCCTGGGGTATTCCTGGGGCGGTTTCGAAAGTCTGTGCCTGCCGTTCGAGCTGAGCGGATCGCGCGCGGCGCAGTCAGCGCCGGGCGGTGGAACCTACCTGCGCTTTCACGCCGGTCTGGAAGATCCGCGCGATCTGCTCGCGGATCTTGAATCCGGCTTTGCCGCCATGCGTGCGGCGCGCGACGCGGCCTGAGTCTGGCGGGTCAGGCGCGGTGGTTTAACTACCGTTGACGCGCAGGGACAGATCGATCGCGCTGATGTTCTTGGTCAGTCCGCCAATGGAAATGCGGTCGACGCCGGTATCGGCGATTTCGCGCACATTCTCGAGGCTGATGCCGCCCGAGGCTTCGAGCTGCGTGTTACCACGGTTGTAGCGCCGTTGGGTCCGGCCAAGATTGACGGCCTTGGCCAGCAGGTGCGTGGGGAAATTATCCAGCAGCAACACGTCCACGGCCTTGCCCAGAGCTTCCTCAGCCTGCTGCAGGTTCTCCGCTTCGACGATGATCGGCAGGGCCGTTTTGAGATTGGCGCGCGCGCGATCCACTGCGGCGCTGATTGAGCCGGCCACAGCGATGTGGTTTTCCTTGATCATGACCGCGTCGTACAGACCCATCCGATGCGGCATGCCGCCACCGCAGGCGACCGCGTATTTTTGCCCGGAACGCAGGCCGGGCAGGGTCTTGCGGGTATCCAGAATGCGCGCATTGGTGCCCTTGACACGCTCCACGTAGCGCCGTGTTGCCGTCGCGACCCCGGAAAACAGCTGGACAAAATTCAGGGCGGTGCGTTCACCGCTGAGAATCGGGATCGCCGGGCCGCTGATCTCGCACAGCGGCTTGTCTGGCGCCACATAGCTCCCTTCGGCCACCAGCCATCTCACCTGCACCCGTTCGTCGAGCTGCTTGAAGGTTTCGTTCAGCCAATCCTGGCCGCACAGCACCGCCGATTCGCGCGCGATCAAGGTTGCGCTTACCCGCGCATCGCCGGGAATCAGCGTCGCGCTGACATCGCCGCTGCCGATATCCTCACGCAGCGCCAGGGCGACATTCATAGCGATTGTTTTAAGCGGCGGATTGATTTTTGGGGGCATGGTTTGCGCGTTGCGGTCGGGGGGACGAAGCTCACTCAGAGCGGCATTGTAGTGGCCGCGCGGTTCAGATGTTGAGCAGGCTGAGAATCAGGGCCTTCTGGGCATGCAGGCGATTGCCGGCCTCGTCCCAGACCACGCTTTGCGGGCCATCAATCACACCGGCGCTCACTTCCTCGCCGCGATGGGCTGGCAGGCAGTGCATGAACAGGGCGTCGGGTGCCGCCAGCCGCAGCAAATCCTCGGTGACCTGGTAATTCTTGAACGCCGCGGCGCGCTGCGCCTGGTCGGATTCCTGACCCATGCTGGCCCAGACGTCCGTCACCAGCATGTCGGCTCCTTGCGCGGCGGCCCGTGGATCGTCAGTCAGGCTGACCGCGTCGCCTGCGCGCGCGATCAGGCCGGGGTCTGGCGCAAAGGCCGCCGGGCAGGCGATGCGCAGTTTGAACCCGAACTGGCTGGCTGCTGCGATATAGGAATTGCACATATTGTTGCCGTCGCCGATCCAGGCCACGGTGCGATCCTTGATCGAGCCGCGCTCTTCCACATAGGTCATCACGTCAGCCAGCAACTGGCAGGGGTGAGCCCGTTCACTCAGGCCGTTGATGACCGGGACCAGACTGCAGGCCGCGAAACGTTCTTGAGCGGCCTGGGAATCATTGCGGATCATCACGATATCGACCATCCGTGACAGGACCCGCGCGGTGTCTTCGATGGGCTCGCCGCGCCCCAGCTGAGTGTCGCGCGGGCTGAGAAACAGGGCGTGACCGCCGAGCTGATTCATGCCAGCTTCAAACGAGACCCGGGTACGCGTGGAGCTCTTTTCGAAAATCATCCCCATGGTTTTGCCGCGCAGCGGCACATCAGCCTGGCCAGCCAGCCAGGCCTGCTTATCCCGAATCGCGCGCTGGATCAGCGCATCGAGCTCGGCCGGACTGAAGTCGAAGAGAGAGAGGAAGTCGCGTTTTTTCATGGCAAAAAAAAAAGTTCGCCCGGTCACCCGGGCGAACCTGTGTCCATCAGGAAAAGTGCTTCAGCTCAGATTCTGCGCTACGAAATCCCAATTGACCAGCGCCCAGAACGCTTCCAGAAACTTCGGCCGGGCGTTGCGATAATCGATGTAGTAGGCGTGCTCCCAGACATCGACCGTCAGCAGGGGCGTGTGCCCATCGGTCATCGGGTTGCCGGCATTCGAGGTGTTGACGATTTCCAGTGCGCCGCTCGGGTTCTTGACCAGCCAGGTCCAGCCGGAGCCGAAATTGTTGATCGCGGAATTGGTCAGCTGCTCCTTGAATGCATCCACCGAACCGAAGCTGGCGGTCAGCGCTGCGGTGAGTTCCGCACTGGGCGTGGTCGGGTTGGGGCTCAGGCAGTTCCAGAAAAAGCTGTGGTTCCAGATCTGGGCCACGTTGTTGAACAGGCCGCCGGAGCTGGTTTTGATCAGTTCTTCCAGGGAGCGGTTTTCATTGTCCGTGCCGGCCACCAGGCCATTGGCCTTGTCGACGTACGTCTGATGGTGCTTGCCATAATGGAAATCCAGCGTTTCCTTGGACATGTGTGGTTCCAAGGCGTCGCGCGCGTACGGAAGTTCAGGAAGCGTGAAAGCCATGATAGTGTCCCTTTTGCCTGTGGCAAAGACGATTGATGAGAGATTGAACCCCCAAGCGTAGCAAGAGTCTTAGGCTTTTGTCAGTGCTTTTGTTCCGATCAAGGAGGCTCTCCACGCCGATCATGGGTTTGCCGGACGCTGTTAGGGCGGATTTGTCAATGACTATCTTTATTTCAATGTTTCGTTATACTCCGGCGCCCTTCAGGGCAGGATTCGACCTGTCCCCGCGCATCCAGGAGGAAAACTGATGGACGCAATGGAAAGAATTCGCAAAGCGATTCAGGATAACCCGGTCATAATCTTTATGAAGGGCACGCCCGATTTTCCTCAATGTGGCTTTTCGGCTCGCGCATCCCAGGCTCTGGGTGAATGCGGCGCCGAGTTCGCCTACGTGAATATTTACGAAGATCAGGATATCTATCAGGCCCTGCCGCAGTACGCGAACTGGCCAACCTTCCCGCAGCTGTACATCAATGGGGAACTCATCGGTGGATGTGACATCACCATGGATCTGCATCAATCCGGCGAGCTGAAAGCGATGGTGCTGGAAGCGGCCAGCCGCGCCACGCCCGCGGAATCAGACTGACGCTGCACGCCTGCGCTCCGCAGGTCAGCGCGCGCGGCTAATGCCTTCTGGCGCACCGCAATGGTGCTGCGGAAACTTCGTCTTGCCATTGGGGCGTCCATTGATCATGGGCGTGCTGAATCTCACACCGGATTCCTTCTCTGATGGCGGCCAGTACCTCGCGCAGCCCGCCGCACTCCGGCGCGCCCGCGACATGCATGCGCAGGGTGCGCACATCATCGACGTGGGCGGCGAGTCGACCCGCCCGGGAGCGGCGCCAGTGGCCGTGGAGGAAGAGCTGGCGCGGGTCATTCCGGTCGTGGAGGCCCTGGCCACAAGCCTGCCAATTCCGATTTCCGTCGATACCAGCAAGCCAGCGGTGATGCATGCGGCCGCCGCGGCTGGCGCCAGCATCATCAATGATGTCCAGGCGCTGCAGGCCGATGGGGCGTTGGACTGTGCCGCCCAATGGCCACAACTGGGTTATGTGCTGATGCACATGCAGGGTACGCCGCGCTCGATGCAGACGGCGCCGGAGTACGGCGATGTGGTGGCCGAAGTCAGCGCATTTCTGCAATCCCGGCGCAACGCGCTGGTGAATTGCGGCGTGGCAGCGCAGCAACTGGTGTTTGACCCGGGTATCGGTTTTGGCAAAAGCCTTGCGCACAACCTCAGTCTGCTCAAAGCGATACCCGAACTGGTCACTGTGTTTGAACGCGTTCTGATCGGCGTGTCACGCAAGTCCCTGTTTGCCCAGCTCCTGGGCGAGCGTCCCGCCCACGAGCGGGTCGCGGCCAGTGTTCAGGCCGCGCTATTGGCGGCGCAGTCCGGGGCTGCAATACTTCGGGTTCACGATGTCGGTGAAACCGCCGAAGCCTTGCGGCTATGGACAGCAATCCGGACCGCTCACTGAAGTGCACACATAGCAAACCATGAAAAAGTATTTTGGAACCGACGGAATTCGCGGTCGGGTCGGCGATGCGCCGATGACCCCGCAATTCGTGATGCAGCTGGGCATGTCCTTGGGCAAGACCTTGCGGCGGCAGACATCCCGTCCGAAGGTGGTGATCGGCAAGGACACCCGCCTGTCGGGTTACATGCTGGAATCGGCCCTGGAGGCGGGGCTGTCCGCGAGCGGCGCCGATGTGTTGTTGCTGGGTCCCATGCCGACGCCGGCCGTGGCCTATCTGACCCAGACTTTTCGGGCGCAACTGGGCGTCGTGATCAGTGCTTCGCACAATCCTTTTCACGACAATGGGATCAAACTGTTCGGTGGCGATGGATACAAGTTGTCCGACGAGCTGGAAGCGGCCATCGAGGCGGAGCTGGATGCGCCGCAAACCTGCGTGGAGCCGGCCCAGTTTGGTAAGGCGCGGCGCGTGGACGATGCGGCAGGACGCTATGTGGAATTCTGCAAGTCCACCTTCCGGGGACAGTCGCTCCAGGGTTTTCGCCTGGTGCTGGATTGCGCCCATGGAGCGGCTTACCACGTCACCCCCCATGTGCTGAGGGAACTGGGCGCGGACGTGCGGCTCATCGGCGCGGCTCCCGACGGATTGAATATCAATACCGAATGCGGGTCGACTCATCCCGCGGCCTTGCAGGAAGCGGTCGTGGATGAAGCCGCGGATCTGGGCATCGCCCTGGATGGCGATGCGGACCGCTGCATCATGGTCGATGATCAGGGGCGGGTGGTCGATGGCGACGAGATTCTCTACATCATCGCCCGGGCCCGCCAGGCCCGGCAGCGCCTGCACGGCCCGGTGGTGGGTACGCTGATGAGCAATCTCGGTGTCGAAAACGCCTTGCAGCGCGGGGGGATCGAATTCCTGCGGGCACCGGTCGGCGATCGCTACGTCCTGAGCATGATGCAGGAGCACGGCGCCTCGCTTGGGGGGGAATCCTCCGGGCATTTGATCTGCCTGGATCGCAGCACCACCGGAGACGGTAGCGTGGCCGCTTTGCAGGTGCTGTGCGAAATGTCACGCACCGGCCTGTCCCTGCGTGATTTACTGGCCGGAGTGGAAAAATACCCGCAGCAAATGATCAATGTGCGACTGCCTGCGGGAGCGGCCGCCGCAGCGGTGATGGAAGATGCCTCGGTGCAGTCGATGCTGCGATCGCTGGAGGCCGAACTGGGCAGCGCAGGCCGTGTGCTGCTGCGCCCTTCCGGAACCGAACCCTTGATTCGGGTCATGGCAGAAGGGCAGGATGCAAGTCAGATTCAGGCGGTCGTCAATAATCTGGCGGCCGTGGTCAAACAGCTAACGGGGGGAATGTCTTGAGCCAGAGAACATATTGCGTAGCGGGAAATTGGAAGATGCACGGCAGTCTGAGCCAGGTCGGTGAACTGGCCGGACAGATTGCCCAGGCCCTGCCGGATGGACCGGATGTTGTGGTGTGTCCGCCTTACGTGTATCTGCCTGCGGTGAGTGCGGTTGTGGCCGGCACCGGACTGGCGCTGGGTGCCCAGAACCTCAGTTCCTGGGCTGACAGCGGCGCCTACACTGGCGAAATCAGCGGGCGAATGCTCACCGAGTTCGGGTGCAAATACGTCATCGTTGGTCATTCGGAGCGGCGCGGATTGCTTGGGGAGTCCGATGAGGGCGTGGCCGAGAAAGTCGAACGGGCCCAGGCGGCTGGACTGGTGCCGATCATCTGTGTCGGGGAAACCCTGGCGCAGCGCGAAGATGGCGAGACCGAAGCCGTGGTGCTGGCGCAACTCTCCGCAGTGCTGGAGCGCTGTGGGGTCGCAGCGCTGCAACAGGCCATCCTCGCCTACGAGCCGGTATGGGCCATCGGCACCGGGCGGACCGCAACTCCGGAGCAGGCGCAGCAGGTTCATCAGATATTACGTGGTGCGGTGGCCGAAAAAGATGCTAAAATTGCGGATTGCCTGCGCATCCTTTATGGCGGCAGCGTCAAACCCGATAATGCCGCGGAATTGTTCTCCCAGGCCGATATCGATGGTGGTCTGATCGGTGGTGCGGCCCTGGATGCCGAAGCCTTTTTGGACATTTGTCGCGCGGCCCAGGCGTCGGCGTGAATTTTTCAGACAAGTAATTAACATGTATACAGTTTTGGTTGTGGTTCAGGTGGTACTGGCGGTAAGCGTGATCGCATTGATCCTGCTTCAGCACGGTAAAGGTGCGGATGCGGGCGCGGCCTTCGGCAGCGGTTCATCGGGCACCGTGTTTGGTGCGCGCGGCGCGGCCAGTTTCCTGAGCCGCAGCACCGCCGGACTGGCGACTCTGTTTTTCATTACCAGCCTGGTTCTGGCGATCCTGGTTGCGCGTGGCACCAGCGAACGTCAAAGTATTACTCAGGGATTGGTCGAACCGGCGGCGAATCCGGTGCCGGCCGTCGAAGCCACGACGCAGCAGGTGCCACCTTCCGAAGTGCCTGAATAATTCAGGCGTTTCACTTGTAGTTATGCCGACGTGGTGGAATTGGTAGACACGCTATCTTGAGGGGGTAGTGGCGAAAGCCGTATGAGTTCGAGTCTCATCGCCGGCACCATAACTAGGTTTCAGGACAGTGCACGAAGTCCCGGGAAACCACGAAGAGCCCCGCTAGACGGGGCTTTTTTGTGCCTTGATGTCTCTCGGCCTATTGAATCTCAAGGCCGTTGGGGGCATATCCGGGGGGTGAGGGCATAAATGCCCACAAAGTCGCGTATTGCCGGGGCCGGGTCTGGTGCCGAGGTCTGCGCCCCGGATGCGCAGATATATCAGTCTGACCCAGAATACGGTATCCGATGAAATCGGCGGTTGGGCGTATCCGGACCTGGACGATATTGAGCGCCGACGCGAAATCCAAGCGGCGAACACACTTGAGTCACGCCACCCGCCAATCCTCGGTGGGCGTAAGCCATGAACCATACGAACGCAGACCAATGGCGGTATGCGAGCCGCGCTGGGGCGAGGCGGGCTATGCTCGAACGGTATTTATCGCTGAGTGTTCGCGAGCGATTAGAGAAAATGCAGGCGCTTAGTCAATCTGGCACCTATGAGCGCTTGGTGTGTATGATGTGACGTCACTTTACACATTGGCTTTGCCATGCGAACCAACATTGAAATTGACGACACCCTGATGTCCGATGCCCTGGCCATGACCGGTGCACGCACTAAAAAGGAAGCCGTTGAACTTGGCCTCAAGACACTGATTAGACTGAAGAAACAGGAACGCATCAAGCAGTTCAAAGGAAAGCTCCGCTGGGAAGGCGACCTTGACGAGATGAGAACCGATTAGTGATTTTGGTCGATTCCAGCGTTTGGATCGATTTTTTCAACGGCGCAGAAACCGCCGCAACGCAGTTACTCTCCGACAGCTTGGGCCTGCGGCCCGTTGCGATAGGAGATCTGATGCTTGTGGAAGTGCTCCAAGGCTTTCGCAAGGACAAGGACTTTCGCACGGCATTGGAACTGTTCGAGACGGTGACCGTGCTTGAACTGGCGGGCAAGCAAATTGCGATACGAAGCGCGAAGAATTTCCGAAAGCTCAGAGCCAAGGGCTTCACTGTCCGTAAGATGATCGATTGCGTCATTGCTACATACTGCATTGAGCACAAATTGCCACTGCTGCAGGCCGACCGGGGTTTCGAGCCGTTTCATGAGCACTTGGGCCTAAAGAGAGCACTACAAAGCACCTGACGCCTGAGTTCACCGGCATTTGAGGCGATGCCTGTTTTTACGTTAGCAAAAATGGGCAGTGGGTCAAATGTCCCCTGCAGCGATTTTTTGGGCGGCAACACCCTCACGCGCCATGACCTCCAATGCAGATGAAACCAAGAACCCAGAACGTGTCTCGTTATGACGGGCTGCAAAACCATCGATTTTTTTAAGAAGCCTCTCAGGGACGGAAACATTCACACGCTTTGTCTTGCCAGAGAGTTGTGTGATATCGATAGCTACTAAAGCCCAAATACCGTCGCGAAAGTTTTCATCATCTCGATGAGTATCAATCGCTTTAGGCAACGGAATTTCTTCTTCATCCATCAGAAGGCCTTCGAGATGGCACTCGATAGCTTCTCTTGCTCCCTCCAACGCTTCTTCAATTGAATCTCCTGCAGAGAAACAGCCAGGAAGATCTGGAACAGTTACTCCGTAATCGGAGTCTGGGTCTTTATGGATAACTACCGGATATTGCATTTACACACCTCCTAACCCTAACGCCTGAGCTCAGGTGCGTTTGAGGCGCCACCTACTTTTGCGACAGCAAAAGTGGGTGGCGGGTCAAATGTCCGGTGCAACGATTGTTGGGCGTCATGGCGTCAGCAGCGCTCCCATGCTGATTCTGTCCTCGACCTTGAATCCGAGGGATTCATAAAACGACACCACGGCTGCATTTGATGCACGGATTTGCAGATTTACCTTAATACAACCAAGCCGCTTCAGCTCTGCCACGGCGGATTTCACAAGCAAAGAACCGACGCCGCATCGCCTTGTAGTGACATCGACGGCGACCGCATAGAGCCAGCCCCTGTGCCCGTCGTACCCGGCCATCACGGCACCAGTGACCCTGCCGTTGTCTTCAGCGACGAAAATCAAAGAATCCACCTTGAGCTTGGCCTCAATCACGTCGTTGGGTTCATTGTGCGGCGGATCATCAGGAAATACGCGACACCACAACTCAGCAAGAGCTTCTCGATCCCCCGGAGCATATGGCCTTACATGAATCATTCGTCTGGACCCCAGAAGACCACCCAGGCACCGAAATCCGAAGTGAAATTTTCGAAATTATGCTCGACCTGCGCGGGTACGAATACGGCATCCCCCGTCTTGAGGTTTATTCGCTCTCCGTCCAGAACAAACTCACTTGCCCCGGATTGAACAATGTAGATCTCGTCTCTTTTGTGTGGCCTTTGTGGGTCGACTCCAACGGGGGAGTAGAACCCAAGAGACATCGTTCCATGCTCAAAACCGACAGCGTAGCGATCTCCCTCGGGCCATTGCTCTGATGGTGCCCCAGGGATGTTCGCCAGCAGTTCAGATAGAGATGTCTTCATGACGCCCAACGCCCACGTTCAGGTGCGTTTGAGGCGGCGGCCGTTTTCGCGATAGCAAAAATGGGCGGCGGGTCAAACGTCCGCTGCAACGAAATGTCAGGCGCCCGCTTGATCAGTGCATTAGCCATTTTACTTTCGGGCCAGTTGCAAACGGGACAATTTCAGCACGGCTATGGTCATGGCGGCAAAGCCGGACAACGCGTAGATGGGCCAAATGATGTCGAGGAGAACGCTGCCGGTTTGACGGGCGTGCTCTTGCATCAAGAAAGCAGGAAACTCGACAAGGGCAAATACTGGCGTCACCGAGAACAAGAACAAGCGGTTGGGCCGAAGGGATTCCTTACAACTGACACAGGAAATACTTGACCAAGGCGCCAGGAGCAGAGCTGTCCGAAGCGGGAACTTGTAGCCG
>JBFJVB010000001.1:0-88781 GCA_041624435.1 Oceanococcus sp. | reverse complement strand
GGACCTGCTCGGTGCGCGAGCGGTCGATTTCAACCAGCAGGTGGCGCTCCTGATCGTCAGCGCGCTCAAGAATTTCTCCCTGCGGTCCGCAGATGAAGCTATGACCCCAGAACCGCGCATCGGGTCCGCCAGCAGGGTCGGTTTCCTGTCCGACCCGGTTACAGGCGATCAGCGGCAAGCCGTTGGCAATGGCGTGTCCGCGCTGCACCGTGGTCCAGGCCTCGAGCTGGCGTTGCTGTTCGGCGGGGGAATCCGCATCGCACCAGCCGATGGCGGTGGGGTAAATCAACAGCTCCGCGCCGGCCAGCGCCATCAAGCGCGCGGCTTCGGGGAACCATTGGTCCCAGCACACCAGCACGCCGAGGCGACCGACGCTGGTATCGATGGGGACAAACCCCAGATCGCCCGGTGTGAAGTAGAATTTTTCGTAATAGCCGGGATCGTCGGGAATGTGCATCTTCCGATAACGTCCGGCAATCTGACCGTCGCGCTCGAAGACCACGGCCGTATTGTGTGCCAGACCGGGAGCACGCCGTTCGAACAGGGAGCTCACCAGGACCACGCCGCACTCCCGGGCTGCGCTGGCCAGGAGTTCGCTGCGCGGGCCAGGAATGGCTTCGGCCAGATCGAACCGGGCCGGGTCCTCGGACTGGCAGAAATACACGCTGGCATGGAGTTCCTGCAGAATTACCAGTTGCGCGCCTTGCCGGGCCAGTTCTCGCACCCCGTGCAGACTCCGCTTGAGATTTTCGGCGGTATCGGGGCCACAGGCGTGTTGCACCAGGCCGACTTTCAGGGAAGCTGAGTTTTGGTTCGTGTTCATGCGGGTAGGTTCATCGTGACGCAATGCAGGCTGCCATGTTGCCGGATCAGGGAGCGACAATCGATCCCGATGGTCGTGCGATCGGGGAATGCAGCCGCGATACGAGCCAGCGCTTCCCGGTCGGCGTCGACGCCGTAGGTGGGCATGAGCACGGCGCCATTGATAATCAGGAAGTTGGCATAGCCGGCCGGCAGGCTTGCGCCTTCGCTGTCACGATGCAAGCCGGGCCAGGGCAGGGGGAGCAGGGCATAGGGATCGCCGGCGGCCGTGTGCAGCGCTTGCAGTTCAAGCTCCAGGGCGCGAAGTTCCGCGTGATTGGGGTCGTCAGGGCCGCCAGATTGCTGGTAGGCAATGCACTGGGGCGAGACGAAGCGGGCCAGTGTATCGATATGGCTGTCGGTGTCGTCGCCTTCCAGCGCCCCGTGTTCCAGCCACAGGAAGCGTTGAATCCCGAGGTGATCACTCAACACCGCTTCGATCGCTTGCTGAGTCAGATCCGGGTTGCGATTGGCGTTCAGCACGCTGCGTCGGGTGGCGAGCAGGGTCCCCTGGCCGTCGGTTTCAATGGCCCCGCCTTCCAGGACCAGTGGGACCGGTCGGAGCGCAAAGGCAGGGAATGCCCCCTGCTTGGCCAGTTCACGCACCAGGAGCCGGTCCAGATCCGCGGGATATTTGCCGCCCCAGCCGTTGAATTCAAAGTGCAGGAGTTCGGTGCCTTGCGGCGCGATGACCCCGATCGGACCATGATCACGGGCCCAGACATCATTATTCGGAGCGCAAAAAAACTTGATCCGGGCAAGTCCCGGGCAGTTCGCCAGCCGCTGCCCCCGGATCTCGGCCAGCTGCGCCGTGCTGTGGGCGCTGATCAGAACCGGCTGGAAGCGGGCTATGCTGGCTGCAATGTGCGTGAAGCAGTGTGCAGTGTCTTCGTAGTCGGCCGCGAAATCGCCATCGGCACGGGGCCAGGTCAACATCACGGCGGTTTGCGGTTCCCATTCGGCGGGCAGTCGGTTCATGGTGGCGCGAAAAAAAATGGATGCTAAGCATAATTGACCGCGCTACTGGTGTCTGATCTGATGCGAGAAATTTCTCCAGGATTCGCGCATGCAACTTTACGGCTCGAAACGGGCGCCTAATTCCGATCGCGTGGAGATGTTTCTCTACGAAAAGGGCATTGAATTACCCATTACCCAGGTCAATCTGATGGCGGGTGAGCATCATGCCGAGGCCTACAAAGCCATTGCCCCCAACCGCCGAGTCCCGTGTCTGGTACTGGATGACGGCACGGCGATTCGCGAAAGCGTGGCCATCTGCCGTTACTTCGAAGAGTTGCACCCGGAGCCGGCCTTGTTCGGTACAGGTGCGCTACAGGCTGCGCAGGTGGAAATGTGGCAACGCCTGATGGAGTTTGAGCTGATGTTGCCCGTGGCGATGAGTTTTCGGCATACCCACCCCGCCGCCAAAGCCCTGGAAAAGGTGCAATTCACCGAATTCGGTCAGGCTCAGCATGCGCTGGCGCAAAAGAGAATCGCGGTGCTGAACAAGGAGCTGGCTGATCGCCAGTGGCTGGCCGCTGGCGGATTCAGCATCGCTGACATCACCGCGTATATTGCACTGGGTTTTGGCAAGCTGACCAAGCTGGCGCCCGATCCGCAGGCACATCCGCACGTGCTGCGTTACCTGGCCGATATTCAGGCCCGGCCCAGCGCGATCCGGCTGCGTGGCGAAACACCCGGATGATTCATCTGACCACGGCGCCGCCCCTTTACGTGCATCGGCCTTCAGGAGCTGGTTCTGGCCTGTCTGTGGATGGATTGTGTCCGGGAACCGGCATCAGCGTGCCGACGGATCCATCAAGACAGCCCGGTTGATTGGCGCCAAATGGTCTGGGTCAGTCGCGCAAACGGGGGGGCGATCTCAGGGCTCGGCCCGGCGTAACTCATCCTGATGATGGATGGGGGCAGGCTTGCCCGGAATGACGGCGCTGATGACATGGCGGTATTCAAAGAAAACACTGAAGCCAGGATAAAACCAGCGGGTAATCGGCGGATCACCAACCGGTCCGACAATCCGTTGCGGTTCGCCGAAACGTTCGGTGACCTGCGCCATGGTGGCGCCGCGCTGCGGCAACTGGTCGCGATCAACGTTGGCTGGCCTCTGATCGGTTCTGGCTGGAGCGGTGGGGATGGTCAATACCTCTGCCTGGAGCGGCCCGATTACCGCGAATCCCAACACAATCACTAAGCGCTTCATGAACTGCCTCCGTTTCGCACGATCTTAGCAAGCGACCTTGGGCCTGAACAGCCCGCTTATGCGTATACTTCGGCCGCCATGCGACAACCTTTCGAACTCTTCATCGGCTTGCGCTATACCCGCGCAAAACGCCGCAATCATTTCATCTCCTTCATTTCGGCGACCTCGATGCTGGGGATTGCGCTCGGGGTCACGGCTTTGATCACCGTCCTGTCGGTGATGAACGGCTTTGAAAACGAGCTGCGCACCCGCATTCTGGGAATGACGTCGCACGCCATGATCACCCAGACCGGTCAGCCCATGCTGAATTGGCAGGCTCTGGCCGCCCAGGTCGAAGCTCAGCCGGACGTGGTCGGTACGGCGCCGTATATCGAAGGCGAAGGCATGGTCCGGCACGGTCGCGCGCTGTCCGGCGTGCTGTTGCGTGGCATCGAGCCCGCCCTGGAAGCGCGCATTTCGAGCCTGGAAAAGCACATGCTGGCGGGGCGGCTGGACGATTTACGCGGCGGGGAGTTCAAGCTGATCATCGGCCGGCATCTGGCGCTGGCGCTCGCGGTCGGGCCGGGTGACCACATCGATCTGATGATTCCAACGGCCAATGTGACGCCGGCCGGTGTGGTCCCGCGCTTTCGTCGCTTTGAGGTCGCAGGCGTATTCGAAATCGGCATGTATGAATACGATCGCAGCCTGGTGCTGATGCACCGGGCCGACGCCGCTGCGCTGTATCGTCTGGGCGATGCGGTCAACGGCCTGCGGGTCGAATTCACCGATATCTATGCCGCGCCGCGTCGGGCCCGGGATCTGGCGCAGGAGCTTCCCGGTTTTTTCCAGGTAAGCGACTGGACCCGTCAGCACCGCAACTTTTTTGCCGCGATTCAGACCGAAAAGCGCGTGATGTTCATCATTCTGAGTTTGATCGTTGCGGTAGCAGCCTTCAATATCGTCTCCACCCTGGTCATGGCTGTCACCGACAAACAGGCGGATATCGCCATATTGCGCACCTTGGGGGCCTCGCCAGGCAGCATCATGCTGATCTTCATGGTCAACGGCACGCTGATCGGACTGATCGGCACCGCACTGGGCCTGGTCGGAGGCATTTCACTGGCGCTGAATATCGAAACCCTGGTGCCGGCCATAGAAGCCTGGCTGGACCGGGATCTGCTGGCCGATGACGTGTACTACATCAGTGATCTGCCGTCGGACCTGAACTGGGGCGATGTGGGCAGAATCGGTATCCTGTCCCTGGGCCTGTCCTTGCTGTCGACGCTGTACCCGGCCTGGCGGGCTGCGCGCCTGGAGCCGGCAGAGGCCTTGCGCTATGAGTAGTCCAGTCCTTCAGTGCAGTCAATTAACCAAAGTTTTCAGTGATGTAGGACGTGATCTGAAAGTCATAGATGATGTGACTCTGCAGATTGCTCCGGGCGAAATCTTGGCGATCGTCGGCCAGTCCGGCTCAGGCAAAAGCACCTTGTTGCATCTGCTGGGTGGCCTGGATGAGCCCAGTACGGGAGAGGTGCGGCTTGCCGGTCAGCCGTTCAGTCGTACCCCGGCGCGGGCGCGTGGCCGGCTACGTAATCAGCATCTGGGTTTCGTGTACCAGTTTCACCATTTGCTGCCGGAATTTACCGCGCAGGAAAATGTCGCGATGCCCCTGTTGCTGCGCAGGCTGCCGGCAGCGCAGGCCGAAGCCCGGGCGGCCGAGGTGCTGCAGCGGGTGGGTCTGGGCGAACGCCTGATGCACAAGCCGGGCGAACTGTCCGGTGGGGAACGCCAGCGGGCGGCCGTCGCACGCGCGCTGGTGACCCAGCCGGCCTGCGTGCTGGCCGATGAGCCGACCGGCAACCTGGATGCGGCCAACGCCCGAAAAGTGTTTGAGCTGATGCTGCAGCTCAACCGGGAATTCAAGACCAGTCTGGTCGTCGTCACCCATGATCCGGCCCTGGCGGCACGCGCGGACCGGGCGCTGGAACTGCACGACGGTCGTCTGCGGGTCAGTTGAACCCGGCGTCAGGTCGCGCAGAAACAGCCCCCGCTGCGGCACAGCCGCGCTGGGAGGTCGTCGCCCTGCTGGGCCTGGTTGCCGGCGGGATCCTGCTGCTGCGTGGCGCGCCATTGCCGGCATGGTGGCTGCTGCCGGGGCTGCTGATCGTGCCCTGGGCCGGGCGCTGGCGCGTGACCCTGCTGCTGGCCTTGGCCTTGTGTATCTGGATGGCCTGGCAGTTCGAGCGTGCCAGCGAGGCACGCTGGAATGGCGAGGCGCAGACCTTGGAATTGCGCGGGGTAATTCAGGCGCCGGTGAGCCGGCAGGGTAGCGGCTATCGCTTCGGCTTTGAACCGGAAGCTGGACCGGGGCGTCTGCGGGTGGCCTGGTACCGCGATGCGCCCGAACTGCGCGCCGGTGATTGCTGGAATCTGACGGTACGGCTGCGTAGCCCCCGGGGCAGCCTGAATCCGGGTGGCCTGGATTACGAAGCCTGGTTGTTCCGTGAAGGCTATGCCGGTCTGGCCAGCGTCCGTGCCGGGCAGCGCTGCGGGTCGGCAGCATCGTCCTGGCGCGACCACTGGCGTGACGATCTGGCCCGATTTTCTCAGCCTCGCGCAGCGGCAACCGTGCAGGCGCTGCTGCTCGGGGACCGAAGCGGCCTTGGCGACGGCGATTGGGAGGTGCTGCGCCGCACCGGCACCAGCCACCTGTTGGCGATTTCTGGCTTGCATGTCGGTTTGATCGCCGGGCTGGGGTATCTCCTGGGTGTGCTGGCCTGGAAAGTGCTGCTGTACCGCTATCTGCCCCGGTCGCGTGACTGTGGTGTGGTGGTCGCCGCACTGGCGGCGCTCGGCTACGCGGCTCTGGCGGGTTTTGCCATTCCGGTGCAACGCGCGCTGATCATGTGTCTACTGGGTCTGCTGGCGATCCTGAGCAGTCGGCGGCGCGAACTGATCCAGACCCTGGCGCTGGCTCTGGTGTTGATGCTGGCGTGGAACCCGCTGGTGCTGCTGGCCCCCGGATTCTGGTTGTCGTTTGCCGCGGCTTTCGCGATCTTCTGGTATTTGCGTTGGTATCCGCAGCAAGGCTGGCTGCGGCAGTTGCTGGGGATTCAGTTGTTGCTGAGCGTGCTGCTGATGCCGCTGAGCCTGCTGTTTTTCGGTGGCCTCTCCTGGCTCGCTCTGCCGGTCAATCTGCTGCTGGTGCCGCTGTTCGGTATCCTGCTCCCGACCTGGGTGCTGCTTTGCCTGGCCTATCTGAGTTTGGGCTGGGATGTGCCCATGAACTGGGTTCTGTACAGCATGGATTGGCTTTGGCTGGGCTTGAGCTGGCTGGCGGACGCGCCCTGGGCCTATCGAAGCTATGCCCAGCCGAGTTGGGGCTTGGCCCTGGTCGCGGTATTGGGGGTTCTGTTGCTGGTGCCACCGAAGTGGTGGAGCCGGACACTGGCGGCTCCCTGTCTGCTGGTTTTTCTCTGCGCCGGTGCGGACCGGCCGGCCTGGGGCGAGTTTCGCTTATGGGTCTGGGACGTGGGGCAGGGGCAAAGTATCTTGCTGCAAACCGCGGAGCAGGACCTGCTGTATGACGCCGGTCCGGCCTGGCCAGGGGGCTTTGATGCGGGGGAGCAATTGGTCGCGCCTGCGCTGCACGCTCTGGGTGTTCGTCGTCTGGATGTGCTGATCATCAGTCATGCCGACTCCGATCACGCCGGTGGTCAGCGGGCGATCGAGCGGCAGTTTCCGATCGCTCAGCGTTGGGGGAGCGGCGCCAGGCCGTGTATCGCCGGTATGAACTGGCGAATTGACGGCGTCGTATTCGGTTTTGTGCATCCGCCAGCCGGCAACTGGTCGGATAATAATGGCTCCTGTGTGCTGCGGGTGCAGGCGAATTCGGGTCGGGCCGCCTTGCTGACCGGCGATATTGAAGCCGCGGCTGAGCGGGTCGCGCTGGCGGGCAAGCACTCACTGCGCGCCGATGTATTGCTGGTGCCGCATCACGGCAGCGCCAGTTCCTCATCCCCGGATTTCATCCAGGCGGTGCAGCCCAAGCTGGCCATTGCCTCGGCGGGATTCGCCAACCGCTGGGGCTTCCCGAGCGAGCCGGTCCGGCACCGCTATGCGCAACTGGAGATCCCGTTGTTGGTGTCCGGTCAGACCGGCGCCCTGCGCGTCGAAGTCGGTGAAGCCCTGGATTACACGGTATTGCGCGAGTCGGCACCGCGGCTGTGGCGTTACCCGGCCTCATCGCGCTAATACATCCGCCCGGTCATCGCCTATCATGCACCGCATGACTCTCACCAAGAAAGCCCTGGTGGTGGAGCCCAAGGGCTCGGAAATCTACCGCCGTCTGCTGCGTTACGCCCGCCCGCATTGGCGCATGTTTGCGATCGGCATTGCCGGAATGGCCGGGTTTGCCGCGGCCGACGTGTCTTTTGTGGCGCTGATGCGTCCGCTGCTGGACGGCAGTTTCGTCGACAAGGACCCTGCGATCATCAAGGCCATGCCGTGGCTGATTCTGCTGCTGTTCGTCCTGCGCGGGGTGTCGGCGTTTGCTTCGGCGTTCGGAATGGCCTGGGTGGGGCGTCAGGTCATCAAGACCCTGCGTGCCGAACTGTTCGGTCAGTATCTCCGTTTGCCGGTGGCGTTCTTCGATCAATCCAGCTCCGGCAATCTGATCGCCAAGTTGAGTTACCACACCGAACAGGTGGCGGAATCGACGTCCAATGCGCTGACCTCGGTGGTGCGTGACGGCTTGACGGTGATCGGCCTGGTGTCCCTGATGCTGTATCTGGAATGGCGCCTGGCCTGTTTCATTCTGGCCACCGGCCCTCTGATCGCCGGCCTGGTCAGTTACGTCAGCCACCGTTTTCGCCGGATCAGTACGCGTATCCAGGACTCCATGGGCGATGTCACCCACGTTGCCGAGGAGGCGATCAGCGGCCAGCGCGTGGTCAAGCTCTACGACGGGGTGGACTATGAGGAAGCGCATTTCGCCACGGCTAACGAACATAATCGGCATTTGCACCTGAAGCTGGTCAGCACCCGGGCCGGCAGTACCGCCACGGTGCAGTTCATTGCGGCCTGGGCGGTGGCCGGAATCATTTTCTTCGCCACCTCGCCGCAAATGCTCGACAGCATGACGCCCGGAACATTCGTGGCCTTCATCGGCGCGATGCTCAGTCTGCTGCAACCCCTGAAGAGCCTCACCACGCTGAATGAAAAGCTCCAGCGCGGGATTGCCGCGGCCGCGAACATCTTTGAATTGCTCAACGAACCGCCGGAACCTCAGGGCGGTAGCGCGACACTGGACCGGGCAGAAGGGCGTATCGAGTTCGAGAATCTCAGCTTTGCTTATCCTGGCGCCGAAAAGCCGGTATTGGAAAACCTGAGTCTTGGTGTTGAGCCGGGGCAGACCGTGGCTTTTGTCGGGCGTTCCGGGAGCGGCAAGACCACCCTCTTATCCTTGCTGCCGCGCTTTTATGATCCCAGCGCCGGACGGATATTGCTGGACGGTCTGGATATTCGTGAGTACCGGCTGAGCAGCCTGCGCCAACAGTTCGCCCTGGTGGATCAGAACGTCACGCTGTTCAATGACAGCATCGCCCGCAATATCGCTTACGGGGCCTTGAGCGATGCCACCCAGGCACAGATCGAAGCCGCGGCGCGTGGAGCCCACGCCCTGGAATTCATTCAGGCGCTACCCAAGGGGTTTCAGACCCAGGTCGGCCAGAACGGGGTGCTGCTTTCGGGGGGGCAGCGTCAGCGCCTGGCCATTGCCCGGGCTCTGCTCAAGCCGGCGCCGATCCTGATTCTGGATGAGGCCACCTCGGCGCTGGATAACGAATCCGAGCGCGCGGTTCAACAGGCTCTCAATGCCTTGATGCAGGGGCGCACGACTTTGGTGATTGCGCATCGTTTGTCCACGATTCAAGGCGCTGATCTGATCGTGGTGATGGACGCCGGGCGCATCGTGGAAACCGGCCGTCATGATGAGTTGCTGGCCAAAGGCGGACACTACGCCAACTTGTACAATCTGCAGTTCAGCGATCAGTAGAGGTGAGCATGCACAGGGGTATGACCTGCTTCCAGTCCGCTGCTCTCAGGGCGCAATGCCGCCCCGGCATGAGCGGGTTGGATCAAGTGCCAGACGCGCGGTACAGGTCTGCCAGTCCGGCCAGCGGTGGTGCCGCCGCGTGATGGGCCATGTGACCGCGGAGGCGGTGCTGGAACGGCTTTGGTACCAGGGGCATCCTCTGCATTACCTGCTGCGACCACTGGCCTGGGTGTTCGATCTTCTGACCCGATTGCGGCGTGGGGCGTACCGCTACGGCATCCTGCGCAAGGACCGGTTGGCGGCACCCGTGATCGTTGTCGGCAATATCTGCGTCGGTGGGGTGGGCAAAACTCCGGTGGTGATCGATCTCGTGCGGCGCTTGCAAGCCGACGGCTGGAAACCCGGTGTGGTCAGTCGCGGCTACGGAGGCAAGGCGCGGGCACCAACCCCGGTATCGGCCCAGAGTGATCCGGCCCTGGTGGGCGATGAACCCGTGCTGATTGCCAGCCAGACTCGCTGCCCGGTCGCGGTGGCGCCGCGCCGCAGTGCGGCGGCGCGCTTGTTACTCGCCCAGGGGGTGAACGTGATCGTGGCCGATGATGGCCTGCAACATTATGCGCTGGATCGGGATATCGAAATCGTGGTGATCGACGGTCAGCGGCGCCATGGCAATGGCCAGCTTTTGCCGGCCGGCCCGCTGCGGGAAAAACCCTGGCGTCTGGTCGATGTGGATCTTTGTCTGGTGAATAATGGTCAGGCGCTGGATGGCGAATTTGCTCTGGAGAGCCAGCTTGGCCCTGCTGAGCATTTGTGTACCGGCGAGTTACGGCCCTTGGCGCAATTCAGCGAGGTGCGTGCCATCGCCGGCATTGGTCAACCGGAAAAGTTTTTCCTTGCGCTTGAAGCTCAGGGCCTGAAGCTGCATCGACACATTTTTTCCGATCACCATGTGTTCGTGCCGCAGGATCTGAAACTGCCGGGCGCCGAGCCCATCTTGATGACCCAGAAAGACGCCGTCAAATGTCAGGCATTCCAGGAACCGCGAGCCTGGGCGGTACACTATCAGGCGCATATTCCCGATTCGGCCTGGGAGCGCTTGCGTCAACGCTTGCCGACGCCCGGTTCGGGGCAGACTTCCAACAGGAACACGAATGGATAAGAAATTACTGGATATTTTGGTGTGTCCGGTCAGTAAAGCGCCGCTGGAATGGCATCCGGAAAATCAGGAACTGGTGTGCAAGGTGTCCCGCCTGGCTTACCCGGTGCGCGATGGCGTCCCGGTGATGCTGGAATCCGAAGCCAGGCAGCTCACTGACGAGGAGCTTGATCAGTGAGCTTCCGGGTGGTGATTCCGGCGCGAATGGAATCAACCCGACTGCCTGGCAAGGTCCTGCTGGATATCGCCGGGCGTCCCATGCTGGCCCACGTGCTGGAGCGTGCGCGCGAAAGCGCGGCGCAGGAGGTCTGGATTGCCACGGATAGCGCGGCTGTGCTGTCGGTTGCCAAAGAACTCAAGGCGTCCGCCCTGCTCACTGAGGCGGAGCATCCATCCGGCAGCGATCGAATTCGGGAAATCGCGGACATTCGAGACTGGCCTGACGATACCGTGATCGTCAACCTGCAAGGCGATGAACCCATGCTGCCCGCAGCGCTGATCAATGCCGTGGCGCGTCGCCTGGTGGAAGACCAGGCGGCCGACTGGGCCACGGTGGTCACACCGATCGCCCAGGCCAGTGAGTATTTCGATCCCAATGTGGTCAAAGTCGTGCTGGATGAGGCCGGCTATGCGCTGTATTTCAGCCGTGCGCCCATTCCCTGGGATCGGGCCCTCAGTCCGCAGCGAAAATTGCCGGAAACGCCTGTGCTCAGGCACATCGGCCTGTATGCCTACCGGGCCGGCGCATTGCGCGCGTACTGTGCTGCACCGCAGGCTGCACTGGAGCGCAGCGAGTGCCTGGAGCAGTTGCGCGCCTTGAGCCTGGGCATGCGGATTGCGGTCGAGGTGACGCCACAGCCGCCACCAGCGGGTGTGGACACCCCCGAAGATCTCGAGCGCCTGCGCCAGGCGCTCGAGTGATTTTGCGCGCCGGGCTAGGATTCCTCCCGGCTGGGCGCCACGCTCTTCACTTCGGCGGGTTTGCTGGTTTTATTCAAGTCAGGCCGGGTTTCGACCATCTGTAATGGCGCTGTCGATTGGGCCGGAGCTGCCGCCTGGGTGGGCTTGGCCGCACTCGGGGCCGGAACAGATTTTGGTGCACTGCCCGGTTCGGGAGCTTGGCTCTGCTCGGCCGGCTTTGCAGTCGGGGTCTTGGGTGCAGCAGAGCCGGTGGTGCTCGGAGCTGCCGCTTGTGGGGTCACTGGGGCGGCGGCATCCCGGACGGCGGCTGGACCTGGGGCCTTTGGTGTTGGCGCGTTGTCAGCATCCGCAGCCGGCTTGGCCCGGCTGGGCTTTGGCTCACTTGTGGCGTTCGCTGTCGGCGTGGGGGGCGTTTTGAGCGGTTCGGCCGATGCCGCGGTGCGGGTAGCCGTCGCGGGACTGACCACCGAAGCTTTCGAGCTTGCCTCCGAGTCCGGTTTCGCCTTGCCAGCAGACGAGGCGTCAGCGGTCGCCTGAACTGCTGGGCTGGGCTTGGCCGGTTGTTCTTTGGCGGCTGCGCTGTCCGTGCTGGGCGACGTGGACTGTGCGGCCGTCTCCGGTGCGTTGCTGGCTGGAGTCGTTACGCTTGGCGCGGATGGCTGTTTTTCGCTGCTGGATTCGCGGTCGTCCGTGGCCCTATCGGCGGAGGTGCGTTCGGTGTTTCCTCCTGCCGCGGAGCGGGGACGCCGAGTCCGGCGTCTGGCGGGCGCGGTCTCGCCTGGGTCACTGGTTTGGTTTGCGGCGGCCGGTGCATCCGGGCTCGCCTTGGCATGGTCCGAGGCAGCGCCGGCTTCGCCAGTGCTCGCAGCGGTCTGCTGAGGGGAAGCTGCCGCATCATTCTGGGCTTCGTTCTGTCCTTCGCCACGTTCCGCACCGCGCCGGCGCCGGCCGCCGCGCCGACCGCGTCGGCGGGCCGATGAACGGGGCTTGTCTTCACCCGCGGGGCTGTCCTTGGCGGAATCAGCTGCAGGCCGGTTGGCCGCCTCATCACTCGCCGCTTGAGGGGCTGCCTTGCCGGGCTGCTGCTTGCGCGCCTGTTCGGCCTTTTGTTCGGCCAGTTCAGCCGCGCTGGGGCGGTTGGTGACCAATTCGTTGGAACGATCACTGGTCCGCTTGCTGGGACCACGCTCGCGTTTCGGATTGCCTGACGAGCTGCGTTTGCCACCGCGTGGAGCGCGATCCGGAGTACTGCGCCGGCGGTTGTTGTCGCGTGGTTTGGGCGCCGCACCGGCGCTCGCAGCAGTCGGCGTCTGGGGAGACGCCTTGCTGGCAGATGAAAATAATCGAATCAGCGCCTGAAACCAGCGGGTCAAAAGTCCGGGGGCTACGGCAGCCGGAGCCGGGCTGACCGGCTCCGGGGGCGCAGCAGGTGTCGGCGCCGGTTTGGAGGGCAAAAAGGCGGTTGCGGTCACCGCTGGCTTCAACACCGGCTTGGCCGGCCGCTTGTCGGTCTGACCGGAGTCCGGGAGCTGGGCCTGACCGAGCAACTCATGGCTGGCGGCATCATTGGCCTCCTCGTTGAGTTGATCGTTACGGACCCGTTTGATCTCGTAGTGCGGCGTTTCGAAATTCGGGTTGGCAACCAGCGACAACTTGGTGCCTGAACGCTCTTCAATTTCACTGATGATGCCGCGCTTTTCATTGAGCAGGAAGACCGCTACCGAAACCGGTAACTGGGCGATGATCCTGGCGGTGCGATCCTTGAGAGACTCTTCCTCGAGCAGGCGCAGAATCTGCAGTGACAAGGACTCCACGGTGCGAATCGTGCCGTGGCCCAGGCACCGCGGACAGGTCAGGTGGCTGTGCTCGCTCAGTGAAGGACGCAGCCGCTGCCGCGACATTTCCAGCAGCCCGAAGCGGGAAATCCGGCCCATCTGGACCCGGGCCCGGTCCATCTTGGCCGCATCGCGCAGGCGGTTTTCCACCTCACGCTGATTCTTGCTGGAGCTCATATCGATGAAATCAATCACCACCAGGCCGCCCAGATCCCGCAGGCGTAGCTGGCGGGCGATCTCATCGGCCGCCTCCACATTGGTGTTCAGCGCGGTTTCTTCGATGTTGCCACCGCCGGTTGAGCGGGCCGAGTTGATGTCGATCGAGGTCAGGGCTTCGGTGTTGTCGATCACCAGTGAGCCGCCGGAGGGCAAGCGAACTTCACGCTGGTGGGCCGTTTCGATCTGGCTTTCGATCTGAAAGCGCGAGAACAACGGCACGGTGTCGGAATACAGCTTGAGCTTGGGCAGGAGATGGGGCATCACCTGCTGCATGAAGTCCGAGGCCTGCTTATGAATTTCGGGGTTGTCGACAACGATTTCGCCGATGTCCGGACGCAGATAATCGCGCAGCGCGCGAATGATGATATTGGATTCCTGATAGACCAGAAACGGACCCTTGCGCTCCGTGGCGGCCTTGCTCATCGCCTCCCACAGTTCCACCAGATAGTTCACGTCCCATTGCAGCTCCTCGGCGGTGCGGCCGACGCCAGCGGTGCGGGCAATGACGCCCATGCCGTCCGGCAGCTCCAGCTGGGCCAGGGCCTCGCGCAGTTCCGAGCGGTCATCCCCCTCGATGCGCCGCGAAACGCCGCCGGCACGCGGGTTATTGGGCATCAGCACCAGATAACGACCCGCCAGGGAAACGAAGGTGGTCAAGGCGGCGCCCTTATTGCCCCGTTCTTCTTTTTCGACCTGGACGATGATTTCCTGGCCTTCCTTGATCAGGTCCTTGATCTGCAGCTTGCCTTCGCCGGGCTCCTTGAGAAAAAACTCCTTGGAGACCTCCTTCAAGGGCAGGAAGCCGTGACGATCGACGCCGTAGTCGATAAATGCCGCTTCCAGACTGGGTTCGACGCGGGTGATCCGGCCCTTGTAAACATTGGCCTTGCGCTGTTCGCGGCCGGGGGATTCCAGATCCAGGTCGAGCAGCCGCTGACCGTCCACGATTGCCAGGCGCAACTCTTCCTGCTGCGTGGCATTCACGAGAATGCGTTTCATTATCTATATTGTCCTTAGCGCTCGAACCAGGAATGACGGTGTTTACGCCATCGCCAGGGAGCGCGGTTAATTCTAATTGCCCAGCCAGGATGACCTGTCCGGACGGCCGTCGCACATGCCGTAAGGGTAGTGCTCAACACAAGACCGAAGAAATCTGGCAACAAACGTCAGAATTCAGCGCCATGCATGACCGAGTGCCGGTATAGTTGGGTTTGCTGCCGACGCACTGCTGAACTAGCTCACAGGCCCTGGCGCGAATCCGACACGCTGCGCGTATTGACACTCGATGGACCGGCATTGTGCCACAGAAAAGTTCACAAGTTACATATTTCAATGTTGGCACTGACGAAATCGGTCAGCGGCTGGATAACTGGCTGCTCGCGCGTCTCAAGGGCGTGCCCAGAAGTCGTATCTACCGGATCATCCGGGGCGGTGAGGTGCGGGTCAACAAGGGGCGCGCCAAAGTGCATCAGCGCCTGGCTGCCGGTGATGTGATTCGGGTGCCACCGGTGCGTATGGACGTGGCCGGCAGCATCACTGTTCCTGCTGATCTGCAGCACAGGCTGAGCCAGGCGGTGCTGTACCGGGATCGCAATATCCTGGTCCTGAACAAACCAGCCGGCCTGGCGGTACATAGCGGTTCGGGGGTGCGCTTTGGCGCCATCGATGTCGTGCGGGTGCTGTGGGGGGATGACTGGCAGCTGGTGCATCGCCTCGATCGGGAAACCAGCGGCTGCCTTCTGCTGGTCAGGCAGCGTGAATTGCAACGTGAATTCCAGGCGGCTTTGGCGGCCAATGCGGTAACCAAGGAGTATCAGGCTCTGGTTCACGGGCACTGGCCTGCCCAGTGCCAGCGCCTGGAAACGCTGCTGCAAAAGGGCGCTGACAGCAGCGGCGAGAGGCGGGTGCGGCAGGCCGGGGAGGCCCCATCGGAGGGCGCGCGTCTGGCGGTGAGCACCTTCGATGTGACGCGCTTGATCGCGCAGACCAGTTTGCTGCGGGTGGGCATCGAAACCGGGCGCACCCACCAGATCCGCGTTCAGGTGGCAAACGCCGGGCATCCGATCGTGGGTGACAGCAAATACGGTCGCCGGGCGCTGGATCAGGCCCTGGGCTTGCCTTTCAAGCCGGGCCTGTGTCTGCATGCCCGGTCTCTGGCGCTGGAGCTGGGTGGCTGCGCGCTCCAGGTGCAGGCGCCGCTGCCTGAGGGGTTTGAAAGTGTGCTGATGGCCCTGGAGGGCAGCAATTGATGCGGTATGAACTGGTGATTTTCGACTGGGATGGCACGTTGATGGATTCAGCGGCGCAGATCGTCGCGGCGATGCAGCAGGCCATCGTGCAGCTGGGGCTGCCCCCGCGGTCTGATGCGGCGCTGAGCCGGCTCATCGGCCTGGGGCTCGAGGATGCGTTTTATCGTCTCTATCCGGAGCTGGATGAGGCCCGGTTGCAGGAGCTCAGTGGGCATTACCGGCGCCTGTATGGCGCTCAGCCCGGTGTCTACGGTCAGGCGTTTCCGGGTGTGCACGAGGAATTGAACCGGCTGAGTACCCAGCGGCGTCATTTGGCCGTGGCGACCGGAAAAAGCCGTCGTGGTCTGGACCGGGCCTTGGCCGCAACGGGTTGGCAGGCCCGGTTTCAGGCCACGCGATGCGCGGATGAAACGGCGACCAAGCCCGATCCTCGGATGGTTGAGGAGCTGCTCTGGGAACTGGGGGTGGCGCCGGAGCAGGCGTTGATGGTGGGTGATACCAGCTACGACATGGAGATGGCCCGCCGAGCCGGGGTCGAGGCCGTGGGTGTGGCCTGGGGAGTGCATGCGCAAGAGGAGCTGCATCAGGCCGGTGCAAGCACCGTGCTTGCCGGGGTGCCGGGTCTGAGCACCTGGCTGGCGCTCAGGGAAGACTGAAACCTGCTTCGCGCAGTACTCGGGCCGTGGCAATCAGCGGCAGGCCGATCAGGGCGCTGGGATCTTCACTGTGGATGGCCTCGCACAGGGTGATGCCCAGGCCTTCGGACTTGAAACTGCCGGCACAGTCCAGGGCTGGCTCACGGCGCAGATAGCGCTCGATTTCGGCCTGATCAAGCTGGCGGAACCGGACTTCCGTGCGGTCCAGCGCCCGCCACTCGCGATCGGCCCGCTGGAGATGAATGGCGGTGTAGAAGACGCAGGTCTGACCGGAGAGGCGGGCGAGTTGCGCTCTGGCTGCGCGCAAGCTACCGGGCTTGCCCAGCGGCTGATCGTGTAAGCTGCACAGCTGATCGCTGGCCAGAACACAGGCTTGGGGAAGTTTTTCCAGCACCGCCTGCGCCTTGCTGCGCGCCAGGCGGCAGCAACAGGCGGCGATGGATTCGCCGGGCAGTGGGCTTTCATCGATATCCGGCGCCAGTGAGTCGAAGGTGAGCCCCAGGCGCTCCAGGAGTTCGCGGCGATAGGTGGAGGAGGAGGCCAGGATGAGCTCGCTGCCGTTTGAATCTGCGGAATTCATTGACTTTTCTGGATAATTCTCTAGTATTCGCGCGCCATGCGCGACCAATTGCCAGCCTGGATTGATATCCATCGGATCACACCGGGACAACATATGACCGGTTGCGTTGTCCTGTCCAGGTCGGAGGATTGGCCGGCTGAGGATGCCAGTGTGTCTCTTGAACTCGATGTGGTGCAAGCCTCCTCGGGACGGTTGGGACTCAAAGGCAAGCTCGGCGGACAGACACAATTGCAGTGTCAGCGTTGTCTTGAGCCGATGGCGGTGGCCTTTGAGACCGATTTCGAGGTGGAACTGGTGACCTCGGAGGCACAGGCTCAGCGTGTCAGTGAGCAGATGGATGTGTATGTGGCGCAGGAAGGGCGGATTTACTTGCACGAGTTGGTGCGAGAGGAATCCGTGCTGGCTTTGCCGATGATGCCACGGCATCGTGAAGGCGCGTGCCAGCCACCTGGCGACACAGTGATCGAATGAATTGAATAGGCGCCGACCGTCGGGTCGGCGTTGTTATTTTTAGTAAAGGAGTCGGCCATGGCCGTTCAACAGAATCGTAAAACCCGTTCCAAGCGCGATATGCGTCGTTCCCACGATGCCCTGAGTGGTCCGACCTTGTCGGAAGATCCAACCAGTGGCGAGATGCATCTGCGGCACCATGTCACCAAGGACGGGTTCTACCGTGGTCGGCAGGTGATCGCGCAGCCGGAAATCGTCGACGACGAAAGCTAGCGCGTTTGAATCGCTCATTTTCGTGAGTGATTTCAATGCCTGGTTGCGGCAGCGGGTCTGGCGCACCGCGGCCGTGGGTGACAGCAGAGTACTTGCGGGTCGGGCGCGGTGTGGCGTGGCGCGCTGCTGTGCTGCTGCCCCCCAAGCCTTAGCGAATCTGCGGCGCCCATGATCATTGCCCTGGATGCGATGAGCGGTGACCACGGCATTGCGGTGACGGTCCCGGCTGCCAAGCAGGCCTTGGCGCGTCATGCCGATCTGGAATTGATTCTGGTCGGGCGGCCGGAGCCGCTGCGCTCTGCGCTTGAAGCGGCGGGCCTGGCACAGGAAGCGCGCCTGCGGATCCAGCCGGCCAGCGAAGTGGTTGGGATGGACGAAGAGCCGGCCAAAGCACTTCGAGGCAAGAAAGATTCTTCCTTGCGGGTGGCCATCAATCTGGTGCGTGAGGGCAAGGCTCAGGCCTGTGTCAGCGCCGGTAATACCGGGGCGCTGATGGCCACGGCACGCTTCGTGCTCAAGATGCTGCCCGGGGTTGATCGTCCCGCCATCGTGTCGGCCATTCCATCGCGCCGCGGGCATACCCATGTTCTGGATCTGGGGGCGAATGCGGAGTGCACACCGGCACAGCTGTACCAGTTCGCGGTGATGGGCAACGTTCTGGTCAAAGCGGTCAATGCGTTGACGACCCCCCGCGTCGGTTTGCTGAATATCGGCTCCGAAGACATCAAGGGCACGCAGGCCATCAAGGCGGCGGCCGGCCTGCTGGAAGCCAGCGATCTGAGCTATATCGGCTATGTGGAAGGCAGCGACATCTTTCTCGGCGATGTCGATGTGGTTGTTTGCGACGGCTTTACCGGCAATGTCGCGCTGAAAAGCGCCGAAGGGATCGCCCATCTGATCACCGACTTCCTGCGCGAGGAGTTTACCCGTGGCCTGTTCAGCAAGCTGGCGGCGCTGGTTTCCCATGGGGTCTTGCAGCGGATCAAACAGCGCGTGGATCCGCGTCAATATAACGGTGCAAGCCTGCTGGGGCTGAACGGCATCGTGATCAAATCGCACGGTGGCGCGGACGCTACGGCCTTCGAAACGGCCATCGGCATCGCACGCCTGGAATGCATTTCCAAGGTCACCGAGCAGATTCGCCAGGAAATCGCCGCGCATCTGCTGCCTGAAGGCGAGACCCCAGGCTCATCTCCGGCGTAAGCCGATGCCGCCTTTGCCTGGCGGGTGAGGCTACTGCACCAGCTGATTCATATCAAAGATGGGCAGCATGATCGCCATGACGATGGTCAGCACAAAGCCTGCCATCAGCATGATCAAGGCCGGTCCGAGCACGCCCATGATGGCGGAAATGATGGTGTCCACTTCCAGTTCCTGGTTGTGGGCCGCACGCTCCAGCATGTCATCCAGCTGGCCGGAAGCTTCGCCATTGGCGATCAGGCTCAGGGTGATCGGGGGAAACAATTTGCCTGCGGCCAAAGAGCGGTGGATCGCGGCGCCTTCCCGGACCTTGAGGGCTGCGCTGACGATCAGATCCTGCATCGGCAGATTCTGTACCACTCTCGAGCAGATCTGCAGCGCATCGAGGATTGGCACGCCGCTGGAAACCAGGATGCTGAAGGTGCGGGTGAAGCGTCCGGCATTGACCCCCCGGACCAGTCGGCCAAACAGGGGCAGCCTGAGCTGGAGCCGGTGCCAGCGGCGCAGCATCGCCGGTCGACGCATCAGCAGATGCCAGCCGATTACCAGCCCGCCCAGGACAATCGCCAGGGCGATGTAGTTCTCGCGGAGAAAATCGCTGGTCGCGATCATGCCCCTGGTCAGCGGCGGCAGTTCCACGTCCAGACTGTCGAATACGCCAACCACCTGCGGCACGACATTCGCCAGCAGGAAGCCAACGATACCCAGGGAGGCGAGAATCAGAATGATGGGGTAGGACAGGGCGGCGAATATCTTCTTCTGCAGTTCCTGACGTTTCTCCACATAATCGGCGAGCCGTTCCAGGACCGTGTCCAGATGGCCGGATTGTTCCCCCGCCTCGACCGTGGCGCAGAACAGGTGGTTGAAGACTTGCGGGAACTCCTGCAAGGCCTTGGCCAGGGTGTGGCCTTCCACCACCCGGGCACGCACGCCCATCACCACACTTTGGGTGCGTCGGCCTTCGATCTGCTGGGCCACGGTGTGCAGGGCTTCTTCCAGAGGCAGGCCGGACCGCACCAGGGTGGCGAGCTGACGGGTAAACAGGGCGAGCTCGGTGCTGGGGATGCCGCGCGACAGGCGTAAGCCCCCGGCGCGACTCTCGCCCTGCTCGATCTCTCCGACTTCCAGCGGCGTCAGTCCGCGCTCGCGCAGCTGGGCTCTGACCGCGCGCGGCGTATCGCCCTCGATCAGCCCTTTTTTCTTGCGACCGCGCTGGTCCAGTGCGATGTAATTGTAAGCCCCCATGTGCGCTTAATCCTCGCGTGACACGCGGACCACTTCCTCAATGGTGGTGATGCCTTCGAGAATTTTGCTCCGGCCCTCGGCGCGCAGACTCGGAAAGCGTTTTCTGGCGTGAGCTTCCATGGCCTGTTCGGATTTGCCGTCGTGGATCATGGTGCGTAGTTCGTCGTCCACGGCGATGACCTCCTGGATCGCGATGCGACCGGTATAGCCCGTGTGTCGGCACGCCTCGCAACCCGTCGCCCGGTAGATCTGACCCGGGCTCTTGCTGGAGATGTCGAGCAGGGCGCAGGCGGCGGGATCGGGCGTATAGGGCTCGCGGCACTGCGTGCACAGGGTGCGGACCAGACGTTGCGCGATCAGGCCGACCAGACTGGACGCGAGCAGGAACGGTTCGACTCCCATGTCACGTAGCCGCGACACGGCGCCAATGGCCGTATTGGTGTGCAGGGTGGAGAGCACCAGGTGCCCGGTGAGACTGGCCTGGACCGCAATCTCTGCGGTCTCCAGGTCACGGATTTCCCCGACCATGACCACGTCCGGGTCCTGGCGCAGGATCGCCCGCAAGCCGCGCGCGAAGGTCATCGCGACCTTGGTGTTGACCTGGGTCTGGCCGATGCCGTCCAGATAGTATTCGATGGGGTCCTCGACGGTGAGGATGTTACGGCTGCTGTCGTTGAGGCTTTCCAGGGCCGCATACAGCGTGGTGGTTTTGCCGGAGCCGGTGGGTCCGGTCACCAGGATGATTCCGTGTGGCTTGTGGATCAGGCTTTCCATCACCGCCAGCTGTTTGGGCTTCATCCCCAGATGGGTCAGATCCAGGCGCCCGGCCTGCTTGTCCAGCAGACGTAACACCACCCGCTCGCCGTGGCCGCAGGGGATGGTGGAGACGCGCACATCGACGGGACGACCGGCGATGCGCACCGAGATGCGCCCGTCCTGGGGCAGGCGCTTTTCGGCGATATCCAGCCGCGCCATGACCTTGACGCGCGAGACGATCAGCGGCGTCAGGGCGCGCTGGGGCTTGAGGACCTCACGCAGCACGCCATCGACACGAAAGCGAATGACCAGCCGGTTCTCGAAGGGCTCGATATGGATGTCCGAAGCGTTTTCCTTGATGGCTTCCGACAACATGGCATTGATCAGACGGATGATCGGCGCATCGTCATCCGATTCCAGCAGGTCCTGGGGTTCGGACAGGGATTCAGCCACCGTGGACAGATCGGTGTCCTCATCCAGGCCCTGCATGGCCTGCATGGTTTCGGTGGAATTGTTTTCGTAGCGTTGCTGCAGGGCCCGATCGAACTCGGCCACACTGACTTCGCGCACCACCACCGGCAGATCCAGAAAGCGGCGCATTTCGACCAGGGCTTCGGTCGTGGTGCCGGGACGGGCCAGCAGTTCGACCCGATGGTCATCGGTCAGGGCGCCGACCAGCAGGCCCTGTCGCTTGGCGAAGGCAAACGGCGGTAGGCGTAAAGCGTGCTCCATCAGCGGATATGGCCTCGGCCCATTTTCTTGCGCGGCGCTGCCGCATCATCCGAGGACAGCACCGGTTCAGTGCTCAGCAAGGGCAGGGGCGCAGGCTCAGGCGCAGAGCTCGTCGCGCCGGGTGAACTGGCTGCTTCGGCAGGCTGCGCGGCGGCCGCAGCAGCCGCTGGTGACACAGGCGCCGCCGCCGGTGCTGTCGGTGTCGCAGGAGCCGCTGGACTGGCTTCCAGCGGTGACAATTCCGGTCCCCGAGCGCGGCCGATGACCCGCCAGCCTTGCTGGTTGGAATCGTGCTGCAAATATTTCATCCGTTCGTATTTTTCCCGCGTGTAGTAGCTGGCGGAGTTGCGGTCGCGCAAGATCGTGGAGCGAATGAAAATCATCAGGTTTTGCTTGGCCTTGGTGACGCTGGTGGAGCGAAACAAGGCGCCCAGAATCGGGATATCGCCGAGCAGTGGAACCTTCTGTTCGGAACGCTGGATGTTGTCGTCTATCAATCCGCCCAGAACCAGAATGTCGCCATTGCCCACCAGTACCGTGGTGCTCAGAGTGCGCTTGTTGGTGATCAGGTCTACGGCTCCGGCGGTCCCGGCGCCGATGGTCGAGGATTCCTGATTGATGGTGAGCTGGATGGTGTCGCCGTCATTGATCTGCGGCGTGATTCCCAGGGTCAGGCCGACGTCACGTCGTTCGATGGTCTGAAAGGGGTTGACCGAACCCGCGCCCGTGTTGTTGTTGCTGAAAGAACCGGTGAGA
Organism: Oceanococcus sp.; assembly: GCA_041624435.1. Taxonomy (GTDB): domain Bacteria; phylum Pseudomonadota; class Gammaproteobacteria; order Nevskiales; family Oceanococcaceae; genus Oceanococcus. The sequence continues at coordinate 66,640 of JBFJVB010000001.1, read as the reverse complement.
AACGGGACTTCCTGGCCCACCGAGATTTCGGCTTCCTGGTTGTCCATCGTGACCAGCGACGGGGTCGACAGCACATTGGTTTCGCCGTCACCGTAAAGGGCATTGAGCAGCAGGGCGAAATTGGTGCCGTTATCGTTGACCTGCCCGCCACCGACATTGATGCCGGTCCGCAGCAGGCCCGCCGCGCCAGCCAGGTTGTTGGTGGCCAGTCCCGCTGCGGCGCTGACCACCGAAGAGTCAAAAATGGAAGCCGCGGCAATGCGTTCGCCGTTAAACACCGCCCAGTCGATGCCGAGCTTGCGCGACTGATTCAGACTCACTTCGGCCAGGATGCCTTCGACCAGAACCTGGGCGCGGCGGATATCGAGCTGGGCAATCACGCTCTTGATGCCGCGCATCACTTTCGGGGAAGCGGTGATCACCAGAGCATTGATATCCGGTTCCGCGACGATGCGCAGGTTGTCGGTACCACCGGGAGCGCCCTTGGCCGCCTTGGCGTCGCCCTGTTTGCTCACAAAGCCTTCCAGAATCGGCGCGAGCTTCTCGGCATCGGCATAGGACAGGTAAATGACCTGCGTATCGCCATCATCCTCCAGCGGAATGTCCAAGTGGGCAATCAGGGCCCGAATCTGCAGGCGGCCGGCTTTTTCGCCGCCCAGAAGCAGGCTGTTGGTGCGTTCGTCGGCCAGCAGGGTGATGGGCTTCTGGCTGGGATCCTTTTGCTGTTGTTCGGACTGGATCAGGCCGCTCAGGGTCTGCTGGACTTCGGCCGCGCTGGCATTGTGCAGGCGGATGATTTCGATCTCACGGTCGCCGCTCTGATCGATGCGCCGAATGATTTCGGTCAGGCGTTCCACATTGGCGGCGCGATCGGAAATAATCAGCATGTTCGACGGCGAGTAAGCCGCCAGATGACCGTATTGCGGGACCAGCGGGCGCAGAATCGGCACCAGCTGGGCGGCCGGCACATTCGCGATCTCCACCACCCGGGTAACGATTTCGTCGTCAGCCAGGCCGGAAAAATCGAAGTAGCTGCCGCCGTCCTGCTTGGCCCCGACCTCCGGCACAATCTTGGTGACCGGGCCGGCCGGTACGGCGGCGAAACCATGCACCTGCAATACCGCCAGGAAAACGCCGTAGAGCTCCTCGGGCGACATCGGCGACGAAGACAGCACGGTGACATTGCCTTTGACTCGGGGGTCGACAATGAAGTTATGACCGGTGATTTCACCCACGGTCGCGATCAGGGTGCCGATGTCCGCATCTTTGAGATTCAGGGTCGATCCCAGAGTATCCTGCGCCTGTAGCGCGGAGGTCGACAGGCACAAGCCTGCGAACAGCAGGAGTGTGCGCATCGCGCGTGCGGATGAAGAACGTGTCGCCGATGTCATACGGGTTCCGATTAGTTGAGGTTGACGCTGACGGATTGAAGCTGGCCGCCGCGTTCAATTTGCAAATTGATTTCTTGAGCCTGACTCAGATCGCCCAGCAGCTGCAGGCTTTTGGTCGGATCATCCAGGGTGACGCCATTGACGGCGGTGACAATGTCTCCGGGGCGCAGGCCCGCCTCGCGAAACAGCTCACGTTTGCGGCCAGGATAGATCCGGTAACCTTTGAGCGCACCGTTGCTGCGAGCCGGTTGCAGGCGCAGATACTGCGAGGCCTTGGTGGGGTCGTTGAGCAGTTCTTCGCGAATGCTGGAGAGCTTTGCCGCGGTGTCGCTGCCCAGGATTTGTGGCGCAGAACTCAGGCGATAGGCGTTCGAATTGTCCGCCGGTCGTCCGCTTGAGGCGATGCCTTGCCCTGTTTCGTCTCTCTCCAGACGCAGAGTTTCCAGTTTTCCGCCACGCTTGAGCAGGACCCTGTCCGGGTAGATCGAGTGCAGTTTTGCGCCGCCGGGGATGTCCATGCCAATGGCGTAGGGCATGAGTTCGCCGCTGGCCGGCTCGATCAGGGCCCGCGAGCGCAACGGGTCTTCCATGGCGAAAATGCCGCGCAGTTTCAGCCGCAAGTTGGTGTCGGGGGCATCCAGGTTTGCCGCTGCCACCGTATCCGTGGCGGTTTCGGAGAAGTCTCCGAACAGCTTGGCTGAGGTCAGCTGGGCGATATCAACCGATTGCCGCGGATTGCTGACAGTCGTCGTGGCGGGCTGAACCGGGCGTGGCACCCACTGGCCGGCACTGGGCTCCGGCACCAACAGCCAGATGAGCTTGGCAAGCTCAAGGCCGACCAAAATGGTGAACACCAGCGTAGCGAGCAGGGGCACGAGTTTCTGCAAACGCTCGAGCATCAGAGGCGAAAAACTTAGATTCACAAAGCTAGATTTGGTGGTAAACGCGACATGATAAAGATTTCGCCAGCATTTCTCAGGATTTTGCGTGCTTTTTATACGCGAGGCTAGGGCTTAAGATGGCCAGACCAGTCAGTCTTAGGGATCGCCGTGCACACTCTGATCAGGTTTTCGCTGACGAGTTTCATTTTATTGGGCTTCTTGCTGCATCTGAATGGGCACTGGACGATCAGTCTGGTCGATCAGGTCGAGCGGCTCAGTTACGACGCCCGCGTGCGAATGGGCTTGTTGAATACGGTGGATCAGCGCATCGTCATTGTCGATATTGATGAGCGTTCCATGGCCGAGGAGGGCCAGTTTCCCTGGCCGCGACGCAAACTGGCCAAGCTCGTGGACACGCTGTATTCGACCTACGGGGTGGCCGCCCTGGGGTTTGACTTGGTGATGCCGGAGCCGGACGGGCATTCGCCCGTGCGCTTCCTGGATGAGTTGGCCGAGTCCTCCATCGGCGGGGATCCGGCGGTCGCAGCGTGGTTGAGCGAGAAGCTCAGCAGCCTGGACGACGATGCGCTATTCGCGGCGGCGCTCGCCCGGCATCTGCCGGTCTTGGGTTTTGTCTTCAAGGGACAGCAGGAGGAGCTGGACCAGGGCGCCGTTCCGGATCACGTTTTTTCCCAGGCGGCCGCCATGCCGGCGCGCTATGTGACCGCTCGTCACTTCACCGGGAATCTGGAGATATTGCAGAATGCAACGCCCTATGGCGGCTTCTTTGATAATCCAACGCTTGATCCGGACGGGGTGTTTCGCCGGGTGCCTCTGCTCCAGCGTTACAAGGACAGCGTCTACGGTTCGCTGGCGCTGATGACTTTGTGGCGGGGGCTGGGCCGACCCGAGATCGAGCTGGTCTACGATGCGCCGTCAGGGCCGCGCACACCGCTGAATCTGGAATACCTGCGACTGGGCGATTTGCGGGTGCCGGTGGATGAAAATGCCGCCGTGCTGGTGCCCTACCGGGGGCCACAGGGCAGCTTTGTGTATTACTCGTTCAGTGATGTGATCCATCAGCGCATTGCGCCGGAGTTGCTCAAGGACAAGATCGTTATTCTGGGAACCAGTGCGCCCGGATTGAAAGATCACCGGACCACCCCGGTCGGGGTGGCGTATCCGGGGGTTGAGGTCCATGCGAATATAGTTTCCGGGATGCTGGACGGGCGGATCAAGCACAAAGTGCCTTATCTGGTCGGGATTGAGACCAGTTTGATGGTCGTGCTGAGCCTGTTGCTCACGCTTCTGTTCCCGCGTCTGTCGCCGCTGTTCGGCACTGCCCTGGTCTTTGCGACCGTGGGGGGGCTGATCCTGCTGGCCGTGAGCCTGTGGTTTTCGGCGAATTTCGTACTGCCGCTGGGCGGTCCGCTGTTGTTCCTGTTTATGCTGGTGCTGGTGCAGATGACCTACGGGTATTTCGTTGAGGCCAGGGCCAAACGGCAGGTTTCGCGTCTGTTTGGACATTATGTGCCCCCCGAGCTGGTCTCCGAGATGGCCGCTGACGCCGTGGCTGCTGAAATGCGTTCCGACAGCCGGGAAATGACCGTGCTGTTTTCGGACGTGCGCAATTTCACCAGTATTTCGGAGAAGCTGTCCCCCGATGAATTGACCACCTTGATGAACGAATTCCTGACGCCCTTGACCGAGGTGATTCATCGCCATCGCGGGACGATCGACAAATACATGGGTGATGCGGTGATGGCGTTCTGGGGGGCGCCGTTGCCGGATCAGAAACATGCCCGCCGGGCTCTGGAGGCCGCTCTGGATATGGTTGCGTGCATGAATCGTCTGGGTACGGAATTCAAGGAGCGGGGCCTGCCGGAACTGAAGATTGGGGTCGGGGTGAACACCGGGGTGATGAGCGTGGGCAATATGGGTTCCCAGTTTCGTATGGCGTATACGGTCCTTGGCGACGCGGTGAATCTGGGCTCCCGCCTGGAGGCCTTGACCAAGCAGTATGGCGTGGATGTGATTTGCGGCGATGCCACGCGGGTGCTGGTGGATGACTGGGTCTACCGAGACCTGGACCGGGTGCGGGTCAAGGGCAAGGACGAACCGGTGGGCATTTTTGAACCGCTGGGACCGCGCTCCGGATTGAGCCAGGAGCTGAAGAATGAGTTGAAGCAGTACCGCCAGGCTTTGCTCGCTTATCGCAACCAGGATTGGGATCAGGCGGAGTTGTTGCTCTACCAGCTTGCGCAAGGCCAGCATCCACACAAGATCTATGCCATCTATTCGCAACGGATCGCGGTCTTCAAGCAGGAACCGCCGCCGCCGGATTGGGACGGCGTGTTTACTCACACCAGCAAGTAGCCACGATGAACCGAGCTTGCCGGCGCCGGTCAAAGGGTGGGAATTTCGACATACAATGTAGGCATGGCACAACATGTAACTGAACATCATGGCAATACGACGGTTGAGGAAGCCAAGCCCAAACTGCAGCGTCCTCCGCTTTACAAAGTCGTGTTGCTCAATGACGACTACACGCCAATGGATTTCGTGGTCCATATCCTGCAGAAGTTTTTCCAGCTGCAATATGAAGAGGCGGTAAGAATCATGATTGAGGTGCATACTCAAGGTTCCGGAATCGCGGGAACCTACGCCGCCGAGATTGCGGAAACCAAGGTCGCGCAGGTGAATCGTTACTCGCGTGAAAACGAACATCCTTTGATGTGCACGATGGAGAAAGCGTGATGCTGAGTCAGGATCTACAAGCGGCGCTGGATGCGGCTTTCAAGTCGGCCAAGCTGGAGGCGCATGACTTGCTGACGGTTGAGCATCTGCTGCTCGCTTTGCTCGACGATGCGCAACTGGCCGAGGTATTACGTGCGGTCGGCGCCCATCTGGAACCTTTGGAGCGGGGTCTGCGCGACTTCATCCGGACCAATGTGCAGCGGGTCGAGGACAGCACGGAAGCCTATGAGGTCCAGCCCACCCTGGGCTTCCAACGGGTCTTGCAGCGCGCGGTGTATCACGTGCAGTCCTCCGGCAAGAAGGAAGTCACCCCGCTGAATGTGCTGGTGGCCATTTTTGCCGAGCGCGATGCACATGCCGTGTACCTGCTGGCAGAACAGGGCATCAGTCGCCTGGATGTGGTGAATTACATCTCTCACGGGATCGCCAAGGGTGAGGAGCCACTGGAGTCCGAGAACGCGGCGGAGTCCGGCGCCCCGGGCGGAGAGAAGGAATCCGCCCTGGCGCAATACACCGTCGACCTCAATAGCAAGGCGCGGTCCGGCCGAATCGATCCGCTGATTGGCCGGGAACTTGAAATTGAACGCGTGATTCAAACCCTGTGTCGGCGGCGGAAGAACAACCCGTTGCTGGTCGGGGAGGCTGGCGTCGGCAAGACGGCCATCGCCGAGGGGCTGGCGTATCAGATCGTTGAGGGTCAGGTGCCCGAGATTCTCGCCCAATCAACCATTTACGCCCTGGATATGGGCGGGCTTGTGGCCGGGACAAAATACCGCGGCGATTTTGAAAAGCGCCTCAAGGGCGTCCTGAGCGAATTGCAGAAGGACCCCGGGGCGATCATGTTCATTGACGAAATCCATACCATGATCGGTGCCGGCGCCGCTTCCGGTGGGGTGATGGATGCCTCCAATTTGCTCAAGCCGGTATTGGCCAGCGGCGAACTGAAATGCATTGGCTCGACCACCTACACTGAATTTCGCGGCATCTTCGAAAAAGATCATGCCCTGGCGCGCCGGTTTCAGAAGATCGACGTGCCCGAGCCCAGCGTGGCCGAAACGATCCAGATCCTGCAGGGTTTGAAGTCGCGCTTCGAGGACCATCACGCCGTGCGTTACACCCAGGGCGCCCTGACGGCGGCAGCTGAACTGTCCGCGCGGCATATTAATGATCGGCAGTTGCCGGACAAGGCAATCGATGTCATCGACGAGGCCGGGGCGCGGGTGCAGCTCCTGCCGGCGGCGAAACGGCGCAAGACCGTCCAGGTCAAGGACATCGAGTCCGTCGTGGCGCGAATCGCCAGAATTCCTGCGAAAAGCGTCAGTGCTTCGGATCGGGATGTGTTGCGAACCCTGGATCGCGATCTCAAGCTGGCGATATTCGGCCAGGATGCGGCGGTGGAAAGTCTGTGCAGTGCGATCAAGATGTCGCGTTCCGGGCTGGGCGCGCCGGAGCGGCCGATCGGCAGTTTCCTGTTCGCCGGACCTACGGGTGTGGGCAAGACCGAAGTGACCCGACAGCTGGCCCGCCACCTGGGCATCGAACTGATCCGCTTCGATATGTCCGAATACATGGAGCGGCATACGGTCTCGCGCCTGATCGGTGCACCGCCGGGATATGTCGGTTTCGATCAGGGTGGATTGCTGACCGAGGCGGTCATCAAGCAGCCTCATGCGGTGGTGTTGCTGGACGAGATCGAAAAAGCGCATCCGGAAGTGTTCAATCTGCTGTTGCAGGTGATGGACCACGGCACCCTGACCGACAACAATGGGCGCAAAGCAGATTTTCGCAATGTCATTCTGGTCATGACCACCAATGCCGGAGCGACGGACATGGCGCGCCGTTCCATCGGCTTTTCCTCGCAGGATCACCACACCGATGGCGTGGAAGCCATCCGGCGACAGTTCACGCCCGAATTCCGTAACCGCCTGGATGCCATCATCAACTTCGAACCGCTCGCACCCGCGGTGGTCCGGCACGTGGTCGATAAGTTCCTGGTGGAAGTAGAAGTACAGCTTGAAGCCAAGCATGTGCTGATCGAATTTGATGAGAAAGCCCGGGCCTGGCTGGCCGAACATGGCTATGACGAGTCAATGGGTGCACGTCCCATGGCTCGGCTCATTCAGGAACAGATCAAGCGTCCCCTGGCGGAAGAATTGCTGTTTGGCCAGTTGGCCAAAGGCGGGCGGATTCGGGTCAGTGCGGATGCGGACGGACTGCAACTGGACATCGAAGAGTCAATCGAGGCAGCGCTCAGCTAGCAGATCGTTGAAGTTTCGCGACGGCCCGCGCGATTAGATCGCGCGCCTTGGCTATTTGCCGCGATAGGTGATTCGACCTTTGGACAGATCATAGGGCGTGAGCTGCACGGTCACGGTATCACCGGTCAGGATGCGGATGTAGTGCTTGCGCATGCGGCCTGAAATATGAGCGGTCACCGTGTGGCCGTTTTCCAGCTGGACTCGAAATGTGGTGTTGGGCAGGGTTTCAACGACCTTGCCTTCCATTTCGATGAGATCTTCTTTGGGCATGAATGCACGTAGTGGGGAAAACCCAGCATTATCCGGGGTTTTTCTCTGCGCATCAATTGTTAATGGTGATCCAGTTCCCCTGGATGAAACGTTGATGCGGCATATATTCGCTTTTGTAGCTCATTTTTTTGCAATCGGCGATGTAGTAACCGAGATAAAGCCAAGGCAGGCGCGCGGCCCGGCAGGCCTCGATCAGCCGCAGGATGGCATAGCGGCCCAGCGAGCGTTTATCCCAGCGGGGATCGAAAAAGGTATAGACCGCGGACCATCCACTGTGCAGTCGGTCAGCCACGCAGACAGCCAGCAAATGGCCGCTGGGATCACGGATCAGCAGATGCTGGGTCGCACTGTCCTCGTTGCTGCAAAGAAACCGCTCGAAACCAGGGAAATCATCCGGGTCCATGTCACCGTCGTTGTGTCGGGCGCGCAGATACTTCTGATATAGCGCATAGCGCTCCTGGGTGCCCACCGGCGCCGCCCAGCTCGCGATCAGGTCCTGATTGTCCCGCCAGCAGCGTCGCTGGCTGCGGTTGGGCGTGAACGCATTGACCGCGATGCGGGTGGATTCGCAGGCCTGGCACTGCACACAGGCGGGGCGGTAGTGGGTCGGTCCGCTGCGTCGAAAGCCCATGGTGCATAGGGCCTCGCGCTGCGCCGCGTTGAGTTTCAGCGCGGGATCGACGAACGCAGACTGCGCCAGTTCCTGGGGCCGGTAGGCACAGGGGCTTGGGGCGCTCAGGTAAAGTTCCAACTTGCTCATGGGGAAGGGTCGCAGCTCAGCTCAATCATGTGGGCCGGGCCCATGCTGAGCGGAAGGTGGCAAGGGAATGTCAAAGTGCCAGCTGCCGCTGGTTTCCAGCGGACCGTCAATGGCGCTGTTCAGCAGCGATTTGAATTCCTGGCGGGGCAGATACTGGGCGCCGAGTCGGTCGAGGTGAGGTGAGCCGATCTGGCAGTCGATCAGTTCGAATCCCCAGGCCTCAAGTTGCCGGCTCAACCACACCAGAGCGATTTTCGAAGCATCGCTGGCCCGGCTGAACATGGATTCGCCGAAGAATACCCGGCCCAGCGACACACCGTACAGGCCGCCAATCAGGGCGCCTTCGCGCCACACTTCAACAGAATGCGCATAGCCACGGCGAAACAGTTCCAGATAGGCGTGCTGCATCGCGCCGCCGAGCCAGGTGCCGCCATGCCGCCCCTGACCGCAGGCATCGATGACCTGGGGAAAGGCGCGATCCAGGGTGACCGCATAATCTGCGCGGCGGAGCGACTGGCGCAAGCTGCGATGCACCCGCACGGCATCTGGATAGAATACGGCGCGGGGGTCGGGGGACCACCACAGGATCGGTTCGTCGGGATTGAACCAGGGGAAAATACCCTTGCGATAAGCCTGCAGCAGCCGTGCCACGCTCAGGTCGCCGCCAATGGCGAGCAGACCATTGGGGTCACGCAGGGCCTGGTCCACATCGGGGAAGCTTTCGCGCGGATTACGCGGGTCCAGCCAGTGCAAGCGCAATGGGCTATGCGCGGTCATGCCGAATCTCAGCGCAGCGCGCGGGTAGGCCAGCAAACAGACGCGCTGCTCACGGGCTTAATGCAGAACGATGTCTGACTTGACGACCCCGTGCAGCGCCAGCTGGACGCAGGTGTCATGTTCGAAGCGCCCGATGGCATCCGTGGTGTCGATATCCTCGGCATTGATTCTGCCCTCGGCGTCGAATACGACCAGGGCGCCTGCGGTGCGGACCTGGATGCTGTCGTCCTCGGCTGGCTCGTCAACGATAACTTGCAGATAATGGGCACGCTGGGCAGCGAATTCAGGGAGCGTGCTGACGCCAGCCGCAACGGCCGCTGCCCGTTCGGGGGAGATTTGCTCGATGGCGCCGTCAGCGCTGAGTAGAAAATGTCTAACTTGAGTCATGTCGTGCTCCTTCGCTCAGTCTGAGCGTTGATTCACTGAGCCCAAACTGATCCTAAACCTGAAGATGTGGTCGAGACGTGAAGAATCAAGTCGCGCTGCCCCAAGAATCGCCTGAAGCACCGATGGGACAGAGTATACTCCCCTATATAGTGGTGAAAAGCGTTTTTTATGCCGGATAAGCACAAGATATTGGGGTATGGGTTGTGAATACGCAGGTTCGGACTGATCCGGATATGCCGCACTGGCTTATCCGCGGGCTTCGCGAAGCCGTGTTTCTGGCCGCAAGTTGTCTGGCCGTGTTCTTGTTGCTCGCTCTGGTCAGTTATGACCGCGCCGATCCGGGCTGGTCCAGCACCGGCGCCAACTTGCAGATCGTCAACAAAGGCGGGCTGATCGGTGCCTGGGTCGCGGATGTGCTGCTCAGCGTACTGGGCTGGATGGCGTTTCTGGTGCCGTGGCTGGTACTGGGCCTGGGGCTGGTGCTGTACCGCAATCATCCTGATCGCGTGGCCGAGAATCCTGGCATCCGCGGCGCCGCACTGTTCATCGTGGTGGTGGCGAGCTGCGCCCTGAGTGGCGCCCACGCCCCGGGTCACAGCAGTCTGACGCCACAGGGCAGTGGCGGTATTCTTGGTGCATCCGTGGCCATGATGCTGATCCAGTTCCTGAGTCCGGTGGGCGCCAGTTTGTTCCTGCTCATGGTGGTCATGGGCGCCCTGCCGCTGGCCTTGCGGTTTTCCTGGTTACAGGTGATGGACCGGACCGGCGCGTTCAGCCTGCGCGTGTTGCGCGCGTTTGCTCAGAGCCTGGCTCGACGCCGCGCCCGCAATCTCAGTCGCGCCAAGTCGCGGCGCAAAGCGCCGGTTCCGGACTCGCCGAACCCGGAGGCAACGCGCCGAGTCGAGCCGGTCCTGGCCTCGCCGGTGGCCAGTTTGGTCAAGCGCAAAGGGCGCAAGAAACGCAATGAGGCCGTTTCTGAAGTGCAATTGCCACTGCCGATCGCAGAAGTGAGTACCACGGGCGAGGCGGTGGCGTTCACCGGCGATCCCCTCCCGCCGGTGTCGATTCTCGATCTGGCCCGGCAGGATGTGTTGACGTATTCAGATGAGGCTCTGGAGCAGATGTCGCGTGATCTGGAAGGGCATCTGGCGGATTTCGGAGTTGATGCCCAGGTTGTCAATGTGGCGCCGGGGCCGGTGATCACGCGCTTCGAGGTACAGCCCGCGCCCGGGGTCAAGGTCAGTCGAATCAGCAATCTGGCCAAGGATCTGGCGCGCGCCCTGTCCATCGTCAGCCTTCGCGTGGTGGAGGTGATTCCCGGAAAGTCGGTGATTGGAATCGAAATTCCGAACCGCCAGCGAGCGCTGGTCAGTTTGCGAGCGGTGTTTGAATCACCCGCTTATCAGAATGCCAAGTCACCGTTGGCCCTGGCTCTGGGCAAGGACATCGCGGGTGTGCCGGTGACCGCAGATCTGGGCAAGATGCCGCACTTGCTGGTGGCCGGGACCACCGGGTCCGGTAAATCGGTCGCGGTCAACGCGATGATTCTCAGCCTGCTGTTTCGGGCGACGGCCAAGGAAGTGCGCCTGATCATGATCGATCCGAAGATGCTTGAACTCTCCGTGTACGAGGGGATTCCGCATTTGCTGGCTCCGGTGGTGACCGACATGAAGGAGGCGGCCAACGCGCTGCGCTGGTGCGTGGCGGAAATGGATAACCGCTACCGCTTGATGGCGGCGCTGGGGGTGAGAAATATCGCCGGCTTGAACAAGAAAATCATCGAAGCACGGGACGCGGGGACACCCTTGCCCGATCCGCTGTGGAAACCGGCCGAGGAGTTTGATGATCAGCAGGCCGCGCCGGAGCTCGAAGAAATGCCTTATATCGTCGTGATCATCGATGAACTCGCGGATCTGATGATGGTCGTAGGCAAGAAGGTCGAAGAACTGATCGCGCGTCTGGCACAGAAGGCGCGGGCGTCGGGGATTCATTTGATCATCGCCACGCAGCGCCCTTCGGTGGACGTGATTACCGGGCTGATCAAGGCCAATGTGCCCTCACGCATTGCATTTCAGGTGGCCTCCAAGATGGATTCGCGGGTCATCATGGATCAGCCGGGAGCGGAAGCCTTGCTGGGGCACGGAGACATGCTGTATTCCGCCAATTCCCCGGTTCCGCGTCGCGTCCACGGAGCCTTTGTCGATGATCACGAGGTGCACAAGACAGTGGATTATCTTAAACAGGTCGGGCCGGTGGACTATCACGAAGACATCCTGAGTGGCGGCAGCGAAGCCTCGGGCGGTGGGCTGGACGGTGGCGGCGGAGAAGCCGGCGCGGAGTCGGACGCGCTCTACGATCAAGCGGTGCAGATCGTCACCGAAACCCGCAAGGCCTCCATTTCCTGGGTGCAACGCCGTCTGAAAATTGGCTATAACCGGGCCGCACGCATCGTCGAAGACATGGAATCGGCCGGGGTGGTCAGCGCGCAGAATGACAAAGGGCAGCGCGAGGTCCTGGCACCACCACCGGTGGAGCGTTGATGCGGCTCACGGTGTGCGCCGGTCTGCTGCTGATCAGCGCCATGGCGGGGGCTGAGCCCTTGGCCGATCTCAAGCACTTTTATCGCGATGTCGTGAGTCTGTCGGCCGATTTCGAGCAGCGTCTGATCGATGAAGATGGGGAGACCCTGGAGCGGTTTGCCGGCCGCGTCTGGATGCAGCGACCGGGTCGTTTTCTATGGAAATATGACACCCCGTATCCCCTTGAGCTGGGGGCCGACGGCACCGTGCTGTGGCATTACGATGCCGATCTGCGCCAGATTACCCTGCGTGATGCCCGGACCAGCTTGAGTGGAACCCCCGCGGAGTTGCTCGGCGGGGATCTCAGCGGTCTGGAGGCCTACACCCTGGAGCGGCAAGCGGATGCCGACGGCCTGGAGTGGCTGCGTCTGTTACCGCGCAAGCCGGATTCCGATTTTGCGCAGATCCGCATTGGTCTGGCTGCTGGCGAGCCGCGACTGATCAGTCTGGCCGACCGCCTGGGTCAGACCACGGTCATGGAACTGCATGATTTGCGGCGTAATCCTGAGCTCGCCCCGGCACGTTTCGAGCTGACAATCCCGGCAGGTGTCACGGTGGTGGATGATCGGCCGGCGCCTTGACGCCGCGCTGTGGCTGTTCGGCACCGTGCTGTGGCTGGGTGTGGTCAGCGGTTTGTGTCTGCTGCCGATTCCGTCCGGCCCGGAACTCGATCTGCCGCATCTGGACAAGCTGATTCATGGTCTGGTATTTGCTGCCGGTGGCTTCTGGCTGACGCAACGCAAGCCCGTCTGGGCGTGGCCGATCCTGCTTTTCCTGTTCGCGCTGGCGATTGAAGCCTGGCAATCGCTGACGCCCTGGCGTCAGGCGGAGTGGCTTGATGTGGCGGCGGACGCTTTCGGTATCCTGCTGGGCTGGGGCGCGCAGCATGTCTGGCGTCAGCTGCGGCCGCGGCAATGGGTCGCTACGGCATGAAACCTCTGGCCGAACGGATGCGGCCGCAGCGCCTGGAGCAGATTGTTGGCCAGGCGCAGCTGCTGGCGCCAGACGGCAGCCTGAAGCAAGGTTTGCGCCAGGGTCGAATCAGTTCGATGGTGCTGTGGGGGCCACCGGGTGTGGGCAAGACCACGTTGGCGCGCGCCCTGGCGGCGGAGAGTGGCCGTTCGATCGTGTTGTTGTCGGCCGTGCAATGTGGGGTCAAGGACCTGCGCAGCGCGGTCGACAGCCTGCCCGAAGCACCGGCGGGCGTGCTGTTTCTTGATGAGGTTCATCGCTTCAACAAGGCCCAGCAGGATGCGTTGCTGCCCTGGGTGGAAAGCGGCCGGATCGTGTTTTTCGGGGCGACGACCGAAAACCCCTCGTTCAGCATCAACCGCGCCTTGCTGTCGCGCTTGCAAGTGGTGGTGCTGCACAGCCTGCTGCCGGAGGATTTGCAAGGTTTGCTGGAGCGTGCTCTGGCGGCGCCCGAAGGGCTGGCAGGCGAGTTTGCGATCGACGCCGAGGCGCTGGCCTGTCTGGTGGACTGGGCCGATGGTGATGCCAGGCGCGCCCTGGGCATGCTGGAGCAGGCCGCCACCCTGGCCAGGGCGGGGCGGATCGAACTGGCCACGATAAAAGCGGCCATGCAGGCCCAGCCGCGGGCTTTCGACAAAGGCGGCGATGTGTTTTACGAGCAGATCTCCGCGCTGCACAAATCGGTGCGCGGCAGCGATCCCGATGCCGCGCTGTACTGGCTGGCGCGCATGCTGGATGGGGGCTGCGATCCGCTGTACGTCGCGCGGCGGCTGGTGCGCATCGCCAGCGAGGACATCGGTAATGCCGATCCCCGCCTGCTCGGGCTGTGCCTGGATGCTGCCCAGGCCTATGAACGCCTGGGCAGTCCCGAAGGCGAGCTGGCCCTGGCCCAGGCGGCCGTGTATCTGGCTTGCGCGCCCAAGAGCAATGCGGTTTACACCGCCTGGGCGCAGGCGCAACGCGCCGTGCAGGCGCACGGCAGCCTGCCGGTGCCGGAGAAGTTGCGCAATGCCTCGACCGGTCTGATGCGGGATCTGGGCTACGGGAAAACCTACCGCTATGCGCATGATGAGGCGCAGGCTGTAGCCTGGGGAGAGCACTACCTGCCTGATGCCCTGCTGGGAGCACGCTACTATGAGCCCACGGAACAGGGGCTGGAGCGCAGCATCGGAGACAAATTGCGGCGAATTCGCGCTGCGCAGGACAAGAGCTTGCGAGACAGGAAATGCTGAACTGGATCGCCGTGGCCGCGGGTGGCGCGGTGGGCTCCTGCCTGCGTTACGGACTGGCACGGGTGCTGGCCGGGACGAGCTATCCCTATGCCACCCAACTGGCCAATGTGCTCGGCAGTCTCTTGATAGGCATGCTGGTGGTGATCATCTTCAATCGCGTCGATACCAGTCATCCGCTCTATCATCTGCTGATCGTCGGCCTGCTTGGCGGGTTCACGACCTATTCGGGCTTTTCCCTGGATGCGATGCGTCTGATCGAGCAGGGCCGGATCGGGGTTTCGCTGCTGTATATCGGGTCCACGGTGGGGCTGTGCATCGCCGCGGCGGCACTGGGCCTCATGCTCGGACGCCGCCTCATGTAAAATTGCGCGCTTTTGATCACAGGCCAATGCCATGCTGGAGCCAAAATTACTGCGCAATGACATCGAGGCGGTCGCCAAGGCGCTCAAACGCCGGGGGGTGAGTCTCGATGTGGCGCAATTCCATGCCATGGAGCAGCGCCGCAAAGACGTCCAGGTACGCACCGAAGAATTGCAGGCGCAGCGCAACACCCGCTCCAAGGAGATTGGCAAGCTCAAGGCGGCGGGTGGGGATATTGCGCCGCTGCGGCAGGAAATGGGTGCGCTGGGCGAGGAACTCGACCGCCTCAAAGGACAGCTGGAGACGATCCAGCAGGAGATGCACGGCTGGAGCCTGGCCATCCCGAATCTGCCCGCGGACGATGTGCCCGACGGGGAGGACGAAACCCAGAACCAGGAAATTCGCCGTTGGGGCACCATCCCTCAGATTGACCAGCCCCGCGATCATGTCGAGCTGGGCGAAGCTCTGGAGGCCATGGATTTTGCCGCGGCCGCCTCGATCACCGGGGCGCGGTTTGTGGTGTTGCGCGGGGTGCTGGCGCGGCTGCAGCGGGTGCTGGTTCAGTTCATGCTGGATGTACACACCGAGCAGCACGGCTATCAGGAAGTGTATGTGCCGTACGTGGTGAATCGTGACAGCCTGCAGGGCACCGGGCAGCTGCCGAAGTTCGAAGCGGATCTGTTCGCGCTGGCGGGTACGGACTGGTTTCTGGCACCGACCGCGGAAGTCCCGGTGACCAATCTGGCCCGTGACCGGATCTGCGATATGGATGAGCTGCCGCTCAAATGGGTGGCCCATACACCGTGCTTTCGCTCCGAGGCGGGCTCGCACGGCCGGGATACCCGCGGTCTGATCCGGCAACATCAGTTCGAAAAGGTTGAACTGGTCCAGGTGGTACATCCCGATCAGTCCTGGAAGGCGCTGGAACAACTCACCGCCGACGCGGAAACGATTCTGCAGCTGCTGGAGCTGCCGTACCGCACGGTGGCCCTGTGCACGGGGGATCTGGGCTTTTCGGCGGCGAAAACCTATGATCTGGAAGTGTGGCTGCCGTCACAGCAAACCTATCGAGAAATATCCTCCTGCAGCAATTTTCTGGACTTCCAGGCCCGTCGCCTGCAGGCCCGCTGGCGCACCGCGGAGATGAAAAAACCCGAACTGGTGCATACCCTCAACGGCTCGGGACTGGCGGTGGGGCGTACGCTGCTGGCGCTGCTGGAAAACGGCCAGCAGCCCGATGGCAGCATTCGCCTGCCGCAGGCGCTGGCGCCCTACTGGAAGGGGCCCTTGTTGATCAATGGCCCGAGCGCCTGAGCTCAGACCGCGCTGGCAGTGTGCGATGCGGCCTCAGCTGTCGCGGCGCAGGCCGCCGATGACATGCACCACGCCCGCGACGATGGCGTGCCAGCTGTCTGCCACGCCGCCGCGGCTGCCCGGCAGGGTGATGACCAGGCTTTGATCGATCTGGCCGGCCACGCCCCGTGAGACCAGCGCCAGGGGCGTGCGCTGCTGGCCGAACTGACGGGCGGTTTCCATGATGCCGGGAATGGGTGTGTCCAGCAGGGGTTCGATGGTGCTGACACAGCAATCATCCGGGGTCAGTCCGGTGCCGCCCACGGTGAGCACCAGCGCGGCATCGCCCGCCAGAGCCTGGTCCAGGGCCGTGCGTATCGCCTCCGGGTCGGCGGGCACCCCCAGCCGTTGCAGCGGTGCGAAACCCGCATCGGTCAGGGCCTGGGCCAGCCAGTCCCCGGCCGCATCGGGTTTGTCACCGCGTGCGACGGCCGTAGACACCGTGATGATCGCGGCACCTCGCGCTTGTTTAAGCTGGCGGCGATGATCGGATTTGCCCCCGGTTTTCTCCAGCAGCCGGGTGTCTTCTATGGATAGGTTCATGCCCGCGTGGGGTTTGAGCATGTCATAAATCGTCAGGGCGGCGATGCTGGCTCCGGTCAAGGCTTCCATTTCCACGCCGGTAGGGCCGATGGTGGCCACTTCGGTTTCGATCCGCACGCCGGATTCGCTCAGCTCGAAATTGACCGCGCTGTGCTGCAGCGGCAGCGGGTGGCAATGGGGCAGCAGCTCCCAGCAGCGCTTGATTCCCATCAGCGCAGCGATGCGGGCGGCTTCGCGGACATCGCCTTTGTCAATTGTGCCGTCGCGCACGCGCTGGACACACTCGGCCGGCATCCGGACCCAGGCTTGGGCCCGGGCCTGGCGCAGGGTAGGGGGTTTACTGGTGATATCTCTCACAGGGCTTGGTCCAGGGTTGTGCCATCAAGATACACATCGGCGCCGTCGACATAATGCTCCTGCTTCCAGATCGGCACCTTCTGTTTCAGGGTTTCGATGGCCCAGCGAGAAGCCTCGTAGGCCGCTTCACGGTGGGCGCTGTGGACCAGGATGGCCACGCTGATGTCGCCCAGTTGCAGCTCACCAAGACGGTGGATGATGCGACAGGAAACAATGTCAAACCGGGTTTCGGCGTCGCGACAGATCGTTTCCAATGCCGCTTCGGCCAGGGCATGGTGAGCGGTATAACTCATCCCGCGTACCGCCCGGCCGGCGTGGTGATTTCTGACCGTGCCGGTGAATAGCAGGCCCGCGCCGGACTGATGGTCTGAGCCTTGCAGCAGTTCGGTCAAGGCGATGGGATGCTCACACAGATGTTTCATCCTGGCCTCAGGAGGACGATGGGGCACAGACATGGCGAGGTGAGGAACGCTCCGGGCATGGCGAATCAACCGCCGCTGACCGGAGGGATCAGTGCGACTTCGGCGCCTTCCGCCAGCGTGGCATCCGCGCTTAGCAAAGTGTCACCGACCGCGCAGGCGATGCGCTGGCGCCAGGGGGCCAGGCCTGGATACTGCGCGTGCAGCCAGTCAAGCAGTTCGGTGGCATTTCTCGCGGGCGTATCCACGCAGACCGGGGCCGTCCCGAGTACGGGAATCAACGGGCCGTAGGGGGCAAGCAGCAGTTTCATCGGGGTATTGTAACGGCCATTGGCACGCTAGCGACTGGCTTAGCCGCCCAGATGATACATCCGCACTTCACGCTGCGCGTAGCCGGGCTCGGCAATGTAGCCCTGGGGCTTGCGCAGCACGGCGGCACGGACGATTTGCGCCAGGCGTTCCGGGTCCTGCGCGTGGCCGCGCAGCAAGGTGCCCTCGCGGCCAAACAGGCAGGTGTACAGACGTCCATCGGCGGTGATGCGCAGGCGGTCGCAGCGGGCACAGAAAGGTTGCGACACGGTTGCGATGATGCCGATGGTCTGGCCGTTGCCCAGGCGATAGCGGCGTGCCGGGGAGCCATCTTCCGGTAAGGCTTCAACCGGCAGTTCCTGTTCCAGCCGAGCGATGATCTGGGTCGCGCTGATGACCCGTTCCGGGCGCCACAGGGCTTCGTCGTCCAGAGGCATGAATTCAATGAAGCGCAGTTCGACCGCATGGCTGTGGGCCCAGTGCACCAGGGGCAGGATCTGATCGTCGTTGTAGCCCTGGATGATCACGCAGTTGAGCTTGACGTCCAGGCCGGCCTCCTGGGCGGCCTGGATTCCGGTAAGCACATCGGCCAGTCCGTAGCGGCCGCGACTCAGGCGCTGAAACTGGTCCAGATCCAGAGAATCGAGCGAAATATTGATGTCGTCCAGACCCGCGCGGGCCAGATCTTGAGCCAGTGGCGCCAGGCGCACGCCATTGGAGGTCATCGACAGGCGGTGCAGACCGACCTCGCGCAGCTGCGTCAGCCGGGCGACGATGTGCACCACCTCTTTCCTCAGCAACGGTTCGCCGCCGGTCAGGCGCAAGCAGGAAATCCCCATGTCGCGGACAAACACCGTGGCGATCTGCACCAGTTCGTCTTCGCTCAGCAGGGATGCCGCGGGGAGCCAGCGGGGCTTTTCCGGCATGCAGTAGGGGCAGCGAAAGTTGCAACGGTCGGTCAGGGAGAGTCGCAGCTTGCGCTGGGGGCGGGCGAAACGGTCGGTCAGCATCGGGCTTGCCGCTGAAACTGACGCCACTGCGCCGGGGTATTGATGCTCCACACCGCTCGCCGCGCAGGGGGCAGCTTGACCGCCGCCAGACCCAGGCTGCGGCAGGCGTTGGCGGCTGAGCGTCCACCTTGGGCCATGAAGGCATCCAGCTGCGGCCGGCTGCGTCGGGCGATCAGATTGTGCAGGTAGTAGTGATCCTGGCGGTGCTGGACGTAGGCGCCGTGACGGCTGCCACGGGCCAGACGAGCCGCCAGATACGGTGGTGGGGGAAGACTATCCACTGGGATGCACAGGCACCAGGCCCGGCCAGCGCGCCGCAGGCCAGCCTCCAGGCCGGAGACCGGGCCCTGCGAGGGCGGGCGGTCCCAGGCCAGTCGGACTCCGCCTGGCGTGCGCCAGGCGCCGCGGCAATGCCGACGGACCAGGATGATCTGCGCGACTTCGGGGCGCAGGGCACGGATCAGATGCTGGGCCAGGAAGGCGCTGCGCCAGCGCAATCGGGCCTTGTCCCGGCCGCCCATGCGTTGGCCCTGGCCTCCGGCCAGGATGACGGCGCACAGGGCTTTACGAGGGGGCGGGCGCATGCAAGGGCTCGGAAGGACGGGTGAGGCGATGCCCGCAGACGCGGGCGGCCCGCAAGTTTAGCCGGCTTTACGCAGTTCGCGTCGGGCCGCAGTCTGTTGATACGCCACGCTGAACTCGTTCAGGGCCTGTCGCGCCTGCTCGGGGTCGGCCGCCAGCGCCAGCTCGAAGCTGTCGAAGCCGCAACGGGACATGTAAAACAGCTGGTCGCGCAGGACCTCGCCGCAGGCCCGAATCGAGCCTCGGTACGCCAGACGCTCACGCAGCAGCCGCGCCTGGCTGTAGGCCCGGCCATCGGCAAAGCTGGGGAAGTTAAGCGCGATCAGGCTCCAGTGGCTCACGTCGTCGGCGAGCGTTTCGACATCCACGGTATTGTCCAGATAGACGCCGATGCTGGCGCCGGATGCCAGCAACTGGGCCTTGTCGGCCTGCCAGCGCGCCAGACTCACCAGCTGCTTGCGGTCGGCGACCATGGCAGCGTCATCGTCAAGCCGGAGCCACTCATCGGCACTCAGCTCGCCTTGCAGATTAAGCACTGATTCAGGCATAAACGGCCTCCTTGAACGGGTCCAGGCCCAGCCGACGGTAGGTGTCGAGAAAAGTCTCCTCGCCCGCGCGATGCTTTACATAGACATCGAGCACGGTCATGACCGCATCGACGACCGCAGCACGTGACACCGCGGCGCCGAGCCGGTCCCCGAGTGACGCATCATTTCGTGAGGAGCCGCCCAGCGAGAGCTGATACCACTCCTCGCCTTTCTTATCCACTCCGAGAATGCCGATATGGCCGACGCTGTGGTGACCGCAACCGTTCATGCAACCCGACATGTTCAGGCGCAGATCGCCCAGATCATAGAGATAGTCGTAGTCTTCGAAGCGCTGATTCAGTTCCAGCGCCACGCCGATCGAGCCGGCATTGGCCAGGGCGCAGAAATCCAGACCGGGGCAGCAGATCATGTCGGTGATCTTGCCGATGTTGGGGGTGGCCAGACCGTGTGCGTCGAGTTGCTGCCAGACGGCCAGCAATTGATCCTCACGAATGTCCGGCAGGACCAGGTTCTGCTCGTGAGTGACCCGGATTTCCGAAAACCCGTAGTCATCGGCAAGCTGAGCCAGCAGGTTCATCTGTGCGCTGGAGCAATCACCGGGGACTTCCTCCGGCGCCTTGAGCGAGATGATCACGGCACGGTAGCCGGCACGTTTGTGCGCACGCAGATTGTGCCGGGTCCACAGTGCGAAGCGGGCATCGCTGTGCTGATCCCGAAGCAGTGGTTCGCCGGCGATGTCGCTGGCATAGGCCGGCGGCGCAAAGGCCTTGCGCAAGGGCTCGATCTGCTCGGCGCGCAGTTGCAGCGCGCCGTCTTTCAGATGTTGCCATTCATGCTCCACCATCTGGGCGAAGCGCTGGGCGCCGGTTTCCTTGAGCAGAATCTTGATCCGGGCCTTGTACTTGTTATCCCGCCGGCCCAGGCGGTTGTAGACCCGCAGTACCGCTTCCAGATACGACAGCAGGTGCGGCCAGGGCAGGGCTTCGCGCAGCAAGGTGCCGATGATCGGCGTGCGGCCCAGGCCACCACCGACATACACATCAAACGCGGTGGCCCCGTCGGCGGTGTGACGCAGCTGCAGGCCGATATCGTGAACCCGGGTGGCGGCCCGGTCCTGCGCGGAGGCTGAGACCGCGATCTTGAATTTGCGGGGCAGGTAGGCGAATTCCGGATGGAAAGTGGACCACTGCCGGATGATCTCGCACCAGGGCCGGGGATCTTCCAGCTCATCGGCGGCCACGCCGGCCAGCGCGTCGGTTGTGGTATTGCGAATGCAGTTGCCGCTGGTCTGGATCGCATGCATCTCGACGCTGGCCAATTCGGCCAGAATGTCCGGTACGTCCTCGAGCCGGGGCCAGTTCAGCTGCAGATTGGTCCGCGTCGTGAAGTGGCCATAGCCCTTGTCATACCGTTGGACGATGGCGGCGAGCTTGCGCAACTGGGTCGCCGACAGGGTGCCATAGGGTATGGCGATCCGCAGCATCGGCGCGAAGCGCTGGACGTACAGTCCATTTTGCAGGCGCAAGGGCAGGAACTGCGCCTCGCTCAGTTCACCGGCCAGAAACCGTCGGGTTTGATCGCGAAATTGATCGACGCGCTCGTTAACGAGGGTTTGGTCGAGGTCGGAATACTTGTACATATCGAGTCAGCCGGGCTGGCAAGCCAGCGAATAAACCATCTTGGGGGGCGAAGAATAGCAGTGCAGGCTTATGCCATAAAGGCAAAAGTACGTGTATTGATATAACTTTTTGTGAAGTGGCTGATTTACAGGCAGGGCAGGTCGTCGAGCAGCGCCGCACAGCGCTGTCGTCTGGCCTGCGGTTCGGGAATGGCCATGATTTCCTCGACCGTGGCCTGGTCCAGGTGGGGCGCGAACATCCGGATGAATTCGTACATGTAGGCGCGCAGAAACAGGCCGCGGCGAAAGCCGATATGGGTGGTGCTGGAACTGAACAGATGAGCGGCATCGATGCGCACCAGATCGCTGTCGTGTTTTGCGTCATACGCCATATTGGCCACGATGCCGATGCCCAGCCCCAGGCGCACATAGGTCTTGATGACGTCGGCATCCACCGCCGTGAGCACCACATTGGGTTTGAGGCCACGGGCTGAAAACGCCTGATCCAGCTTGGAGCGGCCGGTGAAGCCGAAGGTGTAGGTCACGATCGGATAGCGGGCCAGGTCGGCCAGACTGGTCGTGTCCGCATGCGTCAGCGGATGATGGGGTGGCACCAGGATGCAGCGATTCCAGTGATAGCAGGGCAACATCACCAATTCATCAAAATGTTCCATCGCTTCGGTGGCGATGGCAAAGTCGGCCTCGCCGTTCGCGGCTTGTCGGGCGATCTGCGGTGGCGAGCCCTGATGCAGATGCAGGGTGACCAGCGGGTATTGTTTCTTGAACTGCTTGACCGTGGGCGGCAGCGCATAGCGCGCCTGGGTGTGGGTGGTGGCGATGCTTAAATGGCCACGGTCCGCGGCGCGAAACTCCGCCGCCACGCGTTGGATGTTTTCGGTGTCGCCCAGCACCCGCTCGGCAATTTCCAGAATCTGCTGTCCGGCCGGGGTGATGCTGGACAGGTGCTTGCCATTGCGGGCAAAGATCTCGACGCCGAGTTCATCTTCGAGCTGTTTGATCTGCTTGGAGATGCCCGGCTGGGAGGTGAACAGGTGTTCGGCCGCCGTGGTGATATTGAGCTGGCACCGGGCGACCTCCCGGATATAGGTGAGCTGACGCAACTTCATGCCGTTCTCTGTTCCATGAGGCCGGCCTAGTCTGGCCAAATCGGTTGTGAAATGCGAGTCCGGCATTGGCATCAAAGCCTGCGATAATGCGCAGCTATTCTGAATAACGGGTATGGCGTGGAGTTTTTCCCCCTCTTTATGCGGCTTGCAGGACGCGAGGTCCTGGTTGTCGGTGGCGGTGAGATCGCCGCCCGCAAGATTCGTTTGCTGCGCAAATCCTCGGCGCAGATTCGGGTGATTGCTCAAGACCTGGTCGATGAACTTAAGCACAGCGAGGCGCAGGGAGAACTGCACTGGATCGCTGCCCGCTTCGGACCGGAACTGTTTGGTGAGCCGGTTCTGGTGATCGCCGCGACCGATGATCCGCAGGTCAATCGTCAGGTGGCCAGTATTGCCCGGGCACGTGGAGTTCCCGCCAATGTGGTCGATGATGCCGCCTCGTCCAGCGTCATCATGCCGGCGATCGTGGACCGCTCGCCGATCGTGGTGGCGCTGTCCAGTGGCGGAACCGCACCGGTGCTGGCGCGGCGGCTGCGCGATCAGATTGAAAAAATGCTGCCGGCTCGCTACGGCCGTCTGGCGACTCTGAGCGGGGCCATCCGCGGCCAGGTGCGTAAGTTGTTGCCGGAGCCCGCCCAGCGTCTGCGTTTCTGGGAAACCGTATTCGACGGACCGGTCGCACAGCGAGCGGTGTCCGGCGATGATGTCCTGGCCAAATCCCTGCTTGACCAGAGCCTGCGCCAGGCTTGTGATCAACTCATGCCCAGGGGTGAGGTGTTTCTGGTCGGCGTGGGTCCGGGTGATCCGGATCTGCTTACCCTGCGGGCGCATCGACTGATGCAACTGGCCGATGTCGTGCTGTATGACCGCCTGATCCCGGAGGCGATCATGGACATGGTCCGGCGCGATGCGGAACGCATTGATGTGGGCAAACGGCGCCGCAATCACACGCTGCCACAGGACGATATCAACCAGTTGCTGGTGCGTCTGGCTCGCGAAGGCCATCGGGTGTTACGGCTCAAGGGTGGGGATCCGTTCATGTTCGGTCGCGGCGGCGAGGAAATCGAGCAGTTGAGGGCTGCCGGCATCGCCTTCCAGGTGGTGCCCGGCATCTCAGCTGCGCTGGGCTGCGCGGCTTACGCCGGCATTCCTCTGACCCACCGTGATCATGCCCAGAGCTGCGTGTTCGTTACCGGCCATCCTCGGGCCGATGGCAGTCTGGATCTGAACTGGACGCAGTTGGCCCAGCCGAATCAGACCGTGGTGATCTACATGGGTATAGGCAGCGTGGCGACCATTTGCACGAGCTTGCGTGAGGCGGGCCTGGCTGACGACTGGCCGATCGCCGCCGTGTTCGATGGGACCCGGCCGGGCCAGGAGGTTCTGGTCGATACCCTGGTGGGTCTTCCCCGGCGCCTGGGAGAGCGTGACGCCCCTGGACTGCTGATCGTGGGGCAGGTGGTCCGTTTGCAGGCCTTGCTCGGTGGGGGCGATATGCTGCCGGCGGCCAGCGGTCCGCAGGAGTCGGTCTAGGTCGTTTCGCAGGCAAAAAAAGAGGCCCCGCAGGGCCTCTTTTTCACCGCAGTTCGTTTCAGTCTTCGCCGGCGGCGAAGCCCAGCAGATGCAGCAAGCTGGTGAACAGATTGTAGATCGCCACATACAGACCGATCGTGGCCAGAATGTAGTTGGTCTGGCCGCCGTTCACGATTTCGCCGGTTTCATACAGGATCAGGCCACACATCAGCAGGGTGAACATGGCCGAGATTGCCAGGGCCAGGGGTTGCATGTGGTAGCCCATCAGCGTGGAAATCAGGGATACGATGGCCAGGCCGAAAGCCAGCAGGATGCCGCCGACCAGAAAACCCCGCATGAAGCTGAAATCCTTGCGCGAACTGATGGCGTAGGCTGACAGTCCCATGAACACCAGACCGGTCAGGCCGAATGCCATCATCACGATCTGCGGGCCGTTGCTGAAGCCATTTATATAGGCGTTCAGGATGGGGCCCAGACCCAGGCCCAGCAGGCCGGTTACGCCGAATACGGCGTAAATGCCTTTGGCGGAATTGGCGGTGCGCGGCACCACGAACCAGAGCATGCCCAGGGCCACCAGGCTGCACATCAGGCTTGCTCCGAACGGCAGCTTGATCGCCATTGATACACTGGCCATGACGGCACTGAACAATAGCGTTACGGATAGCAGCATGTAGGTATTGCGCAGCACCTTGTTGGTGGCCAGCACATCTCCGGCAAGGCCGCCGTGAGTAATTGGCGAAGTCACGGTTGTGCGAGACGGGTCCATCGATAGCTCTCCAGAAATTAAGTGATGTTGCAGTAGGGTAGCCTAATATCGCTGCCTTAGAGTGGGCGTCAGGTGCAAAGTTCCACCGTTTCAGGCTCTGGCGGGAATGCTGTCATCATTGCTGGCCAGTGCCGTATCCAGGTCGCGGGCACGCAGACGCTTGCGAATGGCACGCAGGATGCCGGTGGTGTCCAGTCCGCATTGCTGCAGCAATTCGGCGCGTTCGCCATGCTCGATAAATTGGTCCGGCAGGCCCAGATTCAAGACCCGAACCTGGTCGTGCTGGGCCAGCAGAATCTCATTGACCGCGCTGCCGGCGCCGCCTTGCAGCGCATTGTCTTCCAGGGTCACGATCAGGTCGTTCTGATTGGCCATGTCCAGAATGATGCGTTCGTCCAGCGGTTTGACAAAGCGCATGTCCACGACATCGGCGTCCAGGATGTCACCGGCCTCAAGCGCTGGCGCCAGCATCGGGCCGAAACTCAGAATCGCCACCCGCGGTTTGCGCCGACCTTTGCCCTGGCGCATGACCCGGGCTTTGCCGATCGGCAAAGGCTTCATTTCACCGCTGACTTCCGCGCCAGGTCCGGTCCCACGCGGGTAGCGCACCGCGCTGGGGCCATGATGATGCAAGCCCGTGCTGAGCAAGCGCTGGCATTCCTCCTCATCGGCCGGCGCCATGATCACCATATTGGGGATGCAGCGCAGATAACTCAGATCATAAGCGCCATGGTGGGTTGCGCCATCGCCACCCACCAGACCGCCGCGATCAATTGCAAACAGCACCGGCAGATCCTGCAGTGCCACGTCGTGGATCAACTGGTCGTAGCCGCGCTGCAAGAAACTGGAATAGATCGCCACGATGGGCTTGGCACCGTCTGCGGCCAGGCCGGCGCCAAAGGTGACCGCATGCTGCTCGGCTATGGCGACATCAAAGAACCGTTCCGGAAAGCGCTGCTGGAACTCCACCAGACCGCTGCCTTCGCGCATCGCCGGAGTGACCGCAACCAGGGCGGGATGCTGTTCCGCCATCTGACAGATCCACTCGGAGAAAATCTCCGTGTAACTGGGTTTGGCGTGCGGTTTTTTTGGCGGTGTCGCCCCGGTTACCGGGTCAAAGCTGGATACCGCGTGGTACTTGATTGGCGCCGCTTCGGCCGGCGCAAAGCCATGCCCCTTCACCGTCAGAACGTGCAGCAATTTGGGGCCAGGCACGGCCAGGGCCTGTTCCATGGCATGCAGCAGGGCCGGAATGTCGT
This sequence comes from Oceanococcus sp., assembly GCA_041624435.1. Lineage (GTDB taxonomy): Bacteria > Pseudomonadota > Gammaproteobacteria > Nevskiales > Oceanococcaceae > Oceanococcus. Next base: position 40,592 of record JBFJVB010000001.1, on the reverse strand, counting down.
GGCCATCGACAGGCCCGAAATAATGCATGCCCAGGGTTTCGAACAGGGCGCCGGCTTCGCGGTGCTCGCCGATGTCACGCTGTGGTTCGGGGCGGTCAAACGCGGAGTTGCGCAGCGATGTCGTGGCTTCGGCATCCTGAAGTTCACGCACCAGGCGGGCAGAATGGTCGCGCAAACCGCCGACATTCTCCGAAATCGACATGTCGTTGTCGTTATAGACCACCAGCACATCCAGTCCGCTGGCGCCCAGATGATTCAAGGCTTCGAAAGCCAGACCCGCCGTCATGCCTCCGTCGCCGATGACCGCGACGACTTCGCGTTTCTGGCCGGTGACGCGTTGCGCGGCGGCCATGCCGGCGGCGGCGCTGATCGAGGTGCTGGAGTGGCCGACGCCGAAGGCATCGTATTCACTCTCGGCGCGACAGGGGAAGGGGGCCAGGCCTTCAAACTTGCGGATCGTGTCCAGCTCGCGCCGACGTCCGGTCAGGATCTTGTGTGGATACGCCTGGTGGCCCACATCCCAGATCAACCGATCATTGGGCGTCTTCAGCGCATAATGCAACGCAATCGCCAATTCCACGGCGCCCAGATTGGCGCCGAAGTGGCCACCAACACGGCCCAGAGTTTCGATCAGGCAGCGGCGAACTTCGCCGGCCAGGTGGGGGAGCTGTTCCACGTTCAGCCGGCGTAAATCCGCCGGGTTCTCTACTTTTCCCAACAGGGTGTAGGTGGAATCAGATTGCACGGTGCTAAAGGGCATGGTGGTCCTTGTTCTTCTGAGCAATTATCCAATGCTCAGCCTATTACGGCAAATCAGGCGCGCCGACTGATGACAAATTCGGCCAATTCTCGCAGCTTATTACCCGCCGCACCAAAGCCGTGCAACTGCTCCGTGGCATTTTCAATCAGTTCCTGCGCCATCGACTGCGACTCATTCAGGCCAAACAGCGCGGGGTAGGTGTTTTTGTCGCGGGCGCGATCGGCGCCCGCATGCTTGCCCATTTCCGCCGCGCTGCCGGTTTCATCCAGCACGTCATCGTGGATCTGGAATGCCAGTCCAACGCACTTGGCGTAGCGCTCGAGTGCCGCTTCCTGAGCTTCGTCCAGATCTTTCGCGCAATAAGCGGTGGTCACCACGGCGGCACGAATCAGCGCGCCGGTCTTGTGGATATGCATGGCTTCGAGTTCCGCCGCATTCAGGCGGGCACCTTCCGATTCCAGGTCAATCGCCTGACCACCCGCCATGCCCCTGGAACCGATGGCTTCGGCGATGTGGCGAATGATCCGGATGCGCACCGAGCAGTCCGGGGTCAGTTCGTCATCCGAGGCCAGGATGCGAAACGCCAGGGCCTGCAGGGCATCACCGGCCAGAATCGCCGTCGCTTCGTCGAAGGCCTTGTGGCAGGTGGGTTTGCCTCGGCGCAGATCATCATCATCCATGGCCGGTAGGTCATCATGGACCAGCGAATAGGCATGAATCATTTCGATGGCTGCGGCCAGGCTGTCGACCTGGCGCAGCGGCAGATCCAGGGCCTGGGCGGTGGCATAAATCAGCAAGGGGCGAAAGTGCTTGCCGCCATTAAGCGCTGCGTAGCGCATGGCTTCATGCAGTCTTTGGGGGAACTGTCCGGAGGGCGGCAATCGGGTGGTGATGGCCTGCTCTACCTGGGCACTACAGGTGGCGACCCACTGCTGGAAATTGCTCAAGCCTGTGATTCCTCATCCGCGTTTCCCGCAGGCCTGGGCGGCGTCGCCGCGCCGGCTTGATCGCTCAGCTGTTCAACGCGCAAGCTGGCCTGTTGCAGCAGCTTTTCGCAACTCTGTGACAGCTTCATGCCGCGCTCAAAATGCTTGACCGCCTCCTCCAGGCGGGTGTCGCCGGATTCAAGGGCTTTCACCAAGTCCTCAAGTTCGGCCAGTTTTTCCTCGAACTGACCCAGAGTTTCATTTTTTGCGGGCATGCGTTGGCACTTGATCTCGTCAGGCTAGGGCGTCAGCCCGAAAGCGGAGGAGCGAGTTTAATGGAATCTGCGCAAGTTTGAATCGCCGCGAGCTTTGCTATAGTCCCGCGCCTTGCGGGTCGCGCCTGCGGCGGCCGGACCCATCTGCACTGGACCAGAGGAACTATGAGCGAAGTCTACGACGCCTCGTCGATCGAATTACTGACCGGCCTGGAGCCGGTCAAACGTCGACCGGGCATGTTTACCGATACATCCCGGCCCAATCATCTGGCGCAGGAGGTCATCGACAATTGTGTGGATGAAGCACTTCAGGGCCATGCCCGCCGGATTCTGGTCACCCATTACGCGGACGGATCGCTGGAGGTGGAGGACGATGGGCGCGGCATGCCGGTGGATATCCATCCTGAAGAGGGCGTGCCAGCCATCGAATTGATCCTGTGCAGATTGCATGCCGGCGGTAAATTCAATAAGGACAATTACCGTTATTCCGGCGGCTTGCACGGGGTCGGCGTCTCGGTGGTGAATGCTTTGTCGGAGCGGCTGGATGTCACCGTCTGGCGCGCGGGGTCGGAGTATTCGATCGGTTTCGCTCACGGTGAGCGGGTGCGCGATCTGGAAGTCGTGGGCAGTGCCGGCAAACAGCGGCACGGCACGCGGGTGCGTTTCTGGCCCGATGTCAGCTATTTCGATTCACCGAAGTTTTCTCTGGCGCGCCTGCGTCACGCCTTGCGGGCGAAAGCGGTGCTGTGCCCGGGCCTGGAAGTTAGTCTGCGCGATGAGGAGACCGGCGACTCCGAGACCTGGCGTTATGAGGGGGGCTTGAACGATTACCTGCAAGAAGCGCTGCTTGGCCTGGAGCCCCTGCCGGCCGAACCCCTGCAGGGCGATTTTGCCGGTGAGCACGAGGAGGCCGCCTGGGCGGTGGTCTGGCTGCCCAATGGCGGAGAGGGGCCGAGTGAAAGCTACGTCAATCTGGTGCCGACCGTGCAGGGCGGCACCCACGTCAACGGCTTGCGCACGGGTTTGACCGAGGCCCTGCGCGAATTTGCCGAAAACCGCAACCTGCTGCCGCGTGGCGTCAAGCTGTCGCCGGAGGATGTCTGGAGCGGGGTGAGCTATGTGTTATCGGTCAAGCTCGAAGAGCCGCAGTTTGCCGGTCAGACCAAGGAGCGGCTGAGCTCAAGAGAATGCGCGGCGTTTGTCTCTGGCGTGGTCAAGGACGCCACCAGCTTGTGGTTGCACCGCCACATCGAGACCGGGGACATGCTGGCGCAATATGTGATCAGTTGCGCGCAGCGTCGGCTCAAGGCTGCCAAGATCGTCACCCGCAAACGGATCATCAGCGGCCCGGCCCTGCCCGGGAAGCTGGCCGACTGCGTATCCGCGGATCCGGCGCGCAGCGAACTGTTTCTGGTCGAGGGGGATTCCGCCGGCGGGTCCGCCAAGCAGGCGCGTGACCGGCATTTTCAGGCGATTTTACCCTTGCGCGGGAAGATTCTGAATACCTGGGAGGTGGACAGCGATGTAGCGATGGCCTCCCAGGAAATTCATGATATTGCCGTGGCCCTGGGGGTCGATCCTGGCGCCAGCAGCACTGCCGGCCTGCGTTATGGAAAGATCTGCATTCTGGCCGATGCGGATTCCGACGGCTTGCACATTGCGACCCTGCTGTGCGCACTGTTCATGCAGCATTTTCGCCCTCTGGTTGATGCCGGACATATTCATGTGGCGATGCCGCCGCTGTATCGGATTGATGTAGGCAAGCGCGTGTTCTATGCCCTGGATGAGGCCGAACGGGCCGGGGTCGAGGACCGGATCAAAGCCGAAGGCCTGCGCGGCAAAGTCACCGTGACGCGCTTCAAAGGCCTGGGCGAAATGAATCCCCTGCAGCTGCGTGAAACCACCATGGCCCCGGATACCCGGCGTTTGGTCCGTCTGGATCTGGCCGACGAGGCGGTGGCGAACGGCATGCTGGACATGTTACTGGCGAAGAAACGAGCCTCGGACCGAAAGGCCTGGTTGGAAAGCAAGGGCGACCGGGCGACGGCCGGATAAGGAATCAAGATGGGTGATATTACCGAGATGGACGCCACCGAGCGTCTGCCGCTGAGTGAATTTGCAGAACGTGCGTACCTGGACTATTCCATGTACGTGATTCTGGACCGCGCACTGCCGCATTTGGGGGACGGTTTGAAGCCGGTACAGCGCCGCATCGTGTACGCGATGTCGGAGTTGAATCTGAGCGCGAATGCGAAACCCAAGAAATCCGCGCGTACCGTCGGTGACGTGCTGGGCAAGTACCATCCCCACGGTGATTCGGCGTGCTACGAAGCCATGGTGTTGATGGCGCAGGATTTCAGCTATCGCTATCCGCTGATTCAGGGACAGGGCAATTGGGGGGCACCGGACGATCCCAAGTCCTTTGCGGCGATGCGTTACACCGAGGCCAAACTGGCCCGCTATGCCGAATTGCTGCTGGCGGAACTGGATCAGGGCACCGTGGACTGGCAGCCCAACTTCGACGGGACGATGAAGGAGCCGATCGTGCTGCCGGCGCGGCTGCCCAATCTGTTGCTGAATGGCACCACGGGTATCGCCGTGGGCATGGCCACCGACATCCCCCCGCACAATCTGCGTGAAGTCGCCCTGGCCTGCGTTCGCCTGCTGGAAAATCCGGGCATCGATGATGACGAACTGTATACCCTGGTGCCAGGGCCGGATTTCCCCACCGAAGCTGAATTGATCACCCCGGCCAGCGACATCCGCAAGGCCTATGCCACCGGCAACGGGCAGGTGCGTCTGCGGGCGCGCTGGCAGCAGGAGGATCAGGGCGATATCGTGATTTATGCGCTGCCGCACCAGGCCAGCGGGGCCAAGATTCTGGAACAGATTGCGGCGCAGATGCGGGCCAAGAAACTGCCTTTGGTGGAGGACTTGCGCGACGAGTCCGACCATGAGAATCCGACGCGCATCGTGATTGTGCCGCGCTCGAGGCGGGTCGATGTGGCGGGTTTGATGAGTCACCTGTTCGTCACCACCGACCTGGAGCGTTCCTACCGAATCAATATGAACGTGATCGGGCTGAACGGTCGTCCAGGTGTGCGCGGCTTGCGCAGTCTGCTGCTGGAATGGCTGGAGTTTCGCACGGATACGGTGCGTAAACGGCTTGAGCATCGGCTGGCCGCCGTGCTGGACCGGCTGCACATCCTCGATGGTTTGCTGATCGCCTATCTCAATATCGATGAAGTGATTCGCATCATCCGGACCGAAGATGAGCCCAAGCCGGTGCTGATGGAGCGTTTCGGCTTGAGCGACATTCAGGCCGAAGCGGTGCTGAACCTCAAGCTGCGGCACTTGATGCGCCTGGAGGAAATGAAAATTCGTGGTGAACAGGATGAGCTGGCGCAGGAGCGGGATCGCCTGCAAGCCTGGCTCGGCTCGTCTGCCAAGCTCAAGAAGCTGATCGCCAGTGAAATCAAGCAGGATGCCGAATCTTTTGGCGATGAGCGGCGGACGCCTCTGGTGGTGCGGGAACAGGCCAGGCTCATCGATGAATCCAAGATGGTGCCGAGTGAGCCGATCACGGTGATCCTGTCCAAAGCAGGCTGGATCCGCGCCGGCAAGGGGCATCAGGTCGACCCATCCAGCCTCAATTACAAGGCCGGAGACGAGTTTCTGGCGGCGGCGACCGGGCGTACCGGGCAACCGCTGTCGATCCTGGACAGCAAGGGTCGGGCCTACAGCGTGTCTTCCCACGGTTTGCCGTCCGCGCGCAGCCTGGGTGAACCGCTGACCAGTCAGCTCAATCCGGCCGATGGCGCGCGTTTCGTTGGCCTGGCCCTGGGGGCGCAGGATCAGGCGTACGTGCTCGGCAGCGATGCCGCCTACGGCTTTGTCGCGACCCTGGAGGACCTGCAGACGCGCAACAAGGCCGGCAAGGCCTGCGTGAGTCTGCCGGGTGGGGCCGGCCTGATGGCGCCGCTGCGCATTCACGGTGCGATTGAATCCCTGCGCCTGGTCACCATCAGTTCGGAGGGGCGGCTGCTGATTCAGAACCTTAGCGAACTCCCCCGGCTGCCCCGGGGCAAGGGCAATAAACTGATGGCGCTCAAGGGGCAGGAGAAGCTGAGCCACTGGTGTTTGCTGGGGCCGGATCAGGTCTTGAAGCTGGAAGCCGGTAAACGCAGCTTCAGTCTGAAACGCGATGACATCGAGCGCTTCAGTGGCAATCGGGCGGGGCGAGGTCAGTCGCTGCCTCGCGGATTGCAGCGGGTCGACGCGATCGGCGTGCTGGGTGATGAGCCGAGGATTGAACCTGATGACGACGCCCCCATCTAAAGGCCAGATTCTTCTTTGTTACCAGTTGAGGCTGGAGCTCCTATGAAACGCATCATGCTTTTTCTCGGCACCAATCTTGCCGTAATGGTTGTTCTGAGTGTGGTCGCCAATCTGCTTGGCGCGGACCGTTACCTGCAGCAAGGCGGCCTGGATTTGCGCGGCTTGCTGATCTTCTGCGCTATTTTCGGCATGGGTGGTTCGTTTATCTCGCTGGCCATGTCCAAGACCATGGCGAAATTCAGTACCCGTGCCCAGGTCATTGAAAAGCCGGCCAACTCGGCCGAAGCCTGGTTGCTGGCGACCGTCGCGCGCCAGGCCCGTCAGGCCGGGATCGGAATCCCGGAGGTGGCGATTTACGATTCACCGGATGTGAACGCCTTCGCCACGGGCATGAACCGGAATCAGGCTCTGGTCGCGGTGAGCACGGGTTTGCTGCGCAGCATGCAACAGGACGAAATCGAGGCCGTGCTCGGGCATGAAATCAGCCATGTGGCGAACGGCGATATGGTGACCCTGACTTTGATTCAAGGCGTGGTAAATACCTTCGTCATGTTTCTGGCCCGGGTGGTCGGCTACTTCATCGACAAGGCCGTGTTCAAGAGCGATCGGCCCGGAGGTCCCGGGTACTTCATTTCGATGATGATCTTGCAGCTTTTGTTCGGCGTGCTGGCCAGCGCCATCGTGGCCTGGTTTTCCCGCTACCGTGAATTCAAGGCCGATGCCGGTGGGGCCGAACTGGCCGGACGGCGCAAGATGATCGCCGCTCTGGAACGGCTGAAAGGGCGTCAGCCGGTACCCGGCGAGCTGCCGGAGCAAATGAGCGCGTTTGGTATTGCGCCTGGCTTCGGCGGCGGTTTGAAACGCTTGTTCATGACTCATCCACCACTGGATGAGCGGATCGCGGCACTGCGCGCTCAGGCCTGAGCCTGAAACATCACCGGGGTTGAGCGTGCGATCGCATCGCCCTGGGCATAATCGACGCCGATACCCTGCATGATGCGCAGCAGTTCCGGAGTGTTGATCTGCGTGACCAGGCTTTGTTTGCCCAGTGAATGCACGATCCGGTGCAGCGATTCGGTGGCCAGACGGTCCACCGCATCGCTGTCGGCGTTGCGGGTCAGGGTAGGGTCAAAGCGCACCAGATGGATCGGCAGCTCTTTGAGCAGACCGTAGCTGGATGGGCGGGTGGATACGTTGGTCAGGCTCATTCGGCAGCCCGCGCGGGTCACGGCCTGACAGAAATCTCGCGCCACCGAAAGCCGTGAATACACGTCCTGCTCTTTGAGATCGAAGCAGATCTTGTGGGGCGGCACGCCGCTGTCCTTGAAGTTTTCCATCAGGAAATCCAGAAACACCGGCGTCTGCAAGCTGTTAACGGACAGCGAGATCATGCAGAAATCGATTTCTGCGGTGAGTTCCACGTCCTGGGAGAGCTTGTCGAAAACGTGTTGCACGGTCCAGCGATCCAGGTCCAGGCCGAGATTGTAGCGTTCCGCAATCGGCATGAAGACCGGGGCTCCGGTCCAGAAACCTTCGTCGTCTTCAAGCAACAGGAGGGTGTCGAAGATCACGCCTTTATCGGCATTGCGTTGCAGGTTGCTCAACTGCTGGGTGGACAGGTGGAAACCCGCCTCGGTCAAACCACGCTTGATGTTGTTCAGCCAGCTGCGGTCATCGCGGCGTTCCCCGCTTTTCTTCTTGACCTGCCCGCTGACGACCCGCCCGCGACCTTCCGCCTGGGCCTGTTGGCACAGCTCATCGGCAGCGCGGAGTATGTCGACAGGTCGGCCGCTGTTGCTGTCAATCTGCAGCAGGCTCGAGGTAATGCTGACATCGCGTCGTTCATTGTTCCATTGAAAGCCGCCACTCTGGACGTCGGCGCGCAGGAGTTCGGCCGTCACTTGCGCTTCCGCAGAATCTTCAGTGGCCAGCAGCACCGCGAACTTGTCGCCATGCAGGCGGTAGACCGGGTTGCTCTCGCCGACGTCGGTCTGAATCATCCGGGCCAGTTGACGGAGAAACTCATCTCCGCCTTGCGTTCCAAAGGCGTCGTTGATGTATTGCATCCGATCGGCGTCGATATACAGCATGCTGAACGGAGGCTCGCCGCCCAGCCGCGTGGCCTCGCAGCGACTGGCCAGTTCCGCATCGAACGCGGCGCGGTTCAGGCAGCCGGTCAAGGGATCTCTGACCTGGGTGAGGAACTCCGGGGCGGCAGTTGCGGAGTTTGAACGAATGTCATGCAGAATCAGCAGCACGCTGCTGATCGCCTGGTTTTCGCCTCGCACCGGTGAACTGGTGATGGCCAGTGGCAGTTCGTGACCGCTGCGGGTTTTGAAAACGGTTTGCAGTGGCCTTTCACTGGCCCGACCCGCGCTGACCGCGCGAACGGCCAGGTCAGTGAGGCGCGACTTGCCCCGTCGGTCCAGGATATGAAAGATTTCATCAAAACCCAGATTCCGGGCCTGGGTCAATTTCCAGCCGGAGAGCGTTTCCGCCGCCGTGTTGAGGTATTCGACCTTACCGGTCTTGTCGGTGACCACCAGCGCGTCGGAAAAGGCATCCAGAATTTCCCAGGGCGCTGCTGCGGCGGGCGGTTTTTCAGCGGTTTTTACGGTCTGGAATTTTGGCCCTCTGGCGCCCAGGAACTCGCGTTGGTCAAGCAGGTCGCGAATGCGTTCATGTCGGGCATTGAGCTGCTGTTTGAGCAGGCCCATTTCATGGGGAGCGCTGTCTTCCAGCCGGGTGTCTTCGGCGGGCCGTTGCAGTTGTTCCAGCAGCTTGTGCAGCGGAGCCAAGGTCAGCCGCTGGCTCCACGCAAATGAGATCAGCAAGGCCAGGAAGATCGCTCCGGCACTGGTGGCGGCGCTGACCAGCCAGTCACGGCGAATGCCATTGACCAGAGGGGGCTGGAATTGGCCGACCAGCAGGGTGCCCAGCTCCGCGACTTCGCTCAGACGGATGTCCGTCGGCGCCGCTTTACTGCCGGCGATGGTGAGCGACTGAACCTGCGCGGCGGGCGGAGTGCGCAGTCGTGCGAGCAGCAGTTCGGCCTGGCGCTGAGCCAGACCGCGCGTCGATTCGCTCAGCGTCTTCACGACACCGGCCCAGTTCGGATCGGCCTGGCGAGCCTGGGTGAGGAGCGCTTCGCCGCGCTGATGCAACTGGACTGCAACCTGGCCAAACCGGGGGTCAGTCTGAGCCAGAGCGGGAAGGTTATCGTTCGCTGCGGTGGCGATGCCAGCCGCGCTGAGAATGGCCTGCTGCTGATCCAGGAGCAGGTAGAAAGGCGCATCCGAGCTGAGCTGGGGCAGGGCGGTGGAGAGTTTCGTCAGATCCAGTACCAGACTGGTGACGCCGGCAAAACGACCGTCAATTTCAACCGCGACGGCACAAGCGACGACCGGTTTGCGCAAGAAGGCTTCGAGGTAACGTGGACTCCAGAAACAGCCCTGGCCCTGATAATACCGGGCAGGCGTGTACCAGATTTCGCCGTGGTAGCTGATATTGGCCGGGTCATTGTAATCGTCGTGGAACCGTCCGCCTCGGCTTGCAGCCTCGGCGCCCAATGTCCAGTACAGACTGCTGCGTTCACGTTTGGGATTGAACTGGCGGGGTTCGGGCCAGATGCCCGCGGCGACGATCGGGGAGTCGGCGGGTATCTTGGCCATCAGCGCCGCACCCATGCGACGCAGGCTCTGTTCCTGGCCCCAATGGCTGACGGCCAGCCCATTCAAAGCCAGGCTGAACTGGACCGTGTTCCGGGCGATGGCTTCCAACTGATCTTGCAGGCGAAGCTGGCGCGCCTCCAGCAAATGCGCCGACTTCTCGGCCAGAGGTTGCTCCAGATGCTGCTGGTTGAACCAGAACGCAGTGGCACCAAAGCCGATGGCCAGAAGTAGATTGCCGCCCAGCAGCAGCCAGCGCAGGCTTTGGTACCAGCGCGGTCGGATCGGGTTGTCGGGCAATTCGGCCATCTACCAAGCCTAATAAATTCAGTTGCTTACATCACCGAGAATAGCGGTTCGACCGGTCACTGGCCAGCCCGGAAGAGGATCCGGTGCACGCGCAAATCAAGGGTGGACCGTATCTCAGGTGAACAGTCGCATGATTCTTTGCAAGCATTGCGCCATACGCTCGACTTCCGCGGCGGTGTTGTAAATCGCAAACGAGGCTCGGACGGTGCCCGGAACGCCGAAACGGGCCATCAAGGGCATGGCGCAATGGTGACCGGTACGCACCGCAATGCCGTTTTCATCCAGCAAGGTGCCGATGTCCTGAGGATGGGCCCGATCAGCCACAAAGGACACGATGGCTGCCTTATCGGCTGCGGTGCCAATGATACGTAGGCCATCGATGGCCTGCAGCGCCGCGGTGGCCTGTTCCAGCAGGGCGTTTTCGTGGGCGGCGACGGCGTCAAAGTCCAGCGACTCGAGAAAATCCACCGCCGCCCCGGTGCCGATCGCTCCGGCAATATTCGGTGTCCCGGCTTCGAACTTGTACGGCAGTTCGTTCCAGGTGCTGCCGGTGAAGCTGACGTGTTCGATCATGTCGCCGCCGCCCTGCCAAGGCTCGGCGGCTTCCAGCAATTCCTGTTTGCCGTACAGGGCGCCAAAGCCCGTGGGGCCGTACATCTTGTGCGCGGAGAATGCCAGAAAGTCGACATCCAGAGCCCGGACATCGACCCGGTGGTGGGCCATGGTCTGGGCCGCATCGATCAGCACTTTGGCGCCAGCGGCGTGGGCCAGCGGGATGATCTGTTCGATCGGGTTGCGGCTGCCGATGGCGTTGGAGGCTTCTCCGATCGCGACCATCCGGGTGCGCTCATTGAGCAGCTGCGCGAAGGCCGCCATGTCAATGCTGCCATCGTCCAGGATTGGCGCCACCTTGAGCTGCGCCCCCGTCTGGGCGCACAGCAGTTGCCAGGGCACGATATTGGAATGATGCTCCAAGGTGCTGACCAGAATTTCGTCGCCAGGTCTCAGCACGGGACGCAGGTAGCTCTGGGCGACCAGGTTGATGGACTCGGTCGTGCCCCGGGTGAACACCAGTTCCTGTCGGCTGCCGGCATTGATGAAGCCGGCGATGCGGTCGCGGGCGCCTTCATAGGCCCGCGTCGCCCGGCCCGCCAGGGTGTGAACTGCGCGGTGAACGTTGGCATTATCTTCGCGGTAATAACGCAGCAACGAGTCGATGACCGCCGCGGGTTTTTGCGTGGTGGCGGCGTTGTCGAAATAGGCCAGGGCGTGACCGTTGACCTGCTGCTGCAGCACCGGAAACTGGCTGCGAATGGATTCCAGATCCAGCACGCTCATCGGGCCGTCATCAGGCTGAGGTGGTCAGCCAGAGCGCCTCGGATCGTGTCGCGCAAACTCTCGTCGGCAATCTCGGTGAGAATGTGTTCGGCAAAACTCACCATCAGCATGCGTCGGGCCTCGTCCAGTTCCAGGCCCCGGCTGCGCAGATAGAACAGCGCCTGTTCGTCCAGCCGGCCGACGGTCGAGCCGTGGGCACAGCGCACGTCATCGGCGTAGATTTCCAGTTCCGGTTTGGCGTCGACTTCCGCCCTGTCGCTGAGCAGCAGATTGCGCAGCAGTTGATCTGAATCGGTTTTCTGGGCGTGTCGGGCCACGAAGACCTTGCCATTGAAAACCTGCCGAGCCGCATCCGCAATAATCCCACGCGCACGCAGTCGGCTGGTGCCATGTGCTTGGTCATGACGCACCTGAACCTGATGATCGACATGCTGCCGATCCTTGAGGCCGCTCAAGGCGAAATAATCCAGCCGTGATTCGGTCCCGGCCAGTCGCAGGGTGGCGTCCAGGCGGCTCAGGCGCGCCCCCCATTCGACATGCACCTGATGCAGTCTGGCCCGCGGGCCGATGTCAGCCGTCAGTCTGGCGAGCAGGGTATGCGCCGGCGCCGCGTGTTGAATCCGCAACCAGTGCGCCTGTGAATCCTCCGCCAACTGGGTATCGATGCTGGTCAAGGCAATGCCCTGACGGCCGCCCAGGTGTTCTTCCAGAATCGTGACTTCGACGCCGGGGTCCAGCTCAAGATCGAGATGCACGCGGTGCAGGCAGTCGGCATCACGGCTGCTGGAGAACAGCAGGTGGACTGCCTGGGCAGGCGATTGGCTGATGCGCAGGCGGTAGGCGCTGGCAGGCGTAGCCGCGAGCAATGAATCCAGGCCTGGATCCCAGTCTGGCGCTGCGCTCTGGGCTGCAAGCGTCAGAGTCGGGTCCGACAACTGTGCCTGATATTCACCGTCGACAAAAACAATCTGCGTTGCTGTCGCACCCAGCAGACTGTCACCGGGCATCGCCGCGGCAGCGTCGCTGTTTGCCAGGCTCAGCGCGTCGGGTAGGTGTCGAGCATACTGACTCAGATCGGTGTATTTCCAGGCTTCCTGACGGCGATGGGGGAGCTGGATATCCTGAAGTCTGACCGTCGCCGTCATGGCGTGGGCTCCGCCGCTTCGGTGATCCAGCCATAGCCTTTGGATTCCAGTTCCAGGGCCAGTTCGGGGCCACCGGACTCGACGATCCGACCACCGGCCAGCACATGTACATGATCGGGTTTGATATGGTCCAGCAGGCGCTGGTAGTGGGTCACCAGAATCACCGAACGCTGCGGGTCGCGCAAGGCATTCACCCCATCGGAGACCACTTTGAGGGCATCGATGTCCAGGCCTGAATCGGTTTCGTCCAGGATGGCCAGACGTGGCTCCAGCACCAGCATCTGCAGGATTTCATTGCGCTTTTTCTCGCCGCCGGAAAAGCCTTCGTTCACCCCACGCTGCAGCATCGCATCGGCGACCTGCATGGTTTGCGCCGCAGCTTTGACTTTCTGGAGCAATTCCAGAGGCGTGGCTTCAGCCTGGCCATGGGCCTTGCGTCGGGCATTGACCGCGGCCTTGAGCATGCTCATATTGCTCACCCCGGGAATCTCCACCGGGTATTGAAAGCCCAGGAACATTCCGGCGCAGGCCCGCTGCTCAGGGGTCATGTCGAGCAGGTCCTGGTCGTCGAAGTGCACCGTGCCGCCAGTGATCTTGTAGCTGTCCCGGCCCGCGAGGATATTGGCCAGCGTGCTTTTGCCCGAGCCATTGGGGCCCATGATGGCGTGGACCTCGCCGGGCTTGATGTGCAGGTTGATCCCTTTGAGGATGTCCTTGTCCTGGATTGAAGCGGATAGATTTTGAATGTTCAGCATGTCAGGTCTTGAAGTGGCTCAGGTAGAGCGGGCAGCAACCCGCCACGGATGGGGCAGGTCTGGTTCAGCCGACGGCGCCTTCCAGCGATACGCTCAGCAGGCGTTGGGCTTCGACGGCGAATTCCATGGGTAACTCGCGAAACACGTCCTTGCAGAAACCATTGACGATCATCGACACGGCTTCTTCCTCGCCGATGCCGCGTGCCCGCAGATAGAACAGCTGATCATCGCCAATCTTCGAGGTGGTCGCTTCGTGCTCGCAGATCGCGCTGTGGTTGCGGGTTTCCAGGTAGGGCACGGTATGGGCGCCGCACTGATCGCCAATCAGCAGGGAATCACATTGCGTGTAGTTTCTGGCCCCCTCGGCACGTGGGGAAATTTTCACCAGGCCCCGGTAGGTCTGATTTCCATGGCCGGCCGAGATGCCCTTGGCGACGATATTGGACCGGGTGTTGCGACCCAGGTGAACCATCTTGGTGCCGGTGTCGGCCTGTTGGCGATGATGTGACAGGGCCACGGAATAGAACTCGCCGACGGAGTTATCCCCGCGCAGGACGCAGCCGGGATATTTCCAGGTGATGGCTGAACCGGTCTCGACCTGGGTCCAGGAGATTTTCGAATCCGTGCCTCGGCATTCGCCCCGTTTGGTCACGAAATTGTAGATGCCGCCTTTGCCGTTTTCATCACCCGGGTACCAGTTCTGCACCGTCGAGTATTTGATTTCCGCCCGGTCCATCGCCACCAGTTCGACGACTGCGGCATGGAGTTGATTCTCGTCACGCATCGGTGCGGTGCAGCCTTCCAGATAGCTGACATGGCTGTCGTCTTCGGCGATGATCAGGGTGCGTTCGAACTGCCCGGTGTTGCGTTCGTTGATCCGGAAATAGGTCGACAGCTCCATCGGGCAGCGAACGCCCTTGGGGATATACACAAATGAACCGTCGGTGAACACGGCCGAATTCAGCGCGGCGAAAAAGTTGTCGCCGATCGGAACCACCGAGCCGAGATGCTTCTGCACCAGTTCGGGATATTTGTGGACCGCTTCCGAGATCGGGCAGAACAGTACGCCCGCATCGGCCAGCTTCTCTTGAAATGTGGTGGCGACCGAGACGCTGTCGAAAACCACATCCATCGCCACCCCGGCCAAGGCCGCGCGTTCGTGTAATGGGATGCCGAGCTTTTCGTAGGTTTCCAGCAGCTTGGGGTCGACCTCGGCGAGGCTTTTCGGGCCATCGGCCATGCTCTTGGGGGCTGAATAATAGGAAATGGCCTGGTAGTCGATTGGCTCGTGTTCGACATTGGCCCAATTCGGCTCGGTCATCTTCTGCCACTGGGCAAATGCTTTCAGGCGCCAGTCCAGCAGCCATTGCGGTTCATTCTTGCGCGCTGAGATCAGTCGGATGACGTCCTCATTCAGACCCGGCGGCAGGGTTTCGGATTCCAGATCGGTGACAAAGCCTTCGCGGTATTCGCGCCGGCTGATCAGCTCGTGAAGCTCGGTTTGTTCGGTGGACATGGGGATCGTTTTCTCCGGACTAGAGACCCAGTTTGCGTGAGGGGCTCTGTAGTTGCGCCAGACTAAGCTGCTGCAGGCTGTTGATTATGGTGGCGTTGATGATTTGCCATTGCGGGCGGATGCGACAGTGGCCCTCCAAGGAGCAGCAGCCGAACTGATCACTGCACTCGGTCAGCGCGATCGGGCCTTCCACAGCGTCGATGATCGCGGCGATGGAGATCGCTTCAGGCTGCTGCGCCAGGCGGTAACCACCGCCGGCGCCACGCACCGATTCGATCAGGCCGTTGCGGGCGAGTAATTTTAGCGTTTTGCTGACCATCGGTGCGCTGACACGGGTGGCACTGGCCAGTTCGTTCACATTGCACACGGTGTCTGGCGCCTCCGCCAGGCGTGACATGAGGACGGTGGCATAATCAGATTGCTTGCTGAGTCGGAGCATACTGTACCTAAATGGTCCTATTTAATTCGATAAAAAAGGCGCAATGTCATTGCGCCTTTTTTGTCGGAAGCTGCGCTCTGAGTTTAGCGGACGACCTTGATTTCAACGCGACGGTTGCCGCGACGTCCCTTGGCCGTGTCATTCTGATTCACCGGGGCGTTGCCGCCGTAGCCCTTGGCCATCAGCTGCGAAGCCGGGATGCCCGCGGCAATCAAGTACCGGCGAACCGCATCGGCACGACGCTGCGACAGGTCGATGTTGTAGTACTGATCGCCCTCATCACTGGTGTGACCGGCAATCTCAACCGGAGTTCCGGGCATGCCGGCGAGAACCTGCGCCACATCATCCAGAATGACCTCGGCCGCGCGAGTCAACACATCGCTGTCGAATTCAAAATTCACACCATTAAGGACCACCGAACGATCGACGGCGCAGCCATACTGGTCAACTGACTCGTCCAGCACCGGCGGACGGCAGTCGCCGGCGGGCTGGACAGGGGCGGTGCTGCCGGTGGTCGCGCAGCCAGTGGCATCCACCACGGTGCCCAGCGGCGTGCCGGGGCAGACATCTGTGCTGTCCGCGACGCCATCGCTGTCGCTGTCCGCATCCGAATCAACCACATTGACGCCGGCGTAAGCTGGGGCACTGGCGCTGGGTTCGGGGCCCAACGGAATGCTGTAGCCAAGCCGGATGAGCGGTTCGACGAAGGCTTTCTTGCCGCCGAGACCCGCGCTTTCGTTGTAGTGCAGGTCGCCGCGCAACAGCGCTTCCAGGCGGAACTTGCCGAACCAGCCTGGCAGAAGGGCGCCAAGACCAACTGCGACATTGGGGCTGAAGTAATCGGTGCCCGGCCCACCGTCCGAATACAGTACACCGGCACTCAGGATGGAAAACAGGCTGGGCAGATTCGGATCGAAAAAGGTCAGCAAATTTGCGTTCAGGTTGATCAGGCTGTTGGAGTCCAGATCGGCATAGCCCACGCTCAATTCGTAGTTCTGCGTTTCGCTGACCGGCAAGCCCGCGGTGAGTCCGTAGCTGAAGTCATCATCAACACCACGACCTGGGTCGGTGATCAGATAGCCCACGCTGGGCGAAACATAAAGTCGCGAATCGTAATCAGCCGCGATCGCGGTGCCGGCGACGCCCCCGAAAAGTATGACGGAAAGCAAAAGGCGCATGCGGAATCCCTAATTTTTGTAATTTGAAAACCGGCGATTATACCGAATTCAGTCCGGTTCGCACACGCTGGCCGAAAAAATGCCATGGGCCACCTGGATTCGCAAGCGTTCGCCAGCGGGCAGGCCCGGGCTGCGGACGGCGGTTTCACCATGCCAGATGATCCCGTATCCGCGGCTGAGTACCTGCTCCGGCGCAAGGTCGTACAGTCGCTGGCGCAGGTGTTCCAGACGCATGGCCAGTTCGCGCAGGTGTGTGCTCTGCAATTGCAGCAGGCGCGTGTGCAGTGCTTGCTGCCGGTGCCGGGCCTGGATGATGCGCTGCTGCAATGGCGCTCGTGACAGCGCCCGGTGCAACCGCTGATGGTCAACACGATTGAAGTCGATACGCTGACGTGTGCTGCGCAGCAGGCGGCGCTGCAGTTCATCCAGCAACTGGGCCCGATCAAACAGCCGTCGCTGCGGTGACGCGGCGGTCAGCCGCGCCGTGAGGCTGTCCAGCAGCTGCCGCCGGGTACGCAGCCGTTCGGCAAGACTTTGTCGCAGGCGAGCGCGCGCCTGCGTGATCTGGCTGCGCCACTGGGCGCGATCAGGACTGAGCAGCTCTGCCGCGGCCGTCGGTGTGGCGGCGCGGGCATCGGCTACGAAATCACAGATGCTGAAATCGACCTCATGGCCAATCGCCGACACGGTCGGGATCGGACAGGCGGCGACCGCCCGCGCCAGGGCTTCGTCATTGAAGGCTTGCAGGTCTTCGGCGGAGCCGCCGCCCCGGGTGAGCAGCAGGACATCGCATTCCTGGTGGTCAATCGCGGTACGCAGGGTCGAAACGATCCGCGCGGCGGCGCCCGCGCCCTGAACCGGAATCGGATAGACGATGACCTTCACCAGCGGATTGCGGCGTTCCAGCGTGCTGCACACATCATGGAGTGCGGCGCCCACCGCCGAGGTAAGAACACCGATGCAGCGCGGCGCGGCGGGGATCGGACGTTTGCGCTCGGGAGCAAACAGACCTTCTGCGTCCAGAGTGCGTTTGAGTCGCTCAAAGGCCAGGTGCAGGGCGCCGGCACCGGCGTCTTCGAGCGCATCGACCACCAGTTGCAATTCGCCGCGCGCGACAAAGACGGTGGCCCGGCCATGCACCAGGCAGCGAGCCCCATTGGCGGGCTGCTCGGCGCGCCGGTTCTGGCCGCGGAAGAACGCGCAGCGTATTTGCGCTTGCTGGTCCTTCAGGGTGAAATACCAGTGGCCGGAACGGGCGGCCATGAAATTGGATACCTCACCTTCAACCCACAGCGCCGGGAAATTCATTTCCAGACCTTGTTTCAGTGTGCTGACCAACTCACCGACCTGGAAGATCGCCTGGGTTTGAGGTCGCTGGGTGCTCAGCGCATGCGGATTGTCATCTGAGGGCAGGGAGGGGCTCATGGGAGGTATAATATCCGGCTTTATTTAATTGGAGTGCCGCATGCGTATTCAACAGGAAGCTTTAACCTTTGATGACGTCCTGTTGGTGCCCGCCTACTCTGCGGTTCTGCCACGCCAGGTCGAACTCACGACGCAACTGACGCGCGAACTCAAGCTTAATCTGCCCTTGATGTCCGCGGCGATGGATACGGTTACCGAGGCCAGGCTGGCGATTGCGCTGGCTCAGGAAGGCGGCATCGGCATCATTCACAAGAACATGTCCGTTGAGCTGCATGCCGCCGAAGTGCGCAAGGTCAAGAAATTCGAAGCTGGCGTGATCAGCGACCCGATCACCGTGGTGCCGACGGCGACGATCGCCGAGGTGCTGGCGCTGACCCGGGCCAACAGTATCTCCGGCGTGCCCGTGGTCGATGGCGACGAACTGGTCGGCATCGTCACCAGCCGCGATTTACGTTTCGAAACCGGTTATGGCAATCCGGTGTCCAGCATCATGACGCCCAAAGAGCGCTTGATCACGGTCAAGGAAGGGACCAGCAAGGCCCACGTGCAGGACCTGCTGCACCGGCATCGGATCGAAAAGGTGCTGGTGGTCAATGACGATTTCAAGCTGCGCGGGATGATCACCGTCAAGGACATTCAGAAATCGTCCGATTTTCCCTGTGCCAGCAAGGATGCGCGCGAGCGTTTGCTGGTCGGTGCGGCGGTCGGTACCGGAGCAGGGACCGAAGAACGCGTCGATGCGCTGGCTCAGGCCGGCGTCGATGTCATTGTAGTCGACACCGCCCATGGCCATTCCAAAGGGGTGATCGAGCGGGTGGCCTGGGTGAAGAAGAATTATCCGGATCTGCAGGTGATCGGCGGAAACATCGCCACCGGCGCTGCGGCTCTGGCCCTGGCCGAGGCCGGGGCCGACGCGGTCAAGGTCGGTATCGGTCCGGGGTCGATCTGCACGACCCGGATCGTGGCCGGTGTCGGCGTTCCCCAGATCACCGCAATCAGCAATGTGGCGGATGCCTTGCGTTCGAGCGGCGTGCCGCTGATTGCCGATGGTGGCCTGCGCTATTCCGGTGATTTGTCCAAAGCGATTGCGGCCGGAGCCCATTCGGTCATGGTGGGCAGCCTGCTGGCCGGCACCCGGGAAGCGCCGGGCGAGGTCGAGTTGTTCCAGGGACGTTCGTACAAGTCCTACCGGGGCATGGGTTCGATGGGGGCCATGGCTGAGGTGGATGGCTCGAAAGACCGCTATTTCCAGGATACGACCGCGGAAGTCGAAAAGCTGGTGCCGGAAGGTATCGAGGGGCGGGTGCCCTACAAGGGGGCAATGTCAGCCATCGTGCATCAGCTGATCGGTGGGCTGCGCGCGAGCATGGGTTATACGGGTTGCCGCAGTGTCGAGGAAATGCGCACCAAAGCGGAGTTCGTCCGCATCACCAGCGCCGGCGTTCGCGAAAGTCATGTTCACGACGTGTCCATCGTCAAGGAAGCCCCCAATTACCGCGCGGAATCCTGAACCCGCGCCCGCTAAAGAGCCTTTTGCATGCTTGATATTCATTCTGACCGCATCCTGATCCTGGATTACGGTTCGCAGTTCACTCAATTGATTGCCCGGCGGGTGCGTGAAGCCGGCGTGTACTGCGAAATTCACCCCTGGGACATGCGTGAGTCGGCGCTGGTGGAGTTTGCCGCCAGCGGGATCATCCTGTCTGGCGGGCCCGAATCGGTCACGGCGGCGGATGCACCCAGCGTCCCCGCAGCGGTATTTACCGCCGGGGTGCCGGTGCTGGGCATCTGTTACGGCATGCAGGCCATGGCGCGGCAGCTGGGCGGGCGGGTTGAAGGTGGCCACACCCAGGAATTCGGTTACGCCGAAATCCGCGCCCGGGGACACACCCGCTTGTTGCGCGATATCGAAGACCGGGTCAACGCCGAAGGCTTCGGCCTGCTCGATGTCTGGATGAGCCACGGTGATCGGGTCACGGCCTTGCCGGACGGGTTCAAGTTGATGGCCAGTACCGCAGATGTACCCATTGCGGGCATGGCCGACGAGGAGCGGCAGTACTACGGCGTGCAGTTCCATCCCGAGGTGACGCATACGGTGCAGGGGGAGCGCATCCTGAGCCGCTTCATCAAGGAAATCTGCGGCTGTGGCGGCGCCTGGACGCCGGGCAACATCATCCACGACGCCATGTTGCGCGTGCGTGAACAGGTCGGCCAGGACAAAGTGTTGCTGGCCCTGTCCGGTGGCGTTGATTCCTCGGTGGTCGCCGCGCTGCTGCACAAGGCCATCGGCAAGCAGCTGGTGTGTGTGTTCGTTGACAATGGCCTGCTGCGACGCGACGAAGGTGACCAGGTGATGCGGACCTTCGCCGAACATCTGGGGGTGACCGTGATCCGGGTCAACGCCCAGGAGCGATTCCTGGCCGCGCTGGCCGGTGTCGCCGATCCTGAAGCCAAGCGTAAGATCATCGGCCGGCTGTTCATCGAGGTGTTTGACGAAGAGGCGGGCAAGCTCAAGGACGTGCAGTGGCTGGCGCAGGGCACGATCTACCCGGATGTGATCGAGTCGGCCGGCTCCAGCACCGGTAAGGCCCATGTGATCAAGTCTCACCACAACGTCGGTGGTCTGCCAGAGAAGATGCAGCTCAAATTGATTGAGCCTCTGCGCGAGCTGTTCAAGGACGAAGTGCGCAAGCTGGGACTGGAGCTGGGTCTGCCGCGTGAATCCGTGTTTCGTCACCCGTTCCCCGGGCCGGGTCTGGCGGTACGCATTCTTGGCGAGGTCGCGACTGCTGCGGCCGATACCCTGCGCCTGGCGGATGACATCTTCATCAGCGAATTGCGCGCCGCCCAATTGTACGATCAGGTCAGTCAGGCCTTTGCGGTCTGGCTGCCGGTGCGCTCGGTCGGCGTCACCGGTGATGGGCGCCGTTACGCGCCGGTTATCGCGCTGCGGGCGGTGGAGACCATCGATTTCATGACGGCGCGCTGGGCGCATCTGCCCTATGAGTTCCTGGATCTGGTTTCAAGACGGATCGTTAACGAAATCCCCGGCATCAGCCGCGTGGTCTATGACATTTCCGGCAAGCCGCCCGCCACCATCGAGTGGGAGTAAGCTGGCTCGCAACGCGCGGCTTCCCGCCGGGCATCATTCAAGCCCCTGGCCCGGCCGGGGGCAGATCATTTTCGTGCCGAGGAGACAGCCTAGATGAAACATGTAATTGCGCTTGCCAGTATCAGCGGTTTGCTGCTGGCCTGCAGTCCCACTCAGAAACCCCAGTCCGCTGAGCCGGTTGATGCGGTCGCCAAGCCGCCGCCGCTTAGCTTGGCCCTGGATGTGCCGGCGGGTCTGTATCGGATGGACCCCAATCATTCCAGTTTGAGTTTCAGCGTCACCCATCTGGGTCTGTCCAACTATGTGTTGCGCTTCACCCAATTTGCTGCCGATATGAACCTGGATCCCGCCCAGCCCGGTGCGGCTTCGGTGAGCGTCACGGTCGATCCGACCTCGATTCGCAGCGACTATCCCGGGGATTATCGGGGCAGTCACAAGAACTCGCCGTATGCCAGTTGGGATGAGGATCTGGCTCAGAGTCCGAAATTTCTGCACGCTGCCGAGTTTCCGCAGATAAGTTTCGTGTCCAGATCTGTGACGGTAACCGGAGCGCAATCCCTGCGGATTCAGGGCGAGCTGACGTTGCGGGGGCAAACCCATCCGCTGACGCTCCAGGCCGAGGTGGTCGGTGCCGCGGCGGCGCATCCATTCTCCGGCGTGGGGGCGATCGGGTTTTCCGCCAGCGGACGCTTCAAACGCTCGGACTATGGCATGAGCCATCTGCTGGATCCACCCCTGGTCGGAGACCTCGTCAGCCTGCGCTTTGAAGGTGAATTCAACCAGGTGGTTCAAGCCGCTAAGTAGCGGTGGTGGACGCGGGTACAAAGCCTGGGCGGCTGCGCTATGGCACGGTGGCGGTGGTCCTGCACTGGCTGGTTGCCGTTGCGATTGCGGTCAATCTGGGGCTGGGCTGGTGGATGTCCGATGCGATTGATTCGGCTTCCGGGCAGGCTGCGGCAATCGCGGGATTCGCGCTGCACAAATCCCTGGGCTTGAGCATTCTGGTTCTGGCCTTGCTGCGCCTGGCCTGGCGGGCCCGGGTCTCGCCGCCAGCCTGGCCGGTCACGATGCCTCTGTGGGAACGTCGGGCAGCCGCCTGGGCCCACCGCCTGTTGTACGGACTGATGCTCGCCGTGCCGGTCAGTGGCTGGTTTTACGTCTCCACGCAATGGCGTGGGGAAGCCCCCTTGCAGGTGCCGACCCTGTGGTTCGGACAGATTGTGGTGCCGCATCTGTTCGATGCAACAAGATTGTCGGCGCCCCTGCGAGCGCAGCTGGCCCAGGGCGCATTGCTGGCCCATCTGGGCTTCATCTATGTGCTGCTGGGCCTGCTGCTTGTGCATGTCGTCGCGGCCCTGAGGCATCATTTCGTCAAGCGCGATGAGGTGCTGCGGCGGATGATGCCCTGGCTGACAGCTGCACGGGCCGGGTCCCGATCCAGGGTGCAGGCTCTGGGCATGCTTGCGGTTGTGATCGGCCTTGGCAGCGGCTCGGCCCTGCTGGTCCTGTTCGCATTGCAGCCTGCGGGTGCGCCCGATGAAGTGACGCTGGAGTCGCTGAGCGAAGCGGAGCCGCCTGAGACCGGCTGGCTGATTGACCGATCACGCAGCCGTATCGGTTTTCGTGGCGAGCATGCCGGCCGCCCGTTTGCGGGCCATTTCACGCGCTGGAGCGGCCGGATTGAATGGTCCGGCGATGCGCCGCAGCTGGCGAAAATCACCGCGACGATCGACACCGGCTCGGCCACCGACGGTGTGCCGCTGCACGATCGCACTCTGGCCGAGCCGGAATGGTTCGATGTCGCACGCTTTCCCACCGCGCGTTTCACGTCGACCAGGCTGGTGCAGGGCGCAGCCGGTGGTTACCAGCTGGAGGGCGTACTGCGGATCAAGGATCGGCAGCTCACGGTCGCGCCTTTGCAGCTGAGCGTCGATGATACGTCCTTGAGCATCATCGGCGAGGTGTCCGTTGATCGTGCCGATGCCGATCTGGGGATGGCTTCGGATCCGGCCGGAGACTACGTCTCCCGGCACATCGATATCGAAGTCCGGGTACACGCGGAGTTTAAACCCTGAATGCCGCAGACTTGGCGGCAGAGGGCGCAGCATGGTGCGGACTTGAATCTACAGGACAGGGAACAGGGATGAGCGAGCAGGCGCCAGATGACGAATACTGGATGACCCAGGCCCTGGCACAGGCGCGCAGTGCACAGCGCCTGGGGGAAGTGCCGGTCGGGGCGGTCCTGGTTGCGCAGGGGGAACTGATTGCCAGCGGGTACAACCAGCCCATCCGCGCTCACGATTGTTCCGCCCACGCCGAAATCGCCTGTCTGCGCCAGGCCGGCCTGATCCGGCGCAATTACCGGCTGCCGGGCACCACCTTGTATGTGACCCTGGAGCCTTGTGTGATGTGCGCAGGCGCCTTGATCCAGGCCCGGGTGCAGCGGGTGGTGTATGGCGCCCCGGACCCCAAGGCCGGGGCGGCGGGTTCGGTGTATGACGTGTTGAGCGTGGTGCGGCTCAATCACCGCGTGCAGCTGTGCGGCGGAGTGCTGGAGCCCGAATGCGCGGATCAGTTACGCAGGTTCTTTCGTGCCCGCAGGGAGGGCCGCGCCCGGCTCAAGGCCAGTCGCTAAGCGCAATGCCCAGGCCGATGCGTTCATTGCTGCGGTTGTAGTCGATCAGGGTTTCCCCATAGCCGCTGAACACTTCCAGATAACCCTTCAGCCGGCGGTTGAGCGGGAAGGTGAAGGCCGCGGTCAGAGCGCCCTTGTTGCGGCGCTGAAGATTGTTGCGCCAGTTCAGATTGATGGTCTTGTCGTCGACCACCCAGGCGACGGTCATTTCTCCGCGGCCCACGGTATGCTCGATGCCGGGATTGTCGTCGCCTTCAGGGTCATCCGGGCCAGTTTTCGGATCCTCGGGCAGGCGCTGCCACAGCACCAGATCGACGAAGAAGTGCCGCCAGCGCCCATTGGCGCCAACATACACCCGGTTCCAGCTGCGTGACAGGGGCAGGGGCTGGCCGTTGGACTGATGGCTGAAGCCCAGGCGCAGGTTCAGATCGCGCACCGGACCAAGAGTCCAGTTGGCATGGCTGGCGAGGAACAGCTCAGGTTCATGGTTGGTGTCGCGAAAAGGCGATGACACCTGGCTGTTATAGGCCTGCCAGAACGAGCGCCCGGTGTAGGCAAAATACAGATCGGTCTGGGTGCTCAGCACATTTTCCCAGGCCGCGACCTTGAAGCTGAGCTGGAATTTGACCTCGAAGTGATTCAGGGTTGCATCGGTGACGCCAAAAACCTGGCCGTGGGTCCGGTTGGAGTAGCTGGCCGGCAGCAGGTAGTTCGGCCGGTGCGGGCTGATCGCATAAGGATTGGCCCGCGCCGAAAGCTCGTAGTGGCGCCGCTGAATTTGCGGCAACGACGGGTCGCCCTCCGCTTCACCCTCCGCTTCACCCTGGGCCGGTGCGTCCAGGGGTACTCCGGGCGTCTGTGCGTAAACACCCAGGCTGCAGGCCAGCAGCCCGAAACCCGTGATAAAGCGGCGCATCAGAACATTTCTGTCGCGTCGCTTTCAGTGGCCGTTTCGCCTTCGTCCCGACTGGCAATCCAGTCGCCGGTGATCATCTGCCGGTAGCTCATGCCCGGACCCACCATCGGATAGACCCCGGCATCGCGGTCGATCATCACCTCCAGAAAAGCCGGTCCCGGAAAGGCGAGAAACTCCTCGACCACGCCGCACAGCTCGGCTTTGTGGCTCACCCGCTTGGCGAACTGATAGCCATCGGCTTCCGCGCTCTTGATGAAATCCTTGGTATGCAGCGATTTGTCGGTGGCGGAAAACCGACCCTTGAAAAACAGCTTCTGCCACTGACGCACCATGCCGTCACCGCAGTTATTCAGCACCACGACCTTGATCGGCAGCTCGTAGGTCGTGGCCGTTTCCAGTTCGCCGATATTCATCCGGATTGACGCGTCGCCGTCGATATCGATCACCAGCCGATCGCGGCGGGCGAACTGGGCGCCGATGGCCGCGGGCAGGCCGAAGCCCATCGTGCCCATGCTGCCCGAAGTCAGCCACAGACGCGGTTCGCGGAAGTCAAAAAACTGCGCGGCCCACATCTGATGCTGACCGACGCCGGTGCTGATGATGGCTTCGCCCTTGGTGATCTTGTTGATTTCCGCGATCACATGCTGGGGCTGGATTTCATCGCCGTCAGGCTTGTAGGCCATCGGGTATTTCTGCTTCAGGGCGCTGACATGCTCGATCCAGGGGGTGAAATCATGCGGCAGCGGGTTCTTGCGGCCGAATGCCAGCAAGGTCTCCAAGGCCTGCTTCAGCACGCCGACATGGAACCAGTCCGCGTGCTTGACCTTGTGGATTTCCGAGGCATCGATATCGAAGTGCGCGATGTGCTTGGCATTGGGAGCAAACAACTCCGGCTGACCGGCCACGCGATCGTCGAAGCGGGCGCCGATCGCGATCAGGAAGTCGCAATCATCGACCGCGTAATTGGCATATGCCGTACCGTGCATGCCCAGCATGTGCAGACTGAGCGGGTCCGTGGTGTCGAAGGCGCCCAATCCCATCAGGGTCGTCACCACCGGAATCTGGAACTCTTTGGCCAGAGCGGTCAATTGCGCCGAAGCCTGGGCATTGATCACCCCGCCTCCGGCATAGATGAGTGGCCGATGGGATTCCTTGAGCATGTCAAAGAAGCGCACGCACTCCAGCTGTGAAAGCCGCTGGGCACTGACCGCACTCATGCGCTGCCGGTAGCCGGGAATGGGCAGCTTGCCGGCACCCAGGAACGGCCCCTGCCAGTTCTGCACGTCTTTGGGGATATCGATCACCACCGGACCCGGCCTGCCGGTTCGGGCGATCTCGAATGCGGTGCGCACTGTCATTTCCAGCCGGGTAGGGTCGGTCACCAGGAAAACATGCTTGGCAGCGGCACCCATGATGTTGGACACCGGCGCCTCCTGAAAGCCGTCGGTACCGATCGCGGCGGTTGGCACCTGGCCGCAGATCACCACGATCGGGATGGAATCAGCCATGCAGTCCCGCACCGGGGTGACGGTATTGGTGGCGCCGGGGCCCGAAGTCACCAGAGCGACGCCGACCTTGCCGCTGGCGCGTGCATAGCCGGCGGCCATGAAGGCCGCGCCCTGCTCGTTGGCGGGCACGATCAGCGGCATCGGGGCTTCGCCCTGGGCGTCGGCCTGCTCCTGGTTGTAACGGAATACCGCGTCGTAGCTCGGCAGGATGGCTCCGCCGCTATAGCCGAAGATGGTGTCGACGCCTTCATCCGCCAGGACTTGAACCAGAATGTCCGAGCCACTCATGGTCTGGCCCGCCAGGGGATGCGGGGAGGTAGCGTCAGGGCTGAAATCTTCGGTCATGCTGTTGGGCTAGTTGGGGGGCAAAGAACCGCGCATTTTAAAGCCATTTGGCCGCTCAGATAAACCCGCAGTGCAATAAAGCGCCCCGGACCCTGTCGCTAGGCCCTCGCTAAAGCCTCGATCCGTGCTGGCTTCATGAACCCAAAAGCCCGCATACTCGTTGGCGTGTGGCCTCATCCACCCCGGTGGTCAGGCCGGTGCAGATTGAGAACAAACAATGAGTTTGGGAGAGCAGGATGACAAATAGATGTAATGCGCTTGGCGCAAAAAGCGTGCTGGGATTGAGCTTGGCGCTCGCTGCCAGCGCCCTGATTGCGGCCACGCCGGAGAGTGGGACACTGACGCTGGATTCCGGAGCGGTCGAATTTGGCAATGGCCCGAATGTCGGTGCGAATCTGACCGGGATTTGCCAGTCCCCGGTCCCGGATTGTGATCATTTTGAGTTGAGCGTCGATCTGCCGGACAATCTCGGCAGCTATTTTCCCGCAGCCATGGTCCGCGTTACCGTGAGCTGGGACGACCCCAGCGGCAGCGGAGCCGAGGATTACGACATCACCGTCTACGCTGCGGATAGTGAGCTTGCCCGCTCC
This sequence comes from Oceanococcus sp., assembly GCA_041624435.1. Classification (GTDB taxonomy): domain Bacteria; phylum Pseudomonadota; class Gammaproteobacteria; order Nevskiales; family Oceanococcaceae; genus Oceanococcus. Next base: position 13,414 of record JBFJVB010000001.1, on the reverse strand, counting down.
AATACCGTCGAACATCCGGAAGTCCTGAGCTTTGACGCAGTGGGCGGGCTTGAGGATTACCGGATTGAGATCCTGTACTACACCGCGCTGGGCTCGACCTATGCGGCAGCGGTCGAACTGGAGCTGGGCGAGCCCGCCGACGGGGTGGACACGGCCGAGTTTTTTGCCCGGAACAGCGTTCTGGGTCGAGCGCTGGGGGCTTCGCCACAGGATGCGGAGCTCGAATCCGCGTACCTGCAACGGCGCACAGCAGCCGGTTCGGTCGGCTGGTTTGGCCTGATCCTGTTGGGCTTGGGCCTGCGCCGCAGGCGCTGACGCAGGGCGCTATTCCGAACGATAGCGGGCCCGCGGTCGGCATTTGCCGCGCGCGGGCTCAGCCCCAAAATGGCCAGCCGGGCTTGATTTTCCTGGCGGTCGGCAGTATGTTCGCGCACCTTTTTGGCCGTTTGTTGCGATGCGACACATCATTTCCATTTTGCTAGCCAATGAAGCCGGCGCGCTGTCTCGCGTTGCGGGCCTGTTTTCCGCGCGTGGGTTCAATATCGAATCACTCACGGTGGCGCCGACGCAGAATGAAACGGTTTCCCGCCTGACGCTGGTCACCGCCGGTTCGGATGAGGTGATCGAGCAGATCAACAAACAGCTGAAGAAGCTCGTCGATGTGGTGGACCTGGCCGATCTGACCGAAGGCGACCATATCGAACGCGAAGTGATATTGCTGAAGCTGAATGTCGCTCCCGAGGATGTTGACGATATCAGTCAGCGAGCGGGCGCATTTGGGGCCCAGATTCTGGATGACAGACCGACCAGCCTCACGCTGGAATTCACCGGTACTGGATCCGAACTGGATGATTTCAGCGCCGAAATGGCGACCCACGGTCAGATTATCGAACTGGTACGCAGCGGTGCCAGTGCCATCGGTTGTACCGATCAATCCTTGAAACTGCACGGATAATTAACATGAGTTTGAACATCTTCTACGACAAAGACGCGGACCTTTCACTCATCAAGAGCCGCCAGGTCGTGATTCTGGGCTACGGGTCGCAAGGCCATGCCCATGCCTTGAATCTGAAAGATTCGGGCGTATCGGTCACGGTCGGACTGCGTGAAGGATCCTCGTCCTGGGCCAAGGCCGAAACCGCCGGCCTCAATGTCAAGCCAGTTGACGAAGCCGTGAAGATGGGTGATGTGGTCATGGTCCTGGTGCCGGACGAGCATCAGGTGGCGATATACAAGAACGCCATCGAACCGAATATCAAGCAAGGGGCTGCCCTGGCGTTCGCCCATGGTTTCAATGTGCATTTCGAACTGATCGAGCCACGTGCCGATCTGGATGTCATCATGATTGCCCCCAAAGGGCCCGGCCATCTGGTGCGTTCCACCTACGCACAGGGCGGTGGGGTTCCCAGTCTGATCGCGGTGCACCAGGATGCCAGTGGCAAGGCGCGCGATCTGGCCTTGTCGTATGCCTCGGCCAATGGCGGCGGTCGCGCGGGCGTGATCGAGACCAATTTCCGCGAAGAAACCGAAACCGATCTGTTCGGTGAACAAGTGGTGTTGTGCGGTGGCGCCAGCGCGCTGGTGCAGGCCGGATTCGAAACCCTCACCGAAGCGGGCTACGCTCCGGAAATGGCTTATTTCGAGTGCTTGCATGAGCTTAAATTGATCGTCGATCTGATGTATGAGGGCGGTATCGCCAACATGCGTTATTCGATCTCCAATACTGCTGAATACGGCGATATCAGTCGCGGTCCGCGGGTGATTACCGAGCAGACCAAGGTCGAGATGAAGCGGATTCTGAGCGAGATTCAGAAGGGCGAGTTTGCCCGCGAATTCATTGCGGAAAACCAGGCCGGCCAGCCGGTCCTCAAGGCCAGTCGTCGGCATGCTCAGGTCCATCCGATCGAACAGGTCGGGTCGAAACTACGCAGCATGATGCCCTGGATTGCGCAGAACCAGCTGGTGGACAAGACCAAGAACTAGGCTTTTTCAAATCTCACCGGGCATGCGTCGAAGAACCTCAATGGTGCATGGGCTGAGCGATCAGCCTGTGGGCCCTGAACGAATCGAACTCGCCGTGATGCCAAGTCTGGATTGGCAGCCACGGTGAGGCATGCCACGTTCTTGCACGTGGCCCATGAGGCCTGGTGGATTCTGTTCGTGGTTTTTGCGGCGGGTATCGGGTTTTCACTTGGTCTGGACTCGCCATGGCCCTGGGTTGTTGCGGGGCTGCTGGCCACCGGGGTAGCCACCGGGTTCCGCGATTCCGATCGCGTCGTGCCGCCGCAGCCACTGGGGCTGGTCGCACCGGTCGATGGTGAAATCATCCATCGCCGTGAATGTCATGATCCCTACCTGGATCGGGCGGCGATTCGCCTGTCGATCGCGGTCAGGCGTTGGGGGGTCTACTACCTGCGCGCGCCAACCGAAGGCACTTTGCAGGAGCTCAAGCTGGGTCGCCAGCGACCTCATGCGAGTCAGGCGAGCTGGATTCGAACGGATGAGGGTGACGATATCATCCTGGTGGTCAGCGAAGGCAGCCTGCTGGGCCAGCGTCCCTGCGCTGCGGAATTCGGCCAGCGTGTCGGGCAGGGGCGCCGTTGCGGCATGCGCCGCCTGGCGCGGCGCCTTGATGTGTATATTCCATCAAGTTGTCGGGTTGATGTCGAAATGGGCGAGAAAGTCCGCGCCGGATCGGACGTACTGGCAACAATGGTGCACAATGTTCCCAAAATCGAGGCGGAACAAGCGGCATGAGTGAGGTCGAGGCCGGGAAACGGCGCAAGGGCATTTATCTGTTGCCCAATCTGTTTACTACCGCCACCTTGTTTGGTGGCTTTTACGCGATTGTGGCATCGATCCGCGGTCAATTTGAAGCTGCGGCGGTGGCCGTCTTTGCCGGCATGTTTGCCGACGCGCTGGATGGCCGGGTCGCCCGTCTGACCAATACCCAGAGCGATTTTGGCAAGGAGTACGATAGCCTGGCTGACCTGGTGACCTTTGGCCTGGCGGCCTCCCTGATGATCTACACCTGGTCACTGCAACATCTGGACGGACAGCTGTGGCTGGGAGGCAAGATCGCCTGGCTGGTGGCGTTTATCTATGTGGCCGCGACGGCGCTGCGGCTGGCGCGATTCAATGTGTACGCGGCGCTGGACGGAGACAAGGGCTATTTCTTCGGTCTGCCGAGCCCGACAGCGGCTGCCCTGACGGTCGGTTTCGTCTGGGTCGCGGAGGACTTCGGGTTGTCCGGCGAGGCCCTGGGCCTGCCCGCGCTGGTCGTAACGCTCTGTGCCGCCCTGCTGATGGTCAGCAATGTGCGTTATCGCAGCTTCAAGGATTTGAAGCTGTCTGAACGCGTCCCGTTTGCCCATGTGTTGATCATGGTCAGCCTGTTTGTGCTGATCGCGGCCGATCCCCCGCTGGTACTGTTCAGTTTTGCGTTGCTGTACAGCCTGTCGGGGCCGGTGTTGGCCGTTCGGGATTGGCGTCGCCGCCGTTCGTCTTCGGCTGACTTGGCAGATGCGGACGATTAGGCGATACTTCGAGCATGCAGACGAAGTTCAAATTCCGTCAATTCTGGCTGGCCCGTTCGGGTAACGGCCTCCTGCTGCCTGCACGACTTCTGCCCTAGGGCAGAACGTAATTGTCGCCTGGATGGGGCGCTAGAAATCCATCCGTCAGTATCATTTAATTTCCTCATAACCAGCAGGATGAGGCCATGAATCAGAATTCAAGTCCGGTTGCAGCCGAAAAAGATCGGCTGATCATTTTTGACACCACCTTGCGCGATGGCGAACAAAGCCCGGGCGCGTCCATGACCAAGGACGAGAAAGTCCGTATCGCCAAGGCGCTGGAGCGCCTGCGTGTCGACGTGATCGAGGCAGGTTTTGCGATCGCCAGCCCCGGTGATTTCGAGGCGGTCAAGGCGGTAGCAACCGCCGTTCGTGAAAGTGTCGTCTGTTCCCTGGCGCGAACCAGCCCTGGAGATATCGAGCGCGCAGCCGAGGCCTTGCGGCCGGCTGCTCGAGGCCGCATTCATACTTTCATTGCGACCTCACCCATCCACATGCGCGACAAACTGCGCATGTCTCCTGAGCAGGTGCTGGAGGCGGCTGTCGGCGCCGTGAAGCTGGCCCGGCAGTTCACCGACGACGTGGAGTTCTCGCCCGAAGATGCGGGGCGCTCCGATCCGGAGTATCTGTGCCGGGTGATCGAAGCCGTTATTGATGCCGGAGCGACCACGATCAACGTGCCGGACACCGTGGGATATACCTTGCCGCACATGTTTGGCTCGTTGATCCTGCGCTTGCGCGAATCCATTCCCAACGCCGACAAGGCCATCTTCTCGGTGCACTGTCACAATGATCTGGGACTGGCCGTAAGCAACTCGCTGTCCGCCGTGCTGCACGGGGCGCGACAGGTGGAATGCACCATCAACGGTCTGGGGGAACGGGCGGGTAACGCCGCGCTGGAAGAAATCGCCATGGCCGTTCGCACCCGGCAGGATGTGTTTGGCTGTGATCATGGTCTGGATACGACCCAGATCATGACCTGTTCGCGGCTGGTCTCGGGCGTGACCGGATTCCCGGTTCAGCCGAACAAAGCGGTGGTCGGCGCCAATGCGTTTGCACATGAGTCAGGTATTCACCAGGATGGCGTGATCAAAAGTCGCGAAACCTACGAGATCATGCGTGCCGAAGACGTGGGCTGGTCGGCCCAGCATATTGTTCTGGGCAAGCACTCCGGGCGTAACGCGTTTCGCACCCGTCTGCAGGAGCTGGGCATCGCTTTCGACAACCAGCATGATCTGGACGCCGCTTTCGCGCGTTTCAAGATTCTGGCGGACAAGAAGCATGAAATCTTCGATGAAGATCTGCATGCCCTGGCCAGCGATGTCGTTCAGGCCGATGATCGCCTGAGTTTACGCTCGCTGAGTTTTTCGTCTTCCACCCAGGGCTCGCCGGTGGTGGAGCTGTGCCTGATGGTGAACGGGACTGAAATGAACGGTTCGGGCCAGGGCGATGGCACCGTGGATGCGGTATTTCATGCCATCGAAAGCCTGGTGAAGAGCGGGGCGGAGTTGCAGTTGTTTTCGATCAATGCGATCACCCAGGGCAGCGACGCCCAGGGCGAGGTGACCGTGCGCCTGGAGCGCGATGGCAAGATCGTCAATGGTCAGGGAGCCGATACCGACGTGATCGTGGCTTCGGCCAAGGCCTACATCCACGCGCTGAACCGCCTGGAGCAGGTCGCCGCTCGGGTCCATCCGCAGATCAACGACGCGATCTAATGGCTTACTCGCGCGCGCATCTGGCTGAGCTGGGGCTCAGTTTATGGCGTGCGCGAGCCGATGAACCCGATGAACCCGAGGAACAGGCGCTTGTGCCCGAGCCCGCTGTTGCCGAGTCAAGAAGCAGCCTCCCGGTGCCCGCCAAGGCTGAGAACCTGCCGGCCAAGAGTGCCCGGCAGGCTCAGGCCGAATGTCTTGCCACGGACAGCGCTGAGCGTGATGCGCGGGTTCTGCGCATGGACTGGGATCAGCTCCAGGCATATGTCAATTCGCAGTCGCGAGGTCGGGCGACGCAGGCGGTGTTTGGTGTCGGGGCCCGGAATGCGGAGGTTTTCGTGGTCGGAGAAGCGCCGGGGGCAGAGGAGGACCGGCGCGGTGAGCCCTTCGTCGGGCCGGCCGGAGTCCTGCTGGATCGAATGCTCAATGCGATTGGTCTGAGCCGCCAGCGCAATGTCTATATCGCCAATATCTGCAAGTTTCGCCCGCCGGACAACCGTGATCCGCGGCCGGAGGAAGTGGCCGAAGATCTGCCATATCTGCAGCGACAGATTCAACTGGTCCAGCCGCGCGTACTGGTGGCTGTGGGCCGTGTGGCCGCGCAGAATCTGCTGAATTGCCAGGATCCGGTGGGGCGTCTGCGCGGCAAGGAGTTGCAGTTCAGCGCAGAGTCACTGCCGGTGGTGGTGACCTATCACCCCGCCTATCTATTGCGCAGCCCGCGTGACAAGGCCAAAGCCTGGCAGGATCTCAAGCGCGTACGCGCCCTGCTACAGTCCTGATGGTCAGCGTCATGAAGCCCGAATGGGCCATACGGCCGATGCGTGTCCAGGATCTGGATGAGGTCGAGTTCAACGAGCGGGCGGCGTATGAATTTCCCTGGTCCAGAGGTATTTTTGCGGATTGCCTGGACATCGGCTACCCCAGTTGGGTGGTGGAAAATGCCCGTGGAGAGCTGCTGGGGCACGCGGTTCTGAGCCTGTCGGTGGGCGAGGCGCATATCTTGAACGTCAGCGTTCATCCGCATTTTCAGGGCATGGGTCTGGGCCGGGAACTGCTGCGGGAGATGATGGAGCACGCCGAGGGGGAGTCCGCGATTCGGATGTTCCTGGAAGTTCGGGCGTCGAATCTGGCGGCCAAGCGCTTGTATGAAGCGCATGGATTCAGTGTGGTCGGTCAGCGCAAGGCCTATTATCCCGCCCAGGAGGGGCGCGAGGATGCGCTGGTGCTGCGCCTGGATTTCTGATTCCGCCCAAGCCCGTGGCATACTCGAAAAAAGTCGCCAGCTCAGTCAAGGGCAGCTGAGATGCGCGGGGCAAACGGCACAGACCGTGAGGGCTAGTTAATATGATTTTTCGCTTGGGTGGTCTCCTGCCGCGTTCGGGGCTGGAGCAGAAGCGGCTGCGCATCGGTTATATGCCGACCCTGGACGCCGCCACGCTGATCATCGCGCAATGCCGCGGCTTCTTTGCCGAAGAAGGGCTGGAAGTGCAATTGTCCCGACAGACCTCCTGGCAGCGGGCGCGGCAAGGTCTGGCCAATCGCGACCTCGATGCGGCCCACATGCCCGGCACCGCGCCACTGTCTGCCCATCTGGGCATGGATGGGCTGGCTTTGCCCCTGCGCACCGCAGTCGTGCTGGCCCTGGGCGGCAGCAGTTTCGGGCTGCACGCCTCGGTCGTTGACGATCTCCAGCCCTGGCTGCCCAGTCGCGGACCGATCACCCCACAACGGACCCTGGCGGCTCTGGCCCGCTTGGTTACCCAGCGGCGCGAACAGGGCGAGCCGAAGTTGCGTTTTGCGGTCACGGATCTGTCCAGTACCGGCAGTTATGATTTGCGCTACTGCCTGGCCGGGGCCGGCATTGACCCGGTTCTGGATGTCGAACTCGTGCCAATCACCCCGGGCCGGGTACTCAAAAGCCTGCGCGGCCAGCATTATGACGGGGCCTGGCTGGACGAACCCTATGGCAGTCTGGCCGCAGACGAAGGGCTGGTTCGGCTGATGTTCAGCAAGCACGCGTTCTGGAATCACAGCCTGGCTAAAGTGCTGGCCGTGCCGGAGCGGCTGGCCAAGCATTACCCTCGGACCCATCGCGCCCTGCTCAGGGCCGTTCTGTGCGCCGCGGCCTGGCTGGAGGAGCATCGGGAAGAGGCGCTGGAACTGATCGCCGGACGCCAGGGGCTGGATCTGGAGGCCCGTTATCTTCAGTCACTGCTGTCAGGAATCGATACAGCCGCCGGTCGACATCCGGCGGACATCGTGTTTTCTGCCAGCGCCGGGAATTTTCCCTGGTACTCGCAGGCGGTTTGGTATCTGGGGCAGATGATCCGCTGGGGCGATTACGCTCAGGCCCTGGATTTCAAGAAGACCGCCCAGGCGGTGTTCCTGCCCAAACATTTCCGCGAGGCTGCCCGGGATCTGCAGTTACCGTACCCGAGTATCGGCTACAAGAACGAAGGCGAGCATGCCGCCGAATGGCTGCTCGAAGAAGCCTCCGAGCCGATGTTGCTGGGCGCCGATCTGTTCTACGATCAGCGCATCTACAAGCCTCGGCAAACCATGAAATATCTCAACGGCCTGGAAATCAGCCACATCACCGCGCCGCTGGATGCGATGTGGGCGATTCGTTAGGCAGTTTGGGGAACCGCCGCACGCGTTGACGCAGGCGGGCGAAGAGTTGCGGGTCGGGTTTCTGGCTGGCGTAGCGCAGGCGGATGTACAGCCTGGCGATGGGCTCGACCGCGCTTGCCCACTCCGGCCGGTCCGCGCTGACCCGCCGACTCAGGTCTCTGGGGCCTTCCTGCGGTAGCGCCTGAAGTCCAGCCTTGTTGAGTTTTCGCACAAAACGCTGCCATTCCTTGAGTATCGGATCCCGTTGCGCCAAGGCGCGATGGCCACGATTGACCATGATCCCGATTATCAGCAGCAGCAGGACGGTGCCGAAGGTCAGGCTGAGCAGCAGCGCGCGCAGACCCGGCAATCCGATCGCGCCCAGGAAACGCTGCTGAAGCTCCGGGCCATAGGCCAGAACCCAGCGATTCCACAGCGCATTGACCTGATCCCAGCGCAGCCGCAAGTTGATCAGCGCGTCGCGGTTCATGCGCGCCAGTGCCGGCAGCGATTCGCCGCTGGGCAAGGCGCCGCCGAGCCCCAGTTCGATGCGCTCTGTGGCAACGGCGGCGGTGGGGTCGACCCTGACCCAGCCCTCTCCGGGCAGCCAGACCTCGGTCCAGGCATGGGCGTCAAACTGACGCACGATGTGGTAATCGCCATTGGCTTCAGCGCCCTGATAGCCCGTGACCACCCGCGCCGGGATGTCCGCGGCGCGCATCAGGTACGCGAAACTGCTGGCGTAGTGTTCGCAGAACCCGGCCCGGGTACTGAACAGAAACTGGTCGATCGGTTGATCGTCGAGCAGTCGCGGTGGCCGCAGCGTATAGCTGAATGCCTCGTTGCGAAACAGGCTCAGGGCCGCCTGGATGATCCGGCGATCATCGCCCAGTTGATCGCGCCAGGATTGCGCCAGTGCGCGCGTTCTGGGGTTGGCTAGGGCGGGTAGCAGCAGATTGCGTTGCCGTACCGATAAGGGCAGTTTCACATCGGCCTGGTAATCCAGTATCGAGCGCAACTGAAACAGTTGTTTTTCGATGATGTTGCGGCGCTGGCGCACGACCAGATCCGGTCCCATCGCGACGTCCGCGGGCCAGGGGCCGATCGGCAGGTCCAGCGGCAGTACCCATTTATGCCCGTGCGGTTCCATCTGGATTTCGTAGTCGATGGCCGGCCCCTGTTGGCTGACCGTGACCGGGCGTGGCACCTCGGCCCAGGCGCCGGGCAGCCAGGCGCGGCCGTTGAAATATTCGAAAACCGGCCCGCGCCAGTACAGGTCCCGGCGCGGCGGCGCCGGCCCGGAGAAGCGGACGCGAAATGCCACCGCATCGGACTGGCTCAAACTGCTGATCGCACCGGGTTCCATGGAATCCGACAGGCCGGTCACGCCGGCGCCGGCATCGGAGGGGAAGCCCCACAGCGGACCGGGAATGCGCGGAAATAGCACGAAAAAAACCAGCATCAGCGGCAGGGCCTGAAGCAGCAGCCGAGCGGACAGACGCAGGGTCTGGCGGGCCGGCAACAGGCTGTGCGGATGGTTGACGTCGATCAGGACCATGGTGATCGCCAGCGCGCCCAGAAACAGCACCGGCAGCATGAGCATTTCCTGGCTGAACAGGAAATGCGTGATCAGCAGGAAGTAACTGAGGTAAATGACCAGCAGATAGTCGCGGCGACGGGTCATTTCGGTCAATTTCATGGCCAGCATCAAGACCAGCAGGGCGACGCCGGCATAATGACCGTTCAAGGTGCCGAACTGGGCGTAGACGCCGGCAAATCCGGCGATGGCCAGGACACTGCGCAGCAGCCGCGGTGGCATGGCCCAGGTCCGCTGCGCAGCCTGCCAGCGCCAGGCGCAGATGCCGATGACCAGAAGCGAGGCCCACAAGGGCAAACGGGCAAAATGGGGTGCTGAAATCAGCATCAGGACGGTGAGAATGCGCTGCACATTGGCTGCGGGCAGATGGTCGGTCATGACCGCGGTACTCATGATCCGACCTTCAGCCGGGCCAGCCGCTCAAGGCAGTCGGTGCGATGCGCGTGACCCCGCGCCGGGGCGATTTCAACTCCCGGAAGACGTAGGCCGTAGGGTTTCTGACCGGCTTCGCAATCCAGGATCCAGCGGCACAACTGCGACAGGCGCGCTTCCGGGTCGTGCAGGTCCGTGAGTTGGTGCCAATCCAGCCACAGGGCTTCATCCATGGGTTCGGCAAAGGTTTTGACCGCCAGTCGACCGCTGTGGGGGAAGCTTTTCCAGTGGATGGACCGCAGCGCGTCACCCGGGCGGTAGTCGCGCAGATGGGAGAAATCATCGCGGCCCTCCTGCTGGCCAGAACGCGTGCCATGCTGGCTGGCCACCGGCGGGATCGGGCGCTGTCCGGTAGCCGGACGCGGATAGACCAGATACTCGCTGGTCAGGCTTAACCAGCTCCAGGACTGAAACAGGCCCAGGGGAAATTCGGTGGCAACGGCGAAGCGGGGCAGGCGGTAGACGCCGCGCTCGCGGGCGGGTAGTTCGAAGCGGGATTGCGCCGTTTCTCCGCTGGCGCAGTCGACCGCCAGGTCCAGCGAAAGCCGGGACCGCTTCAGGCCGGCCAGCAGGCTGAAACGGTCTGCGCTGCCGGCATTGGTGTATTGCAGTGGAACCCAGACCGGCTCCCCTGCAAATACGGCCGGAATGTGTCCGACATGGACTGTCAGCCCCAGCAGATTGGCATGGGGGTGGTGCATGGCGACCAGACTGGTCGCGGCAAGCAGAAAGGTCAGGGCAAAGGCCAGATTGTTGTTGTAGTTCATCGCGCCGAGCAGCATCGCCAGCAGCATCAACGCGAACATGTAGCCGGCGCGGGTCGGCAGGATATAGCAGCGCCCGCGGCGGATCGATACCGGCGGAGGCTGCGGAACATGCCGCGAGACCACCCAGTTTTCAAAGCGTTCGCTCAGGCGGATGCGCAGGTTCAACGCATGGCTCGATCAGGGGATGGGGACATCGTTCAGGAGTTCACCGACCAGGGCGGCCGCGCCGGAGTGGTCGCCGCCGTGCAGCGCAATGCGATGCGTCGCGACGGCGGGAAAGACCGCCTGGACATCTTCAGGAATGACGGCCTGGCGGCCGTCGAGCAGGGCCCAGGCCTGAGCCGCATGCTTGAGCGCCAGGCCGGCGCGTGGCGACAGGCCCAGACGGACCCGGGCATGGCTGCGACTGTGTTTGACCAGGGCCAGGATGTATTCCAGCAGGGCGGGACTGGTGGTCAGCGCAGCCGCCTGGGTTTGCAAGGCCTTGAGCGAGGCGGCATCGGAGAGCGCTTGCAGTCGCGTCAGAAGATCGCGGCGGGAGGCGCCCTGGAGGAGATCTTTCTCGGCCTGATGCGACGGATAACCCAGGGAAATCCGCATCAGAAACCGATCAAGTTGCGATTCGGGCAAGGCGAAGGTGCCGATCTGATCGAGCGGGTTCTGGGTGGCGATCACGAAAAAAGGCTGGGGTAACTGGCGAGTCTCACCGTCACTGGTAACCTGATTTTCCTCCATTGCTTCGAGCAGCGCGCTCTGGGTTTTCGGGCTGGCACGGTTGATTTCATCGGCCAGCAGTAACTGGCTGAAAATCGGCCCGGGCTGGAAATGAAACTGGCCGGTTTCCTTTTCGAAAATGGATACGCCGATAATATCGGCGGGCAGCAGATCACTGGTGAATTGCACCCGCCGATATTGCAGGCCGAGCAGCCGCGCCAGGGTCTGCGCCAGCGTGGTTTTGCCGACGCCGGGGATGTCCTCGATCAGCAGATGGCCCCCGGCCATCAGGCAGCTCAAGGCCAGTTTGATTTCAGTTGTCTTGCCAAGAATGACCTGGCTGACGGCGTGTTCCACTTCCGCAATGCGATGGCTCATGGCACATCCCGAACAAATACTGCGGGGATTGTGCGGGCGCTGCGGGGTGCTTGTCGAATCGCCAGGCTCGCACTCTGATTCCGGGCATGGCATGATCCATGCATGAATTTCAGAACTATCTAATACAGCGGGGCGCGCTTAGTGACTAAGATCACCCGTATGGCCGGTCATGTGCTGCGACTGGATGGGGGCCTGCCCGGCGCCGCGCGGGCCATGGCCCATGCCACAAGCTACGCGGAATGGCAGCAAGCTGCCAGCGAGTATGAATTGCGCAGCGGTGGGCATGAATGGCGCGAAGACGAGCAGTCAGATGATTACGACCATGTGCTGGTGCGCGATCGTCTGACGACGCTGCGGCGCTTGCGCTACCAGGAGCGGGTCCGCGACATGCTGTTCGAATTGCGCCAGGGCTTGCACTGGAATCTGGGCAATTCCGGCAATCCGGCGCTGTATGACTTCAGCCCCCTGGGTACCAAGTATCTGATCGAATCCTATCTGGATACGGTCACCGAAGCCCTGCACTGGATTGCCGAGCAGCCCGACAGCGTCGTGCCGTTCGCGACCAAGAGTGAATTTTTCGCCGATCTGGCGCAAAGCTACGGGCGCTCGGCCTTGATGCTGTCGGGTGGGGCGAGCATGGGGCTGTTTCATGTCGGTGTGGTGCGAACGCTGTATGTTCACGATTTGCTGCCCGAGGTGGTATCGGGTTCCAGTGCCGGCGCGCTGGTCGGAGCGGCCGTGTCGGCCCGGACTCGCGCCGAGGCCGAGCCGCTGATGAATCCGGATAACCTGTATCTGGACCTGTGGGGCCTGCTATCGCTGCGGGACATCTGGCGCACCGGCGGCATCATGGACCAGAACAAGTTGCGCCGCGGGCTGGCGCAGAACATTCCCGATGTAACCTTCGAAGAAGCGCATAAGCTCTCCCTGCTGGCGATGAATATCACCGTTTCGCCGGTGGCGGACAATCAGCCTGCGCGCCTGCTGAATTACCTGACCTTCCCGCACCTGTTCCTGCGCGAAGCGGTGCTGGCCTCCTGCGCGGTCCCGTTCCTGTTTCCCCCGGTGAAACTGGCGACACGCAACCGGGCCAGCAAGCGCGAACCCTATATGCCGTCACTGCGCTGGGCCGATGGTTCCCTGCAAAGCGATCTGCCCCGGATGCGCCTGCGGCGGCTGTTCAACGTCAATCATTTCATCGTCAGTCAGACCAATCCGCATGTGCTGCCTTTCATGAGCGACCGCGAACCGAATCAGTCGGGCCTGCTGCACGGTGCGCAGCGCCTGTTGCTGGGGTCGGCCCGTTTCCAGGCCAAGACGGCCTTGAAATTCGTGCGTAACAATCTGCCACAGCCGCTGACCCGGGTCCGCCGCCATCTGGATCATGCCACCGGGATTCTCGATCAGGACTACCGTGGCAACATCACGATCATGCCCAGTTTTGATCTGACCAGCTATACCCGGGTGATTCGTAATCCCCGGGAGCAGGACGTGCGGCGAATGATTCTTCAAGGTGAACGCGCGACCTGGCCCAAGCTGGCCATGCTGCGGCATCAGACCGTGATCAGCCGCACCCTGCAGGCCTGCATGCAGAAACTGCATCAGCAGGCCCATCCGCGCAGC